>NZ_MUFA01000002.1:0-239522 GCF_001995955.1 Salinivibrio sp. PR6 | reverse complement strand
CATGTATTGGCATACACTGTGCGTCTCGCTTCAAAACTCACTGCGCATAGCTCGCAATGTAATCATCAAAGCTGATATGCGTAAGACTTTGATGAGACAGAATTGGTGCGGAGTGGTAGTTCAGTTGGTTAGAATACCGGCCTGTCACGCCGGGGGTCGCGGGTTCGAGTCCCGTCCACTCCGCCACTATTTATAGGGGTATAGCTCCAATTGGCAGAGCAGCGGATTCCAAATCCGCGTGTTGGGGGTTCGAATCCCTCTACCCCTGCCACTCGAAAAGCACTGACATCCGTCAGTGCTTTTTTTTGATCTATTCAAACAAGTCTTCTAATAGTTTTTGGCCACAAATTGGCTTGGGCCTGTTGCATCGGGCTGGTGACTGAAACAAAGCTCATAGGCAAATGCCGTGGTATGCATTGGCTCTGTTCGGCTCTCACTGTGATATTCGACTTCCACAATCACTCTCTGATACCCCGACCCCTCAAATGCATCAAGTTTAGGTAGAAAATGGGATAAGTCCTCTGCTTTTAAAAGCCAACCCTCAACGCGATCATTGACAGAATCGCTGAGCTCAATGCCGGGATAACCTGAGGCCGATCCCCAACCACGGTCGGTGCGTATTGCTTGTATACTCGCAGGGAACCACTGACCATGGACTTCCGCGAGCACATGGTGATTTGTGCCTTCTGGACACAGGGTTCCGTATACGAAGAGGTTGTTAAGCATAGGCGTCGCTCCATGAATGCACTTTGTTATTATTTCTTTTCTATCCTATCTCTGAGTTGAAGCAAGCAGCAAGTAATAAGTCAGTGCAACCACTTGTATTTCAGCCTTCAGGATCGCAAAATCGGCGCCCATTCTAGTAACAACCTATACTCACACTGGCAAGCGTTATGGTGGTGATCAAGCAATGAAAAAACGTATTGGCAAGGTAGTGGCATGGGGCAGTGCTATTTTTGTCCCTGCTGCGGTGATTGGTGTCAATGGCTACTTCACCGTGCCTGACAGCACCCAGCTCCATACAGTGTCTGGTATACATCGCCAGTGCGTTGATTACACACATTCTTCGCCGCTTGACGAACAAGGCCGTTTTTCTTTGTTGGTGTGGAATATCTATAAACAGCAGCGCCCTCAGTGGGACACGGCGTTAAACCAGTATCATCAACCTCACCGTTTGATGTTGTTGCAAGAGGCAAGCTTTGGTCCACAATTGGCGCGTTGGATCACGCAAGCATCATTGCACTATGACCAAGCTTATGCGTTTGCGATGCAAGATGCTGTTGCAGGGGTGATGAACCTTTCCAAAGTGAACCCTTTGCACAGTTGTGCGTATACTGCGGTCGAGCCTTACCTGCGCCTTCCTAAAAGTGCTTTGTATAGTGAGTACCAGCTCTCCAATGGACAGCGCCTTGCGGTGGTGAATATTCATAGCATTAACTTTACTTATGCAATGGCCGCTTATAAGAAACAGTTGGCGGCATTGGAGCAAGCTTTGGCGCGTGTCGAAGGGCCTATTATTTTAGCCGGTGATTTTAATACTTGGTCTCAACGGCGGTTAGACGCGGTGAGAGCGATGGTTACGCGCTTGTCATTACAAGAAATGAGTTATCACCCCGATGAGCGAATGACTAAATTTGGGTTGCCGTTGGATCATGTTTTCTACCGTGGGTTATCGGTAGAAAAGGCGAGTGCGATAGATAATGGTGCCTCCGATCACGCAGCGATAGAGGCACAACTGAAAGTGACAGGATAGAGGCAACGAGGGGAGCCCCCTCGCTGAACTTTCCTAGCTTAGTGCTATAACGATGGCCCAACTGGCAAAAACGGCAACCCAAGGCAGGGTAGCGACGACAATCGCTTTGCCATGATTGAGAGGTGTCCAAGTGCCGATAACCGTAATGCTTAATACCCAGTACCACGGGAGCAGTAGTGGTAAGCTTGCTGCCCATGCACTCCATGAGGAGGCGAGCGGCAATTTTAGCAAGCCATTAAGACTATTTAAGTCCGCATGAGCCGGCAAAATAAAACCGGATGATAAAGTCATATTGGTATAGCTTGCTAAATCGCCTACGACGGCGGGCAAAAAGATAAAGCAAGAGGCCGCGAGCCAGTGACGATAGCCAAAGTTAGGGGCTTCTTGTTTGGTGGCTAACCGAAACCACAGTGCCAAGGCAAAAATGACCGCCGCTCGGCCAAACCAATCTCCGAGCACTTCAGAGGCAAGAAGTGTTTCACGTTGTAACCACTTTTCAGCGTCTGCAGGTGGCATCGATAATTGTTGCGCGAGTGCTTGCTGAAGCGTGGCAAGGTTGGTGTGATCAAAATAAGCACTCCAAAATGCAATAGCGCTTAGGCACATAAGCAAATAAGCCAACCAACCCCATACCGGGCGCTGGCTTAATGCAGCAAAGCACGCACTGGGACGAAGGACGATGTCTCTTAAGGCGAACAATGGATTGGCTGAAGCTTGCATCATGAGCCGCTACTCCGAGAAATGTCGATATGCAGTGTTAGCTTTTGACCTGGTTGGATATACGCGTTTTGGCGTAACTGGTTCCATTTAACCAGCTCGGCGACTGATACATTGTAGCGTTGTGCAATACTGCTCAACGAATCACCTTGTCGAATTCGGTAGGTAATCGTGCGGATGCGACGTGCATCCCCCTCTTTATCCCAAACGACCAACTTCTGGCCAATGCTGAGGGTGTCGCGAGGACTCATGCCGTTCCACTTAGCGAGCTGACGATAATCAACGTCATAACGACGGGCGATTGTCCAAAAGCTGTCGCCTTGGCGAACTGTGTGGGTGCGCTTGTGGCCGTCTCGCTCCGCTGCTTGCAATGCTGCGAGGCGCTGTGGTGCGCTTAGCGTATATTGTGATTCATCTTTCAGCGAAACAGGGATCATCAGGCGCTGACCCACGCGAATACGTGAGGAGTGGAGTTGGTTAGCACGTTTTAATACTTTGACGGTGGTGTTGTACTCAGCCGCGATTTCACTCAGGCTATCACCTGACTTCACCGCATAACGTTCCACACGAAGCCCTTGGTTGTCATTTTTAGCCAACTCAGTATTAAAGCGTTCCACATTTTCGTTGGGCAACAATAAGTGGGTGGGGCCTGATGGTGACGTTGCCCAATGGTTATACGCAGGGTTAAGGCTTTGTAGCTCAGAAACACTTAAACCGGCATAGTTAGCCGCGAGAGCGAGATCCATTTGCATCTTAGGATCGACCAAGGTCAGTGCTGGCTGGTTAGGGATCGCAGGGACCTCTAAGCCATATTGATCTTGATGGCGTAGTACATCGCCAAGTGCAATCAGCTTAGGCACATAACTGCTGGTTTCTTTGGGGAGATCCAAATGCCAAAAATCGGTGGGTTGGCCGCGTTGCTTGTTGCGACGAATAGCACGAGCCACGCGTCCCTCGCCGGAGTTATATGCAGCGATAGCGTGTAACCAATTGCCATCAAACATGCCATGCAAGTACTCGAGGTAATCGAGCGCTGCATCGGTTGATTGCACCACATCACGTCGGCCGTCGTACCACCAATTTTGTTCTAGGCCAAAACGGCGGCCGGTTGCTGGGACAAATTGCCAAAGGCCAGCAGCCCGGCCATGCGAGTAAGCAAATTGATCAAACGAGCTTTCTACGACTGGAAGCAATGCCAGCTCGAGTGGCATGTTGCGTGCTTCGACTTTCTCTACGATCAGGTGCAAAAATGGCGTGGCGCGCTCAGCGACCGTGGCAAGGTGATTAGGGTACTTTAAGTACCAATTACGATAACGGCGCACCGAGGCGTTATCAGGTACTGGAAGCGAAAGCTGCATACTGATGCGTTGCCACACATCATTCTGTTTTTGCGGGGAAAGTACCGTAGGCGTCGCGGGGGTGGCTTTCTTGGGCGTCTCTGCGGCTTTATCAGGCGAGCGCGTTGTTTCTTTTGCGACAACGGGCGGTGCCTCGGAGGCGATATCCGTATTTTGAGCGTCGCCGATAGACTGACAGCCGCTCAGCAACAGCGTGCTCAATATAATAAAACGGTACTTCATTGCATAAAACCTTCGTCCAAAATAGCCGATGATGATAGGGGCTGGCCTCATTGATGACAAGAGACTCAGCTCAAAATTCGTCCTTCCACTGACGCAGCGCACGGAAAACGGCAAGCTCGTCGTCGGCAGTGGTGCGACCTACGACCGCTTGAATGACCGTCGGCTCTTGAGTGCGCAAAAATGGATTAATGCGCTTTTCTCGCTCTATGGTACTGGGGAGCGTTTGCTTACCTTGGGCGCGTAAGCGGTTCACTTCTTCCCGGTATAGATGTAATGCATCGTTTTCAGGCTCCACAGTCAGCGCAAACGCGACATTGGCGGCGGTATACTCATGGGCACAATACACTTGGGTTTCGATGGGGAGCGATGCCAGTTTTTTCAATGAGTTGAGTGATTGTTCAGCGGTGCCACCGAGTAAACGGCCACAACCGGCTGAAAACAATGCATCGCCACAGAACAGCTTACCATCGCCGACAAATGCAATGTGATCGTCGGTGTGACCTTCGACACCGACGACCAAAAAACGATGGTCAAAGACATCAATTTGGTCACCGTCACCAACCGCCATTGAACGTTGAGGTATCGGGTGAACATCTGGGCCGATCACTTTGGCGCTTGGCGCATAGCGTACAAGATCGTCAATGCCATTGGTGTGATCCCAATGGTGGTGTGTGATAAGAATGCACGATAAAGTCAATGAATTCGCTTTGAGGTAGTCAATAACCTGACTTGCCTCACCCGGATCGACCACGGCGCAGCGATTATCTTCACTAATAATGAGCCATATGTAATTATCGTTAAATGCAGGTATGCTTTTTACATGAAGCATTGGGTTCTCCAGCGATAGAATGAGCCTTAATCAATGAAACCAGCGCGCATAGAACATCAGTTTGACTATCCCTATACGTGGGACCAAGTTGCTTACGGTGATTGGGCGCGCACCCAATTGCAAACTCGGCTGGATGAATGGTTGCCGACCTTATTTGGCTACCATTTGCTGAAATTGGGCGGCTTAAGCTGCGAGCTAGTCAGTGAACAGTGTAACATTCAACACCAAGTCTGTGTCGACCAACATAACCCAATTCGCAATGTGACCGCGACACATTATGCCTTGCCATTTATCGAGAAATCTTTTGATGCGTGTGTACTAGCGCACCAACTTGATTATAGCGATGATCCGCACCGTTTATTACGAGAGGTTGATCGTGTGATGATTGATGACGGTTGCTTGATCATATCGGGTGTTAACCCCGCAAGCTTTATGGGCGTAAAAAAAGTGCTACGTGGCAGGCATCAACAGCTTCCGTGGGGGGGACGGATGTTTTCACCTCTTCGCGTTAAAGATTGGTTGAGTGTCATGAACTATGAGGTGGTTGAGGCGCACCAGATGGGACTGTGGCCGACTCATCGACCCAGTGCCCGCCATGCTTGGGTAGAGAGTAGCGCCAGTATGGTGACACCTGCGCTTGGGTCCATTTATTTGATCATTGCGCGTAAGCGTAGCTACCCACTAAAACCCATTAAGCCTCGTTGGAAACTCAAGCAAGCGGTCTCACCGCTGGGCGGCGTTGTTCCCAACGGCGGCTAGAAATAGGATTAGTCTGCAGGCTGATAGCCTTCATCGATCTCGGTAGGGTGGTTGGCAGCGTCGCGCGCGAGCTCATCACAACGCTCATTTTCCGGGTGTCCAGCGTGGCCTTTCACCCAGTTCCAGGTGATTTGGTGCTTAGATGCCGCTTGATCAAGCTGTTGCCATAAATCGGCATTTTTCACCGGTTTCTTATCCGCCGTCTTCCATTGGCGTTTTTTCCAATTATGGATCCATTGGGTGATCCCTTGTCGAACGTACTGGCTGTCTGTAGTGAGAACCACGTTACAGCTTGTATTAAGCGCATTTAAGCCGACAATTGCCGCCATTAGTTCCATGCGATTGTTGGTGGTGAGGGTGAAACCGGCACTCAAGGTTTTTTCATGTTGTTTGTAGCGCATCACCACACCATACCCGCCCGGCCCCGGGTTGCCGAGACAAGAACCGTCTGTGAAAATTTCTACCTGCTTGGTCATCTTTGATACTATTGGCTATTCATCTGAGCCAAGTTTGACACAGTTATTGCCATGAAAGCGAATTACGATCGCCTCGTTGTGCTTGATACCGAAACCACCGGTATGAACCGCGAAGGGGGGCCACATTACCAAGGCCACAATATTATTGAAATCGGTGCGGTTGAGATTATCAACCGCAAGCTGACGGGGCGGCACTTTCATGCCTACATTCAGCCTAAACGCGCGATCGATCCTGAGGCGATTTCGGTACACGGTATCACCGATGCCTTTTTGGCCGACAAGCCGCGATACGCGCAAATCCATCAAGCCTTTGTTGATTTTATTCAAGGGGCGGAGCTGATCGCCCATAACGCGCCCTTTGATGTGGGGTTTATGGATTATGAATTCAAAAACCTAGGTGTCTCGCTGCAAACCACTGAGCTTTGCACCATCACAGACACCTTAGCGATGGCGAAGAAAATCTTCCCTGGAAAGCGTAACAACCTTGATGTGTTGTGCGATCGCTACGGTATTGATAACTCTCGGCGAACGCTTCACGGCGCTTTGTTGGATGCGGAGATCCTTGCTGACGTATACCTATTAATGACCGGGGGACAAACTAACTTGTCATTTAATGCGGGTACTGAGACGGATAATGCGAGTCCAATGGCACCAAGAACCGTTAAGCGTCAGAAATCGCTAAAGGTTATTCCCGCATCGGCCGATGAAATGAGTGCGCACGAAGCGCGTTTAGACTTTATTGAGCAAAACGGTAGCTGTCTTTGGCGGCAGTAGGAGAAGGCATGAAGAAGCGATGGTGGGCGGTGTGTGTTTGTTTTCCCTTGTTGGCACACGCTAACGAGCAAGAAATTCGTCTGCTGGAAAATCGCTTCCGTGTTGATCCAACCATTGAACGTGCGGCCTTCGTGATTTATCGAGAAAAGCCAAGCATGCCAGTGGTGTTGGTACGCCCGGACGGCACCAAATATTATGCATGGCGCCACCCAGACAAAGTATCCTGGCATCAAGAATCAGACATGGACATCGTGTCGATTACCGACCCCATGCCAGGCCCATGGCAAGCGATTGGCCGAGTGAGCCCTGACAACAAAGTCCGTGTTTTAAGTGACTTGCGTATGCAGGTTGAAGACTTACCCAGTCGTCTTTATCAAGGCGAGGCGGTGAAGTTTACCGCACAGCTCATGCTGGGCGATAAGCCCCTTAACTTGCGTGACTTCATTGAGCGTGTCGATTTGACCGTACACTTTACTGAGTTCATCGAAGATCCGGAGTCGCTTAATCCCGATCAGCGGCCACAGCCCAAAGCATTAGGGCAATTTAGTGACGACGGCTCGGGGCTTGATGAAGCACCCAATGACGGCGTTTTCACCGTGTCTTTGCCGATTAACGTCATGCCAGGAAAATACCGCGCACGCGTGACCTCGGGTAACGGTATTTTTTTCCGTACTTTAGAGCAACAAGTCTTAGTTTACCCGACACCGTTAATGGCCACGTTTAAACAAAGCCAAGGAGAGGGCGAACCGCATCAATTGGTTGTTGAGTCCGAGCAGGCCAGTATTGAGCC
This sequence comes from Salinivibrio sp. PR6, assembly GCF_001995955.1. Classification (NCBI taxonomy): domain Bacteria; kingdom Pseudomonadati; phylum Pseudomonadota; class Gammaproteobacteria; order Vibrionales; family Vibrionaceae; genus Salinivibrio; species Salinivibrio sp. PR6. Next base: position 231,844 of record NZ_MUFA01000002.1, on the reverse strand, counting down.
AGGTAGCGTGTCTGTTCACGCCAAATTCACCGATACCGAAGGAAAAACGACGGTCTACCAAACAACCGCTGATGAAGAGCAGCAAACGATTACACTCGATATTCCTTATGCCAGTACACCTGGACAATACAAATGGCGGACAACCTTGTATGCGACGGATCAGTTATCGGGACGACCCTTGGTTTTTCCTCTTCCAGAACAAACCTTTGCGGTCACCGATTACGCGGCGCTGGAAGAAGCCGAAGCAGAGCGTGAAGCGCGTGAAAAAGCCATGATGGAAGCGGCGGAGGCGCGCCGCCAACAACGAGAGCGAGAAGAAGCACGAACCACTTCCCTGTTGATCATTGGATTAGGTAACTTATTGGTGATGCTGATAGGTGCCGCCACTTGGTTTGTCTTGCGAAAACGCAAAGCACGCAAATTGGCTGAAGCGGCGCAAGAGCTGGAAGCCCCTCCACTGGACAGCGACGGAGACGACCAAGCCAGTGAGCTTGACATGGATAGGCCGGATAAAAACGACTAGCACTGTGGTGCGAGTAAGCCCATCTATACGGGCAATAAAAAAGAGAGGGAAGCCCTCTCTTTTTACGTTACGCCATTGATGCAGGAAAATACGGTTAAGCCGCGTTATGCATCTTGCTCTCCTTGACCGAGGCGGCGGGCAGCTCTGACGGGTCAAAGTCATCCACATTGATCGTTTCAAGGCGGCCTTGCTCGGCTTCTCGCAATAGTGCAGCTTCTTGCTCGGTAATCACGCCGGCGCTCAAGCCTTTATCCGCGACTTGGTCGAGGAACATAAACGGCAGCTTCTCACCGATGCCATCACACACTTTTTTATGAATAGGCTCAGCATTCAAAATGTCATGCAGTGCCTTTTCAATATTACCAATCGCATTACCTGGCTCGAAGTACTGACCTCGGCCGAGGCGATCACGCGTTGCACTGGGTGATTGTAAAATGACAGCCAGTTTGCCATCGAGGCGATCGCCAGGCTGACGGCGTCCTTTACCCAGCGGGAATACCAGTACGCGCACCAAGCCAGCAACCACTCGATTCGGGAAGTTAGCGATAAAGCCATCCAGTGCTTGTTCAGCTTGGTACATGGCGTCTTGCATGCCCCAATGCACCAGAGGGAGATCCTCTTTCTGATAGCCTTCATCGGCATAACGTTTTATGGTGGCTGACGCAAGATAAAGCTGGCTCAGCACATCGCCAAGGCGCGCTGACAAGCGCTCTTTACGCTTGAGGTTGCCGCCTAATACTGCCATAGAGACATCGGCGAGTAGCGCGAGCGCGGCACTGTAGCGATTCATCTGCTGGTAATAACGACGTGTCGCGTCTTTGCGGGGAGATTTAGACAAACGACCATCGGTAAGACCAAGCCAGAAAGCACGTGCAACATTGCTAAACACAAAGCCAACATGACCAAATAAGGCCTTATCAAACGCCGCGAGGGCGGCTTGCTGATCGCTATTTTCGCTGGCACGAATCTCATCCAACACGAATGGATGGCAACGAATCGCACCTTGACCGAAGATGATCATTGAACGCGTCAGGATGTTAGCGCCTTCCACCGTGATGGCGATCGGCGACCCTTGATAGTTGCGTCCCAGGAAGTTTTTTGGTCCCAGACAGATGCCTTTACCGCCTACCACATCCATCGCATCAATCACACCTTGTTGACTGCGGTGAGTACAGTGATATTTAACGATGGCAGAAATGACCGAGGGCTTCTCGCCGATATCGATACCCGTCACCGTCAGCGCGCTGGCAGCATCCATCACGTAGGCGTTGCCAGCAATACGCGCGAGAGGCTCTTCAATCCCTTCCATTTTACCAATGGGGAGTTTGAACTGGCGGCGAATGCGTGCGTAAGCCCCTGTTGCTAGGGCGGCTGACTTTAGTCCCCCCGTGGTATTGGAGGGTAGGGTAATGCCGCGACCAATTGACAGGCACTCCATCAGCATACGCCAGCCTTGGCCTGCCATTTTCTGGCCACCAATAATAAAGTCCATCGGTACGAAGACGTCGTTGCCTTGAGTTGGACCGTTTTGGAAAGGCACGTTAAGCGGGAAATGGCGACGGCCAATTTCAACCCCTTCGAGGTCCGTTGGGATCAACGCACAGGTAATACCAAGTTCATCCTGATCGCCTAATAGGTGTTCAGGATCGCGTAGCTTAAACGCCAGACCCAACACAGTGGCAACCGGGGCGAGGGTAATATAACGTTTGTTCCAGGTGATTTTCATCCCCAGCACTTCTTCACCTTGCCACATACCTTTGGTGACCACACCATAATCAGGAATCGAGCCTGCATCAGAGCCCGCCTCTGGGCTGGTCAACGCAAAACAAGGGATTTCTTTACCTTGGGCCAAACGAGGGAGGTAATGGTCTTTTTGCTCTGTGGTGCCGTAATGCTGGAGCAATTCACCTGGGCCTAGTGAGTTAGGGACCCCCACGGTGGATGACAGCACACCAGAGACGCCTGACAATTTTTGCAGCACCAAGGATTGCGCGTAGGCAGAAAATTCCAAGCCACCATATTGCTTTTTGATGATCATGGCGAAGAATTTGTTGTCTTTCAAATATTGCCAAACATCCTCGGGCAGGTCAGCGAGTTCATGCGTGACTTGGTAGTCATCGACCATGCGGCAGACTTCGTTGACCGGTCCATCTAAAAATGCCTGCTCTTCCGCACTCAGCGTCGGGGCGGGAATGTCATGCAGTTTGTTCCAATCCGGCGCGCCGCGGAATAGGTCGGCTTCCCACCAGACTGTTCCCGCATCAATCGCTTCTTTTTCCGTCGCTGACATTTCTGGCATCACGGATTTAAATGCTTTGAAAGCGGGCTTGCTGAGCCAGTTGCGGCGAAACGTCACGATATTGAGCGGCAATGCGATCACGGCAAAGATCAACCAAGTGATCTCCCCGACGCTGCCCATGATTGTCCCTACAACTAGTCCGGCTGCGAGCACGGCAGTCGATACCAGCAGCTTAGCACGATGGTATGCGAGTACACCGGCCAGTATTAGCATGGCGGCGATATATAACCCTGTTGCCATCACGTCATCTCCTTAGGTTTTGGTTTGCCCTTACTGTCGTGGTAAGAGGTCGTACCACTCAATGTAAGCAAATAATTAACGAATTGTAAAATGATACGGTGTGACCTAGCTTGCAAGGTGAGAAAATCACCACTTGAGGATGAGGACAACTGGCAAGATAGGTTGCCATTCAAGCAAACGTGACCTGGCTCGCTTGTCGGAAGGGCTCGGCAGTCGACAGCCGTAAAACGATGCGGGTACACTGGCAGTCATGTGACGTTATGCCTGTCAGGCGAGAACGTCAGATATTTGTTAACAGTGGGAAGGTGCCATGTACCAAGATATTATTCGCGGTGAGCTGACAGAAGCTGCCGATGTGTTAACAGCGTTTTTAAGTGATGACAATAACATTCAGCAAATCGAGAAAGCCGCGAAACTGTTGGCCGATAGTTTTAAGGCCAGTGGCAAGGTGCTCTCTTGTGGCAATGGCGGCTCGCATTGTGATGCTATGCATTTTGCTGAAGAATTGACCGGGCGCTACCGAGAAAACCGTCCTGGTTATCCCGCGATTGCCATTTCAGATCCAAGCCATATTTCGTGCGTGTCAAATGACTTTGGCTACGAGTATATTTTCTCGCGTTATCTTGAGGCGGTGGGCATGAAAGGCGACGTGTTGTTTGGGCTATCTACATCGGGCAATTCGGGGAATATCCTCAATGCCATTGATGTCGCCAAACAAAAAGGCATGAAGACCATTATGCTTACGGGAAAAGACGGCGGCAAAATGGCAGGTCTCGCTGATATTGAAATCCGTGTGCCTCACTTTGGTTATGCGGATCGTATTCAGGAAGTCCATATCAAAATTATCCATATTCTTATCCAGCTAGTGGAAAAGGAAATGGCAGCGTAACCCCGCGGAGGTAGATGAAAGAATGTGCGAGCTGCTTGGCATGAGTGCCAACGTCCCAACCGATATTTGTTTTAGCTTTACTGGCTTGATTCAGCGCGGCGGTAAAACGGGTCCGCATCGCGATGGCTGGGGGATCACCTTTTATGAAGGCAAAGGGTTTCGCACCTTTAAAGATCCGGCACCCAGTAGCCAATCCAAGGTCGCAGAGCTGGTCACCAGTTATCCGATAAAAAGCTGTGCGGTGGTTAGCCATATTCGCCAAGCAAATCGAGGTGGGATCAGCTTAGAAAACACACATCCTTTCACTCGTGAGATCTGGGGGCGTTATTGGACGTTTGCTCACAATGGGCAGTTATCTGGGTTTGAGAGCCTGTATACTGGCCACTTTAAGCCTGTCGGGGAAACGGACAGTGAGAAAGCGTTTTGTTGGTTATTGAATGAGTTGTTTAAGCACTATCCGCAACAGCCAGACAATATGTGTGAGGTGTTTGACTTTATCGCTTCACGCTGTGATCGCCTGCGCGCGTTGGGTGTTTACAACATGCTGTTTAGCGATGGCGACTATGTCATGGCGTATTGTACCAATAATCTCCATTGGATCACGCGTCGCGCTCCGTTTGGAAAAGCTAGCCTGATCGACCAAGAGATGACGGTCGATTTTCATGAGCAAACCACGCCTAACGATGTGGTGACCGTGATTGCCACGCAACCCCTTACCAACAACGAGCGCTGGCATAAAATGGCTGAAGGGGAATATTGTGTGTTTCACTTTGGCGAGGTGTATTGCGCCAATCACACATCGGTATCTTAGCGAATAAAAAAGGCGCGAATGCGCCTTATTTTATGTTGTCAGTGTCTATACGAGCTACGCGTCTGCGGCATAGCCGGCGTGGCCGAGTGCCTGACCATCAAGCCTAGCGTGATCTTCCATCATCTTCAGGCGGCCATCGACAAACCACTTGACCACCAGTGGGTAGATCCTGTGCTCTTGTTGTTGGACGCGCGCGGCGACAGACTCTGCGTCGTCGTCCTCAAAAATAGGTACACGAGCTTGGAGTATCACGGGGCCACCGTCGAGCTCTTCAGTGACAAAATGCACCGATGTACCATGCTCGGTATCGCCAGCATCAATTGCACGCTGGTGGGTATGCAGTCCTGTGTACTTGGGGAGCAGGGAGGGGTGAATGTTGAGCATTCGCCCCGCATAGTGGGCAACGAAACCTGGGGTTAAAATACGCATAAAACCCGCCAGTACGACAAGGTCGGGCTGATAGGCATCTAGCGCTCGAATAAGCGCCGCATCATACTCTTCCCGGCTAGCATAATCGGTGTTGGCAACCACTTGAGCCGGTATCCCCGCGTGCTTGGCACGCGTGAGCCCATAGGCGTCAGCTTTATTGGCAATCACGGCGACAATGTTCGCGTGCTGCGCGTGAATGTTATCAATCAATGCTTGCAAATTGGAACCGCTGCCGGAAATCAAGACGACAATGCGCTTCATGCTTTCAGCTCCACCTGTGCGTCGTCGCCCGTCGCGTGAGCAATATGGCCCAGTTGCCAGGCGGTTTCGCCCGCTTGATTTAACAGGGTAATCGCTTTGTCAGCTTCAGCCTGAGGGAGTGCAATCACAAGTCCCACACCACAGTTAAAGGTGCGTAGCATTTCATAGTCACTGACGTTGCCTTTTTCTTGCAACCAGTTAAATACAGGCGGCCATTGCCAACTGGTGTTGTCGATCACCGCCTTGGTTCCAGCGGGCAATACGCGGGGGATGTTCTCCCAAAAGCCGCCACCTGTGATATGAGAAATTGCATGGATGGGCGCTTGCTCAAGCAGGGCTAATACCGATTTGACGTAAATGCGGGTCGGGGCTAGCAAGTGATCGATGAGTGGTTGGCCTTCTAGGTCGTCACTCAGGTTTGCTTGACTGACTTCGAGGATCTTTCGGATCAGCGAGTAGCCGTTTGAATGCGGGCCACTAGACGCAAGGCCAATCAAGGCGTCGCCATCGCTGACTTGGCTCCCATCAATGATGGCAGACTTCTCGGCAACACCGACACAAAAACCAGCCACATCGTAATCATCGCCGCTGTACATGCCAGGCATTTCCGCGGTCTCGCCGCCGATAAGGGCGCAACCTGCTTGCTGACAGCCTTGGGCGATACCCGTCACAACGTCCGCCGCGACGTCAACATCCAACTTGCCTGTTGCATAGTAGTCGAGGAAAAAGAGAGGCTCAGCACCTTGCACGATCAGATCGTTAACGCACATTGCAACCAGATCGATGCCGATAGTATCGTGTTTATTCGCATCCAGCGCTAAGCGCAGCTTGGTACCTACGCCGTCTGTACCAGAGACCAATACCGGTTCTTTGTATTTGGTTGGCAATGAACAAAGCGCGCCAAAGCCTCCTAGGCCTCCCATGACTTCGGGCCGGTGCGTTTGTTTTACTACCCCTTTAATGCGGTCGACTAGTGCGTTACCAGCGTCAATATCGACACCAGCGTCCTTATAGCTAAGAGATGATTGTTTACCGCTCACTGCAATTCCTCGCCGGAGTTGGAAGTCAAAAGTCGGCGCTATTCTATCAGTGGATTCAGAGAAAGGAAAACGTTTGCGTAGGCTGTTTGGCGAGAATCTGGGCGATATGTCAAGCCCTAAGCCTACGCTAGCAAAAACCTTTCATGTATACTACCGAGAATTTGTTTTTTGTAAGGAGTCTAAGATGAAGGTCGTGGAAGTAAGGCACCCGTTAGTCAAACATAAAATCGGCTTGATGCGCGAGCGAGATATTAGCACCAAACGGTTTCGCGAGCTTGCGACCGAAGTGGGCAGTCTGCTGACTTATGAAGCGACGTCTGACTTCGATACAGAAACAGTAACGATTGATGGCTGGGATGGCCCAGTTAATGTCGATCAAATCAAGGGCAAAAAAGTCACCGTGGTGCCTATTTTGCGTGCAGGCTTGGGCATGATGGATGGGGTGCTTGAGCATGTCCCAGGTGCGCGCATCAGTGTCGTTGGTGTGTATCGCGATGAAGAAACCCTAGAGCCTGTCCCTTACTTTCATAAACTAGCCAGTAATATCGACGAGCGCATGGCCTTGGTTGTGGATCCAATGTTGGCCACGGGGGGGTCGATGATTGCGACTATCGATTTGCTCAAAGAGCAGGGCTGTCAGCAGATCAAGGTCTTGGTATTGGTCTCTGCCCCAGAAGGGATTGAGGCATTGAAAAAAGCGCATCCTGATATTGAGCTTTATACGGCGGCTATCGATGAAAAGCTGGATGACAAAGGGTACATTGTACCTGGGCTTGGTGATGCCGGTGATAAGATTTTTGGTACCAAGTAAGCGTGCGTGAGCGGGCTAAGCCACTGCGTCAATGTCCGCTGAAGCATAAAAAACCCGCTCATTGGTAGCGGGTTTTTTCATACCAGAAGATAGCGCCTGACTCGTGTTGCAAAAACGACGCCTCTACGCAGTCAACGCCCCTATTCAGCCAACGTGGCCAAGTAACGCTGAATTTGAGCCTTAATGCCGGGGCCATCGAGCTCAAGCTCGGCGTGCACTTCTTGCTGGGTGCCTTGAGAGATAAAGCGATCGGGTAAACCGATTTGCCGTACAGGCTTGATAACCCCATGGCGCATCATCGCTTCAATCACCCCGGAGCCTGCACCGCCTGCGATCGCATTTTCTTCCACGGTGACTAGGCAGTCATGCGTCTTGGCCATGTCGAGTAGCAGCGCTTCATCTAAAGGTTTGGCAAAGCGCATATCAACCAAGGTGGCATCCAGCTCGTCTGCTGCTTCCTGAGCATGCGGCAATAAGGTACCAAAGTTGAGGATGGCTAACCGTGTTCCCCGACGTTTGATCACGCCTTTGCCAATCGGCATCGCTTGCATCTTCTGTTCAATCTCTGCACCGATACCACTGCCGCGAGGATAGCGCACCGCCGCTGGTCCATTATGAATATGGCCGGTATACAGCATTTGGCGACACTCGTTTTCATCACTTGGCGTCATCACCACCAAGTTGGGGACACAGCGTAAATAGCTTAAATCAAAAGCGCCTTGGTGGGTTTGGCCATCTGCGCCAACAATCCCGCCACGGTCAATGGCAAACAGCACGGGTAAATTCATGATCGCGACATCGTGAATGACTTGATCATAGGCGCGCTGTAGGAAGGTCGAATAAATGGCCACCACAGGGTGGTAGGTACCGATTGCCATGCCTGCAGCCAGCGTCACTGAGTGCTGCTCAGCAATGGCGACATCAAAATATTTGTCTGGGTGCGTTTTAGAAAAGCGCACCATGCCGGAGCCTTCGCGCATGGCTGGCGTAATCGCGAGTAACTTGTCATCTTGTTCCGCCATATCACATAGCCAGTCGCCGAACACATTAGAAAACGTTGGGCTCGCTGGCTTGGATTTAGGCAGCGTGTGTACACTGGGATCAAACTTAGGCACGGCATGGTACCCAATCGGATCTTTTTCCGCCGGCTCGTACCCTTTGCCTTTTTTGGTCATGACGTGCAAAAACTGCGGCCCTTTTAAATGGCGCATGTTTTTGAGGGTTTTGACTAACTCTTCGACATCGTGGCCATCAATTGGGCCAATGTAGTTAAAGCCCAGCTCTTCAAACATGGTGCCTGGGACAACCATGCCTTTAAGGTGCTCTTCCGCGCGGCGCACTAACTCTTTAATTGGTGGCGCGCCCGACAATACTTTCTTACCGCCTTCACGAATACTGGTGTAGACATTGCCAGAGAGGAGTTGGGCAAAATGATTATTCAGCGCTCCGACGTTTTCAGAAATGGACATCTCGTTGTCGTTGAGTACCACGAGCATATCGGGTTTGATATCACCGGCATGGTTCATGGCTTCAAATGCCATCCCAGCGGTGATTGCGCCATCGCCTATCACACTGACTACACGTCGATTCTGCCCCTCTTTTTGCGCACTAATGGCCATACCGAGCGCGGCGCTGATGGACGTTGAGGAATGACCAACCGACAGCACATCGTAGGGGCTTTCTCCGCGCCACGGAAAGGGGTGCAAACCGTCTTTTTTCCGGATAGTTTGCATGCGCTCACGTCGTCCAGTCAGGATCTTGTGTGGATAGGCTTGGTGCCCTACGTCCCAAACGAGGTGATCGAAGGGCGTGTTATACACATAGTGCAGCGCCACAGTCAGCTCCACGGTACCTAGCCCAGAGGCAAAGTGGCCACTTGAGTGACTGACCGTGTTGAGTAAATAGGTACGTAACTCTTCACAAAGCTGCGGCAGGTGATCGCGTGGTAAGGTACGCAACTCTTCCGGCGTATCAGCAAGAGCGAGAGTGGGGTATTTTGATATATCCAGTGTCATAATGGTTCGGCGCTTTTATTAATCATGCTAGTTGTTGCGCTCGATGATATATCGGGCAAAAACTTCCAATTGTTCGGTATTGTAGGGGATTGCCTCCAAGGCGTGTAGTGCCTCTCGGTAAAGTTGTTCGGCTTTTTCTTGTGCACCGGCCAGCCCCAGCAATGCCGGGTAGGTACTTTTATCTGCGTTTACGTCTGACCCTTGTGGCTTACCCAGTGTTTGGGTATCGCTGGTAATGTCCAAAATGTCGTCTTGAACTTGAAACGCGAGACCGATGGCGTCAGCAAAGCGATCAAGCGCACTTAAATGGCGCACGCCGGACTCGCCAGCGGCATAAGCGCCGAGCCTCACCGCCCCTTTGATCAATGCACCGGTTTTATTGTGGTGAATGCGTTTGAGTGCTTCAAGATCAACAGCACGTCCCTCCGCGGCTAAATCCAATGATTGTCCTAGGCACATACCCGCCGCACCGCTGGCCGTAGCCAAGGTTTTCACCATATGTATACGGTAAGGTTCGGCCGCTGGATTGAGTTCGCCTTCAGCCAGCACGGTAAAGGCCAGTGTTTGTAACGCGTCACCGGCCAAAATCGCGGTCGCTTCATCAAAGGCGACATGACAGGTTGGCTGCCCGCGTCGCAAGCTGTCGTTATCCATGGCAGGCAAATCATCATGAATCAACGAGTAGGCGTGAATACACTCCACGGCGACAGCCGGTGTATCAATTTGCGCAAGTGGCACACCAAACAACTGCCCTGTGGCATAGGTTAGAAAGGGGCGAATGCGTTTACCACCCAAGAGCAAACCATGGCGCATTGCCTGGATAAGCGGTTGATCTTGAGAGGATAAGGTATCAAGCCACGCTTCGAGTTGTTGATTACTTCGGGTTTGCGTTTCGCGCAGCGCATCGTGTACAACAGTGTTAATCATCGTCTTGAGGAGAAAACTCAGTCAGTGGCCCATCATCTTCTTGCGAAAGCAAGATCTCGACGCGTTGCTCTGCGTCTGCAAGGGTTTTTTGTCCTTGACGCGTGAGTGCAATGCCGCGTTCAAAACGTTTCATCGCGGTATCGAGGGGGAGTTCGCCGGACTCTAGCGCACCGACAATGCTATCTAACTCTTTGAGCGTGTCCTCAAAGGTCATATTTTCTGGTTTCTTCACAGCCATGATGCCATAAAATTAGAAAAGAGAGGCTAGACGGTAACTCAGTGGTTAAGGGCGGTCAAACCACTCGGCGTGTTTTTGTGTGCTTGGCGCCACCGTAGTAAAAGGCATGTTATCCTTGTTGGTATCGGCGTATTTACGCTAAACCTATAGGGTTGGTTGCCGATATAATCAATACCCTAAAAAATGAAAAACAATGACTTGATGTAATTTAAGGGAGACTGACGTGGATATAGCGACGCTCATCGGCATTATCGGCTCGTTCGCATTCGTAATAATGGCGATGCTGTTGGGCGGCACCATGAACATGTATTTTGATGTGCCATCGGTGCTTATCGTCATTGGCGGGAGTTTATTTGTTGTTCTCACCAAATACACCGTAGGACAGTTTTTTGCCTGTTTTAAAATTGCAGGCAAGGCGTTCATGTTCAAATCTGATGACCCAGAGGATCTGATTGCCAAAATCATTGAGATGGCTGACGCCGCCCGTAAGGGTGGCTTCCTCGCGCTCGAAGAGATGGAGGTCAGTAACTCGTTTATGCAAAAAGGCGTGGACTTGCTCGTCGATGGTCATGATGCCGACGTGGTTCGCGCCACACTGCACAAAGATATTAATCTTACCGAGGAGCGCCACGATCATGGCATCGGTTTTTACAGTGCCTTGGCTGATGTGGCGCCAGCGATGGGGATGATAGGGACCTTGATAGGGCTGGTGGCCATGCTATCGAACATGGATGATCCGAAGGCGATTGGCCCTGCAATGGCGGTTGCTTTGTTGACCACCATGTACGGTGCGATGTTGGCCAACATGGTGGCGACCCCCATCGCCAATAAACTTGCCTTGCGCAAGGAGCAAGAGAAACTGAATCGACGCTTGATTATGGACGGCTTACTTGCGATTCAAGATGGACAAAACCCGCGTGTCATTGATGGCTTTTTGAAAAATTATCTCAATGAGGGTAAGCGTGAGGTTGATGTCGATAATTAATCGGACTGAGGTTTTGGCTTCAGCGATCGCCAATTAAGGAGTCTTCATGGCACAACAACAAGAAGAAGAGGAATGCAAATGTCCGCCTCCCGGCTTACCGCCGTGGATGGGGACGTTTGCGGACTTGATGTCGCTTCTTATGTGCTTTTTCGTCCTTCTGTTGTCATTTTCAGAGATGGATGTGCTTAAGTTTAAGCAAATTGCCGGTTCAATGAAGTTCGCTTTCGGGGTACAAAATGTCCTTGAGGTGAAAGACATTCCCAAAGGGACCAGTGTGATTGCCCAGGAGTTCCGTCCGGGACGCCCAGAGCCGACACCGATTGAAGTCATCATGCAGCAAACCATTGATATGACGCAGCGCACCTTGGACTTTCAAGAGGGCGAAGATGATCGGTCGGGCGGCTCCCAACGCAATACATCAGATAAGGAAGGCGGCACCAGCGCCCAAGTGGCGTCACAATTGGAGCAGCAGCGAATGCAGCAGCAACTTGAGCAGCTGCAAAAGGCGTTGATGCAGGCGTTGCAACGCGAAATCGATGAAGGCGCGGTTGAAGTAGAGAATTTAGGGCAACAGTTGGTGATAAGGATCCGCGAAAGAGGAGCGTTTCCACAAAACTCGGCGTTTCTGCAGCCTAAGTTCCGCCCCATGGTGCGTCAAATCGCGCAACTGGTAAAAGACGTGCCGGGGGAAATAAAAGTCTCAGGACATACCGACAGCACACCTTTGGAGTCAGAGCTGTACCGATCCAATTGGGATCTCTCCGCACAGCGTGCGGTGTCAGTGGCACAAGAGATGGAGAAAGTGCCTGGTTTTAACCATTTAAGGATGAAAGTAGAAGGCCTGGCGGATACCAAGCCGCGTGCCCCGAACAACTCACCGGAAAACCGAGCATCTAACCGACGCGTGGAAATTGCTGTGATCCAAGGAAAACCCACCTATTCGGATGAAATCTCTACCGAGAACGCGGCTCCCAATGCCCCCTAGCGGCCTATCCCGGTGATAACTGACTGTCTGATAAGGCAAGTTATCACCGGTCACTCCCACTTTTTAGCGACGCAAAAATACCCGGTTTCAGCGGCAGCCTGGTTATTGTATAATCCGCGGCCTTGTTTCCAGCTGTATCGAACCGGTTATGAAGTTTATCGTTAAAATTCACCCTGAGGTGATCGTCAAAAGTGAGTCAGTCAGAAAGCGTTTTACAAAAATCCTCGAGTGCAATATTCGTAATATTTTAAAGCGTCGGACTGATAATACGGCGGTATATAACCGTCGGGATCACATTGAGGTGACGTTAAAACAACCTAACGAGCGCCAATTGGTTTTGGATGTGCTGACCAACACACCAGGCGTGCAAACTGTTCTTGAGGTTGAGCAAACCCTGTTTAACGATTTACATCATATCTATGAGCTCACTTTGGCGGACGTACGTCATCAAATCGAAGGCAAAACCTTTTGTGTGCGCGCTAAGCGTCGTGGGCAGCATGACTTTACCTCTATCGATCTTGAGCGCTATGTCGGTGGCGGATTAAACCAAGCCGTCCCGTCGGCCAGCGTGCAACTGAAAAAACCGGATGTCACCGTGATGATGGAAGTGGACCACGACAAGCTCAACGTGGTGAAACATCGTCACGCAGGCTTAGGCGGCTTTCCGCTCGGTACACAGGAAGATGTATTGAGCTTGATCTCTGGCGGGTTCGATTCAGGCGTTTCCAGTTATTTGCACATTAAACGCGGCAGTAAAGTGCACTACTGTTTCTTTAATCTAGGCGGAAAATCGCATGAAACGGGTGTGCAGCAGGTGTCTCATTACCTATGGAATAAATTTGGCTCGTCGGCCAAAGTGAAGTTTATTTCGATTGATTTTGAGCCAGTTGTTAACAACATCCTGGAAAATATCGATAACGCGCAAATGGGCGTGGTGCTTAAGCGTATGTTTATGCGTGCGGCGGCCATGGTGGCCAAACGGTTTGGTATTCAGGCACTGGTGACCGGTGAGGCGTTAGGACAGGTGTCGAGCCAAACACTGACCAACCTGCGCATGATTGATAATGTCACCGATAGCTTGATTTTGCGTCCACTGATTAATTGGGACAAAGAAGACATTATTCAAACGGCGCGTAAAATTGGTACGGAAGATTTCGCCAAGACCATGCCTGAGTATTGTGGCGTGATTTCCAAAAAGCCAACGGTGAAAGCCGAAAAAGCTAAGCTGGAACACGAAGAAACCAAATTTGATTTTAGCTTGCTAGAACAAGTGGTTGATAACGCCACTGTGATGGATATCCGTGATATCGAAGCATTGAGCCAAGAAAAAGCGCCGGAAGCGGAGCTGGTTAATGAGGTAGAGAACGGCGCGGTCGTGCTTGATATTCGCAGCCGTGAAGAGCAAGAAGATAAGCCTCTTGAGATTGAAGGCGTCGATGTCGTGCATATTCCCTTCTTTAAACTGGCGACCCAGTTTGGCGACCTTGACCAAACGAAAACCTATTTGCTCTATTGCGAGCGAGGCGTGATGAGTCGCTTGCAGGCGCTGTATCTTAAAGATATGGGCTTTGAGAATGTCAAAGTGTATCGGGTGTAACGCAGTTTTGCCGCAATAAAAACAGGCAGCCATTTGGCTGCCTGTTTACGTTTGAGCCTTGCATGAGCCTAGCCTTCTGTAAACTTTTTCTCGTAATGCAGTTGAGGCAGAGGCATCATCGGCTCCGCGACTTGCCATGCCAAGGCTTTGCCGCCGAGCACGTGAACGATTTCAATCGCGAACTCCATTGCCGAGCCTGGCCCCTGACTGGTAATTAAACGGTGGTCATAATCGGTCATCACGCGGCGGCGGCTTAGCCATTGCTCTGGGATCTGATCGCTAACGCTCGGGTGACAACTCATGTGTGACTGTGGGAATAGCTGGTGGCGTTGTAGTACCAAAGCTGGTGCGGCACAAATCGCAGCGACCCAAGCATTGTCGCTCTGTTGTTGTTTAACCATTTCAGTCACAAGGTTGCTGTCCCCCAAACACTGCGCGCCTTCAATCCCTCCGGGTAAGATCACACAGTCAAATGGTTGATCGGCCACCATCGCCAGCGCCGCGTCGCAAACTAGCTTCACGCCACGCGAGCAGGTTAGCGTCAGCGCGCCATCCGGATCAGCACTGGCCACAGTGACGTTAAAGCCGGCGCGCTTCATGACATCAATGGCGGTCACGGCTTCCATTTCTTCAGTGCCGTTAGCAATACAAATCAGGATGCGTTTGTCACTCATGATGATTCCTTATTCCTTTGTGCTTGTTGCATGGCTTGATAAAGCTGCTGGTGATGTGGGGTTGAGATCTGGTGTGCCTGTGCGCGTTGTAACACATAGCCTGTAATGTATTCCAGCTCTGTGGAGCGCTGATAAAACACATCCCGATTCATTGAAGAGTAGTTGTCTGCGGTTGCCTTGGCGACCGTTTCCACGCGTTGACGCACTTCGGTGGCAGAGGCAAGGATCCGCTCTGCTCGCATTACAGTGGCCAACTCTTGGCACAGCGCATCAATGATTGGCTCATAATCAAGCTTGAGCAACTCACCATTTTTTATCCCGTGTAAAGCGGTGAGCGGGTTGATGACGCTATTGACTGCCAGTTTATACCATAGCGATTCAATGATATTGGTTTGCCAGGTTGCTGTCGGCAAGGCATGATCCAACACATCGGCGAGAAACTGGCAGGCTTCACCGGCTTTGTTACCTGCCCCGAGCGCCGTGGGGCCATTGCCCGTATGTTGATACTCGCCTGTTTCAGCACGAAATACACCTTGTGAGGTGGTTGCGAGTAGCAGCGGTTGGCTGGCTGGTAGAGAATCAATGAGCCATTGATGCGGTCCCATGCCGTTATGCATCAACATCACCATGGTCTCCGGCTCAAGATGAGTAAAGCACGGGGTTAAGGCTGCTTGCACGTCATAGGCTTTGGTGCATACCAGCCAAAGATCACTGTATCGAAGTACGTCTGGTTGATTGGCGGGCAAGGTAAGGGAGGCGCCGTCCAGGTTGAGCTCTCGCTGATGAGCGCTATCGCGGGTGATAAGATGAACGTGATGACCCGCTTGGCTTAATTTTACCGCCCATAAGGTGCCGATCGCACCAGCGCCTATCAAGGTGATCCGCATGACACTTGCCTATCGATGAAAAGGCCAGTGTATCACAGACAATATAGAGCAGGGAGCGAAGCGCCGGCAGGGACCGGCGCTGGATAGATTAGAACTTGTAGGTCGCGCTAAGGTAGTGAGAAATACCCGAGCTTTCAGTTGTACCGGCATCTTCAATTAAGTAGACGTCATTGTACGCTTTTAGGCCGTAACCAAGGGCGTAGTTATCTGAGTGCCAGTACAGGCCGTTAAACATCGCACCGCCATGGGTCGCCTGACTGCTGCCTTTAAAGGTATCGTCGGCACCGAATTGGTAATCGATATAACCTTGGTACGACAGGAAGCTGCCATTGTCGAAAAAGTGGAAAGGTTTAAACCAGTTAGTCGAGAACTGATAGCCATTCCAATCTTTTTTATTGATGTCATACAAGCCATAAAGGTTCATGCCCACTTTGCCAAACCAAGGTAGCTCAACATCGGCACCGATACCCCAGAATGAATTATTTGTGTCTGACTTACCGCCCCCCCAGTTAAACAAGGTCGAGAAGTAGACTTCTTGTACAGGGCCAAACGACAAGTCTTGTCCGGTGATGCCATCAATCGAGAAGCGTGGCGCCAATTTCATGAAGGACTTAGCGGCGTCTTTCTTATTGTTGTTGTCGCTGTCGCTTTCTGCCAAGTCAAAAATATCCACATAACCATAGAGATCGACCACGCCTTTACGGCCGCCAAACTCCATTTCTAGATAGTTGTGGTCTTTATCGGTGTCATCACCAAATTGCGGCTTTTCGTTAATGGCATACATGGCATTAAACTGAAGCCATTTATGATCATTTTTGTAAATGTCATCCGAGTAATCGGCGGCGTTGGCAACGGATACACCGCTGGCGGCGATAACGGCGAGTGCGAGTAGGGATTTTTTCATAGTGACTGCCTCTGCTGGGTCTTGTTGTTGCGCAGTGCGCATTGGACAGAGGCAGTATATTGATTAAGTTCACTATAAAGAATGTAATAAACATAGACACAAAAAAAGGCTGTGATCCGCGGCAAGTTGTAAAGCGTTGCATGACAGTTTTATGTGATCTTTGTTACTAAAACAATCACAGCGTCGCACAAAATTTTGCACTCCACTGTGATATGTCAGGGTTAGTCGCGACGGGAATCTAGGCAGTGTCCAGCACGCTTATCATTTTGTGACGGAGGTTGGCGAAAGTGCCTGCCAATATAGATCAGCATGACCAGTCCCGGGATCACCATTAACGCAGTTATTACGAAAAATGTTGACCAGCTATCGAGCCAGTCGACCATCATGCCACTGAATGACGCGACTGTGGTGCGGCCTAAATTCCCCAAGGACGCGAGCAGCGCATATTGGGTGGCTGAGAACGCGCGACCGGTTAAGAAGGTTAAAAAGGAGACAAACGCAATGGTGGCAAACGCTGAGGTAAAGTTGTCTACCAAAATCGCCCCCAGTAGCAGATGCTCGTTGGGGCCGACCATCGCAATCCACGCGAACATTAAGTTGCTGGATGCCATGGCGACACCGCCAATAAATAGGCCTTTAATCACGCCAAAACGCAGATTAATGTAGCTGCCAATCAGGGTGTAGACCACGGTGAGTCCCCAGCCGACCAGCTTGGAGTAATAGCCAATTTGCTCATTAGTAAAGCCGACATCTTTGTAAAACACAATCGACATACGGCCGAGAAAGGCTTCGCCCAATTTGAATAAAAACACAAACAACAACAGCGTGAGGGCTACATTGATACCGTTGCGACGAAAGAACTCGGCAAAAGGTTCCACGACGGTGACGGCAAACCAAGCTTGGAAGCCACTATAGCCTTGATTGAGGTAATGTTTGGTGGCCTTGTCTTGGCGCTGTTCGCGATCACTGACAGGCTCTTTGACATACAGGGTAGCCAAGATCATTAAGCCGACAAAGCCGGCCATAATCACATAAACTTGGTTCCACCCCATGGCATCGGCATTAATAAAACCGATATAGCCAGGCACGGAATAACCTGTCCACCAACCAATGACCGACATGGCCGAGGCGAGCGGAAACTTCTCGGTTTCGTGCTCGGCGAAGTTATCGATACGGAAGGCATCAATGGCGATATCTTGCGTGGCTGATGCGAGGGCGATAGAAAAAATCAATGACGAAAGAACCAGAGTGGTGACCCATGGGTCGATCGCTTGCAGGCCTTGCATGTTAACGCGAGACAAGGCCAAGGTGGCTAAAAGCATCAATGATTGTGTCACCACAATCCAGCTGCGGCGATGGCCGAGCTTCTCATTCAATACCGGGATCTTAAGCCTATCGAGCAGGGGGGCCCACAAAAAGTTGACGGCGTAAAGGACAAACACAGAGCCAAAAAGGCCAATGGCCGTGCGCGATAACCCCTCATCGGCGAGCCAACCATTTAAGTTGGAGCCAATTAATACCCAAGGGAAACCACTGCAGCACCCCATTAAAAAAACAAAGAGCAGGCGACGGTCGGCGTAGGCCGCCAAGGTCGTTTTTAGCTTGGATGACTGCATAGCAAAGGGCCTACATGAATACTAGGGTGACGACACACGGTCGATAGCGGTAATAATAATCGGTTGTTGAGGGACGTCCTGCATCCGTTTGCTGGGGATAGTAACGGTTGGCTGCTCGGTCATGGTCAGGATAGTGTTAAATCCTTCCACCACGCGGCCAAACACGGTATACCCCAGCTTATTGGGAGTTGCATCTAAAAAGCCATTATCACTGACATTGATGTAAAACTGGCGGGTGGCAGAGTCCGGATCTTGGGTTCTGGCCATCGCGATAGTCGCGCGACGGTTACGCAGGCCATTACGCGACTCATTATCGACTGGCTCATAGGATGGACGGCGATTGAGGTCTTTATCAAATCCGCCTCCTTGTACGACAAAACGTGGGATCACCCGATGAAATTGGGTGCCGATGTAACTGCCATCCTCGACATAGCGTAAAAAGTTGCTGACCGTCTTGGGGGCTTTGTCCTCATTAAGTTGCAAGACAAAGTCTCCTTGGGTTGTTTCAACGGCTACCATCACATTGGCTTGCACTGGCGCAACCGCCAGTGCAAGTACCCATAAAAGTGCGCGTACCTTCATGATTAAAAGTGCGCTTTCATGTGATCAAGCAGTTGCTCATCATTGGCGATGTCTTGTAAGACAGCTTCCAGCAGGTTGTTTAATGCCATTTCGATATCATCAGGCGAGGCGCTGCTAACGCCGCTTTGGGTTGATTTGCCGGTATAACGTTTTACAAAGCGGCCATCGGGCGATTCAGCGACCAGTTGCAGCTGTACGGACGCTTCCATATCGTGCTTAAACACCGTGTGTTTTACACGAACTAACGCGTCGAGAATATCTAAACGTAGCATGCCAGGGCCGTTCGCCACGACGCGGAACCCTTGTGCAGAAAGCTGGCGTGAAAGTGTGTCTTCAAGAACCACGCGCAAGTTTTGGCTGGCATGTAAAGGTTTGACATTGGAGCGACCGCTATCAATCACCGCGACGAACTGAGCCGTCCGTAAGTCCTTACTCTTTACCACCACAGGAAGATTGTTGACCTGTTGCTGATTGGATGACGCTGGAGACGGTGCAATCGTTAGTTGTGGCTCGCGAGGTGTTGAGCAGCCCGCTAGGACTAGCACAGCGGCGGCAATAATCAGTTTCTTCATGGGGTTCAGCATCCTTTTGTTAAAATTGGGCGTTGACTGCCTTGAGAATAACGAATTTTTTATTTGACGCAACGACAGTCACGTTACCAAAAAGACGTTTTAGCTTAGTATGATAGCCAAGATGACGATTGCCAATGACTAAAAGCGCACCATTCGTGGTCAGAACACGTTTTGCGTCACAAAACATTTGCCAAGCAATGTGATCAGTGATGGTTTGTTGCTGGTGAAAGGGTGGGTTACATAACACTAGGTCAATATCTGTGGGTTCAAAACCGGTAAGGCAATCTCGTGCTTCACATTGGAAACGGCGCGCGTCAATACCATGGCTTTCAAGGTTGTGTTTTGCGCTGGCGACGGCCATATGGCTTTCATCGACCGCATAAATGTATGCCTGTGGGTTGGTACGTGCCGCCTGCAGGGCAAGCACACCATTACCACAGCCTAAATCCACTATTTTTCTTTCGTCGCGCGAACTTGGGATTTGCGGAAGCATTAAGTAAGCCGCGATATCCAGCTTTTTGGCGGAAAAAACATTGGGCCAATTAGCCAAGCGCATCGAAAACTCAGGCACATCGACATAGCTAAGTGGCTCGGTTGGCTTTTGAGTCTGGGCGTTAGCGGTAACAAAAATCAAGCGCGCTTTTTTCTTTGCCAACGAGGTGGTGGTTGCCCCAAGCCAGTGCTCAAACTGATTCAGCGTAGAGGTATGGATCTCTTTTGCCTTGGCACCGGCGAGGATGCGTGTGGCCGGTGTCGTCACAGAAGCCAGTTGCTGAAGTTGCCATGCCAACATTTTACTGCTTTTAGGCACCCGCATGAGCACCGCATCAAGCCGTTTAGGCAGTGGTTCCGTACTCTTTACCAGCTCAATGTCTGGAAGCTGGTTTTGGCGAAGATTCTCGAGGGTTGCTTGTTGTGACACCACGGAGTCGCTGACGGAGACCACGTCACAACCCAGCGCGCTTGCCCAACAACTCAACGCGCCAAATTGATCATTGAGAATTAAAACCCGATCGCCGGCCTCAAGTTGCCAGGTGCTAGCGTGCTCAATGATATATTCATCTGCCGCATCAAAGGCCTGGAGCGTTTCATTTTTTCGGCGCGGGTAGCGGTGTAGTGTCAGGGGAGATTCGCCGCTTGGGGTTGCAAGTTCTGTTTTCATGGGAGCGTTTGCGTCGGAGGTCACAGACTGCGTATATTGTCGCACTCACACCACAACTGCAATTCAAACTCGGTGCGTATGCCATTAATGATGGCGTGATCAGGCTATTGAATTCGCAATTTTATAGATAACGACTAAGATCTGGGCAACTTGCCCTTAATCGGTTGGGGAAGCCATGAAAATTCAAACGCAAATTACAGAGAAACTGACCCAGGCTTTTGCGCCTGTTCATCTTGATGTCCGCAATGAAAGCTACATGCATAACGTACCTGAAGGGGCAGAGAGCCACTTTAAGGTTGTCGTGGTATCAGATGAGTTTGAAGGTAAGCGTTTAATACAGCGTCATCGTGCTATCAATACCACTTTGGCGGACGAGCTCGCTGATGATATTCATGCATTGGCCATTCACACTTACACCCCAGAAGAGTGGCAAGAGCAAGCACATGCGCCAGACTCACCCGCATGTCGCGGTGGTGGTTTGAAATAAGAGTTAGCCAATGTGCTTAGGCGTGTTGATTCTTCACGTTATGGCAACAAATTCTTACATAAAGTCGTCGTTGGCGTGCCTATCAATGCGTCGCTTGGCACACAACGCCAAGGGCTTGAGGTTGGGTACCCTAACCTTAAAGCGAGCAAAAAAACAACAGTAAAACTGTGAGCTTACAACGAGCATTGTTTGTACAGGTATGCATAATTGCCACGCCCTGGTGACAATACCCATAGAATCAATACTGGGGTTAGTGATAGAATGCCGTGCTTAAAGACTAACCTAGGCTACCTTTGTGTAACGTCATGGTTAGCAGGATGTTGCGACGGTGCGCCCTCAGGCCACCATACAGTCGAAAGTCGTGTCTTTAACTGCGCAATAACAGAATTCTTTTTCCCGTTAATGTAGTGCAAGTGCGTATGATTACAATAAAAAAGGGTTTGGATATCCCCATTGCTGGGACTCCTGCTCAGGTGATAAATGATGGCCCAGCCGTCAAGAAAGTCGCCTTGCTTGGCGAAGAGTACGTTGGAATGCGCCCCACTATGCATGTGCGAGTGGGTGATGTGGTGAAAAAAGGCCAGGGCCTTTTCGAAGATAAGAAAAATCCTGGTGTTATATTTACTGCTCCCGCAGCCGGTAAAGTGGTTGAAGTCAACCGCGGTGCCAAACGTGTTCTTCAGTCTGTCGTCATTGAAGTCGATGGCAACGAGCAAGTGACATTCAACAAGTACGAAGCCTCGCAATTGGCCTCCATTGAGCGTCAAGCGGTGGTTGATCAATTGGTTGAGTCGGGTATGTGGACCGCGCTCCGTACACGTCCGTTCAGCCGTTCACCCGCTATTGATGCGGTGCCGGAAGCCATTTTTGTTAATGCGATGGACACTAATCCGCTCGCCGCGGATCCGAAAGTGATCATTGATGAGCAAAAAGAGGCCTTCATTGCAGGTCTTGATGTACTCTCCCGTTTAACTGACAAAAAAGTGTTTGTCTGTAAGGCGGATGTTGAGTTACCTACCAGTCAGCAACCTAACGTTGAACAACATGTCTTCGCTGGTCCTCACCCAGCAGGCTTAGTGGGCACCCATATCCACCACTTGCGCTCAGCAAGCATGGAGAAAAAGGTGTGGCATCTTAATTACCAAGATGTGATAGCGTTCGGCCACTTGTTCCTTACCGGTGAAATCAATACCGACCGAGTGGTCTCTTTGGCTGGTCCGATGGTTAACAAGCCACGCTTGGTGCGCACGCAGTTAGGCGCGAACCTTGATGAGCTGACTGAAGGCGAGCTAATGGCGGGTGAAAGCCGTGTTATCTCTGGCTCTGTGCTGTCGGGGACAAAAGCGTCTGGCCCACATGCTTATTTGGGTCGCTTCCACTTGCAAGTCTCTGTATTGCGCGAAGGCAATGAGAAAGAGCTGTTTGGTTGGTTGTCGCCAGGTAAAAACCGTTTCTCAGTGACGCGTGCTTACCTTGGTCACCTATTCAAAGGCCAACTTTTCAATTTGACCACCTCGACCAATGGCAGTGATCGTTCCATGGTACCAATCGGTAATTATGAGCGAGTAATGCCACTAGATATCGAGCCAACAATGCTGCTGCGTGATATCTGTGCTGGCGATACAGATAGCATGCAACAGCTGGGCGCGCTGGAGTTAGATCCTGAGGATTTGGCCCTTTGTACCTTTGTCTGTCCAGGCAAGTACGAATACGGACCAATGCTCCGCGAAAGCCTAGAAAAGATTGAGAAGGAAGGGTAACTGATGAGCCTTAAAAATTTTCTAGAGCAAATCGAGCCACACTTTGAGCCAGGCGGCAAACATGAAAAATGGTTTGCCCTGTACGAAGCGGTTGCCACCATTTTGTACACCCCGGGTATGGTGACCAAAGCCGGCGCGCACGTGCGTGACAGCATCGATTTGAAACGCATCATGATCATGGTGTGGTTTGCTGTGTTCCCCGCAATGTTCTGGGGTATGTACAATACAGGTAACCAAGCCATTATGGGCCTGAACCATTTGTATGAAGGCGCGCAGCTTGCGCAAATCATTGAAGGGAATTGGCACTATTGGCTGACTGAGGCGATTGCGGGGCCGCTAACCGCCGCGGGATGGGGAACCAAAACCATTCTAGGCGCCACCTACTTCCTGCCTATTTATGCCACCGTATTTATTGTGGGTGGTTTTTGGGAAGTCCTGTTCTGCATCGTGCGTAAGCATGAAGTCAACGAAGGTTTCTTCGTTACCTCGATTCTCTTTGCGCTAATCGTGCCGCCAACCTTGCCATTGTGGCAGGCTGCACTGGGTATTACCTTTGGTGTGGTGGTTGCAAAAGAAATCTTCGGGGGAACTGGGCGTAACTTCTTGAACCCGGCGCTTGCCGGACGAGCGTTCTTGTTCTTTGCTTATCCCGCGCAGATCTCTGGTGATTTGGTGTGGACAGCTGCAGACGGCTACTCAGGCGCAACGGCACTGAGCCAATGGTACTCAGGTGGTGAGGAAGCACTGCAACACAATGTCACTGGGCAAACGATGTCTTGGATGGATGCCTTTATCGGTAATATCCCAGGCTCTATCGGTGAAGTGTCAACCCTGGCTATCTTGATTGGTGGCGCGGCCTTGGTGTACATGCGCATTGCCTCATGGCGAATCATCTTAGGCACGTTCGCCGGCATGTTCGTGGCATCAACCTTGTTTCAGTTGATTGGTTCTGACACTAACCCGATGTTTAGCATGCCTTTTTACTGGCACTTGGTGCTAGGTGGCTTTGCATTCGGCATGATGTTTATGGCAACGGATCCCGTTTCAGCCGCGTTTACTAACAAAGCGAAGTGGTGGTACGGCGCATTGATCGGTGCCATGGCTGTGATCATTCGCGTGGTCAACCCAGCATACCCTGAAGGCATGATGCTGGCGATCCTGTTCGCTAACCTGTTTGCACCCTTGTTCGATAACTTGGTGATTCAGGGCAACATCAAACGGAGACTGGCTCGTAATGGCAAGTAGTAACGATAGTATTAAGAAAACGCTGATCGTTGTTATCGCGTTGAGCTTGGTGTGCTCAATCGTGGTGTCCGGTGCAGCGGTAGCGCTACGTCCTTTGCAGCAGATGAACGCAAAGCTAGACGTACAAAAGAACATTCTTTCAGTCGCCGGCATTGAGGTGTCGGGCGGTAAGAGTGCGATCAACGATGCGTACAACAAGTACATTGAGCCGCGTCTAGTTAGCCTAGAAAAAGGCGACTTTGTTAGCGCTGATGCGGTGAATGTTGAGGAAGTCGCTGATTATGATCAGCGTGAAGCCGCCAAAGACCCTGAATTGTCAAGAAAACTGAGTGGTGAGGAAAACATTGCGGGTTTTGGCCGTCGTGCTGATATTGCAAAGATCTACTTAGTGAAAAACGACGCAGGTGATTTGCAACGTCTCATCTTGCCAGTTAAAGGCTCGGGTCTTTGGAGCATGATGTATGCGTTTGTTGCGGTCGAGCCCGATGGCAATACGGTGGCAGACATCGTCTATTACGAGCAAGGTGAAACGCCGGGCTTGGGTGGCGAAGTTGAAAACCCGAAATGGCGCGCGAAGTGGGATGGTAAAAAGCTGTTTAACGACCAAGGCGAGCCTGCTATCAAGGTGGTTAAAGGCGGTGCGCCGAGTGATAGTGAACACGGTATTGATGCGCTATCGGGTGCAACCCTGACCAGTAACGGTGTGGAGAAACAATTTGATTTCTGGCTAGGTGATTTGGGCTTTGGTCCATTCCTAGCAAAAGTTCGTGAGGGAGGCCTGACCAATGGCTGAAGCGAAAGAACTGAAGAAAAATCTGCTATCGCCGGTGTTAGACAATAACCCGATTGCCCTTCAGGTTCTCGGTGTATGTTCGGCACTGGCGGTGACGACGCAGATGCAAACGGCCTTTGTTATGACCTTGGCGGTGATGTTCGTGACTGCCATGTCTAACTTGTTCGTATCGCTGATCCGCAATCACATTCCTAACAGTGTACGTATCATCGTGCAAATGGCGATCATCGCGTCATTGGTTATCGTGGTTGACCAGACACTCAAAGCCTTTGTCTACGATATTTCCAAGCAGCTATCGGTATTTGTTGGCCTTATCATTACCAACTGTATCGTAATGGGCCGCGCGGAAGCGTATGCGATGAAGTCGTCGCCGCTGCCGTCGTTTATTGATGGTTTGGGTAACGCATTAGGGTATGGCTTTGTGTTAATGACAGTCGCATTTTTCCGTGAGCTTCTGGGCTCAGGCTCTGTCTTTGGCGTGTCTATCCTGCCTGTAGTCAGTGAAGGGGGTTGGTATCAGCCAAACGGCATGATGCTATTGGCCCCATCTGCATTCTTCCTAATCGGCTTTTTGATTTGGATTGTGCGTACCTTCAAACCAGAACAAGTTGAAGCGAAGGAGTAACAGCACATGGAACATTATTTGAGCCTGCTGGTGCGCTCAATCTTTATTGAGAACATGGCGCTGGCATTCTTCCTCGGCATGTGTACGTTCTTGGCGGTATCTAAGAAAGTCAAAACAGCGTTTGGCCTTGGTGTCGCCGTGGTGGTGGTATTGACTATCGCAGTACCGGTTAACAATTTGGTCTACAACCTGATCCTGCGTGAAGACGCGTTGGTGAAGGGGATCGATCTAAGCTTTCTAAACTTTGTGACCTTTATCGGTGTTATCGCCGCATTGGTCCAGATCTTGGAAATGGTATTAGACCGCTTCTTCCCGCCACTTTACAACGCGTTAGGTATCTTCCTGCCGTTGATTACGGTGAACTGCGCCATCTTTGGTGGCGTATCATTCATGGTACAGCGTGATTACAACTTCGCAGAGTCAGTCGTATATGGCTTCGGCTCTGGGGTGGGCTGGATGTTAGCCATCGTCGCCCTTGCGGGTATCCGTGAGAAAATGAAGTATTCAGACGTGCCGCCAGCACTGCGGGGATTGGGGATCACCTTTATCTCTGTTGGCCTGATGGCATTGGGCTTTATGTCTTTCTCTGGTGTGCAACTGTAAGCCGGGTAAACTGCGAGAAAAGGAATAGTCAATGGACATTATTCTTGGTGTAGTGATGTTTACTCTGATTGTGCTGGCATTGGTATTGGTGATCTTGTTCGCCAAATCCAAGCTGGTACCAACCGGAGACGTCACAATTGATATCAATGACGATCCTGAAAAAGCGATCGTTACTCAGCCAGGCGGTAAACTGCTTGGCGCACTGGCCGGTGCTGGTGTGTTTGTATCGTCTGCCTGTGGTGGCGGTGGTTCATGTGGTCAGTGCCGCGTGAAGATCAAAGAAGGTGGTGGTGATATTCTGCCGACCGAGCTTGACCACATCACCAAAGGTGAAGCACGTGAAGGTGAGCGTCTTTCATGTCAGGTTGCAGTCAAGCAAGACATGAAAATTGAGCTTCCCGAAGAAATCTTTGGGGTGAAGAAGTGGGAATGTGAAGTTATCTCCAACGATAACAAAGCCACCTTCATCAAAGAGCTTAAACTACGTATCCCTGATGGCGAGTCGGTTCCCTTCCGAGCTGGCGGTTATATTCAAATTGAAGCGCCACCGCACCACATCAAATACTCAGACTTTGATATTCCAGAGGAATATCTTGAAGACTGGGAGAAGTTTAATCTTTTCCGCTATGAGTCGAAGGTGGATGAAGAGATCATCCGTGCGTATTCGATGGCAAACTACCCAGAAGAGGAAGGCATTATCATGCTGAACGTGCGTGTGGCAACGCCACCACCACGTAATCCTGATGTGCCACCAGGTCAGATGTCGTCCTATATTTGGTCACTCAAGCCAGGTGACAAGTGCACAATCTCTGGGCCATTCGGTGAGTTCTTTGCTAAAGACACCGATGCGGAGATGGTATTTGTGGGTGGTGGTGCCGGTATGGCGCCAATGCGCTCACACATCTTTGACCAGCTTAAGCGTCTGAACACCGACCGTAAGATTACCTTCTGGTATGGTGCGCGCTCTAAGCGAGAAATGTTCTATGTCGAAGACTTCGATATGCTCCAAGAGCAAAACGATAACTTCGAGTGGTATTGTGCGCTATCGGATCCGCTTCCAGAGGATAACTGGGAAGGGGACACGGGCTTTATTCACAATGTCCTTTATGAAAACTACTTGAAAGATCATGAAGCGCCAGAAGATTGTGAATATTACATGTGTGGGCCGCCGATGATGAACGCCGCCGTGATTGGTTTGCTTAAAGACCTGGGTGTCGAAGACGAAAACATTCTTCTGGATGATTTCGGCGGGTAAACACCGACAGTCTGTCTTACCTCTTAATGGCTGGCCTATGGGTCAGCCATTTTACGTATGAAACTGATGTCGAAGGACACCACTATGAAGACGTTATGGTTACGCTGTGCATGGGTATTTGCGCTAGCTGTCGGATTGCTCGGTTGCGACCGTGCTCCTGAGCTGGTGCATCTGACCGGTGAGACCATGGGAACATACTACTCGGTGAAATATATCGCCACCGACAACGCGCCATCACAGGATGTGATTCAAGCTGAAATTGATAAGCGCTTGGAACGAGTCAACGATCAGATGTCGACGTATCGTACCGATTCTGAACTCAGCCAGTTCAATCAGCGGAAAGCGGATACACCAATGGACGTATCGCCAGCAACCGCGACCGTGGTGAAAGAAGCGATTCGGCTGAATGAGTTCACTCAAGGGGCGCTCGATGTCACTGTAGGCCCGTTGGTGAACTTATGGAGCTTTGGCCCCGAGAAACGCCCAGAGAATATTCCGAGCGACAAAGACATCGCCTCACGCATGGAAAGGATTGGGTTGGAGCATTTACAGGTTGAAGGCAACACCCTCACCAAAACCCATCCTGATCTGTATGTCGATTTGTCGACGATTGCCAAAGGGTATGGGGTAGATGTGGTCGCCAATTATCTCGCCACGCTTGGTCTCGATAATTATTTGGTTGAGATTGGCGGTGAGTTACAATTAAAGGGTGTCAACCAAGATCAAAACCCGTGGCGGATTGCCATCGAAAAACCCAGTGCTGGCGCGCAATCTGTGCAAGAGATCATTCAGCCCGGTGATATGGCCGTCGCTACGTCTGGCGATTACCGTAACTATTTTGAGCAAGATGGTGTACGTTATTCGCACATTATCGACCCCAAAACAGGACGACCCATTAATCATCACCTCGTGTCCGTCACTGTGCTTGATCCGTCTTGCATGACCGCCGATGGTTTAGCGACGGGCTTTATGGTGTTGGGGCCGGAAAAGGCCATGGCGCTGGCCAACCAAGCGGATATTCCCGCGTTTATGGTGGTCAAAACCGATGACGGGTTTACAGAAATGGCGTCAGAGGCCTTTAAACCGTACCTAAACCGTTAGTGCGTCACGCGCACTGGCGGCTATTACACGCATTAGGCGTGGAACTAGCGTTCAGCGTTATGTTGCTGAGCGTGACGACTAAAAGTAGGTGAGCAATTATGTCAGTTTTTCTTATCACCTTTGCTGTCTTTGTACTCGTCATTGCCGGCATGGCAATTGGTTACATCGTGCAGCAGAAAACGATCAGTGGTAGCTGTGGTGGCTTAGGGGCCGTCGGTATCGAGAAAGAGTGCGACTGCCCAGAGCCATGTGATGCGCGGAAAAAGCGAGAAGATCGCGCGGAAAAAACGCGTGAATGGAAGAAAAACCAAATCATCTAAAGAGAATGCCCACCGTGGTGACCGCCACGGTTGGGCTGTTAGCGACGCAGCATAATGACGAGCTCAAAAACCCGCCGAGCGAGCAAGAAAATTATCCATATCGACATGGACTGTTTTTATGCGGCCGTCGAAATGCGGGATAATCCTGCGTTACAAACCATTCCCTTAGCGATTGGTGGGTCTGCGGATGGGCGAGGTGTGATAGCGACCTGTAATTATCCGGCGCGCCGATTTGGGATCCGCTCGGCAATGGCGACCGCCCAAGCTCTTAAACTATGCCCTGGGTTAACCGTGATGCGCGGCGATATGGGCAAATACCGCCGAGTATCTCAGCAGCTTCATGCTATTTTTCATCGCTACACCGATCTCATCGAGCCGTTATCTTTGGATGAAGCTTACCTCGATGTCACCGACACTGTTTGTCTACAAAACTCTGCGACGCGGATAGCTCAAGCGATTCGGCGCGATATTTATCAAGAGCTTAGTCTCACCGCATCAGCCGGTGTAGCACCGGTGAAGTTTGTCGCTAAAGTCGCCTCTGACAAAAACAAACCTGATGGCATTTGTGTGGTGGGGCCTGAGCAGGTGGATGACTTTGTCCGTGACCTCCCTTTGCAGTCAATTCCTGGTGTGGGTCGAGTCACATTGACGAAACTACATGAATGGAACCTTTTTACCTGCGCAGATATCCAGGCCTGCGATCAAACCGATTTGATACAGCGGATGGGGAAATTTGGTGCCGTGCTATGGCAGCGGGCGCACGGTATTGACCCACGAGAGGTTGAAGTTGAGCGAGTTCGCAAATCCGTGGGCGTAGAGCGGACCCTCTCCGAGGATATTGACCAGCTAGAGGCCTGTCTACCCTGGATAGATCACCTCTATCAAGCGTTATTGGTTCGCTTAGAAAAAGCCGATGCTAGTGGCCGAATTTGTCGGCAGGGGATAAAAATCAAGTTCAATGATTTTCAAACCACCACGGTGGCGCATCGATGCGAGTCACTTGACCGCGCGTTGTTTGATACCTTGTTGCATGAGGCGTTTTATCGTGGCGAGGGACGACACATACGACTGATTGGGCTATCGGTGGGATTGGGGGACGATAATGCCCCCCAACTTAGCTTACTGGGTTAGGCTGATTTAGTGGGGATCGCCTTTAAAATCGCCTGCATTTGCTGCCAGTAATGGCCCACACTATCGATATGCACTTTTTCATCGGGTGAATGTGGGAACTTGATGGTCGGGCCGAAGGAGATCATATCCATCGTTGGATACGGCTTCTTAAACAAGCCACATTCAAGGCCAGCATGAATCACCATAATGTCAGGCTTACGCTGATAAATACCTTCATAGGTGTCACGGAAAATATGCATGATTTGTGAGTCAGGATCGGGCTTCCAGCCTGGATATGCGCCGGAAAACTCGACCGTGACATTGGCGAGGCTTGCCAAAGATTGCAGCATCCCCTGCATCATTTCTCTGCCCGAATCGATTAACGAGCGGATCAGAAATAGCACAGTAATGCGATCCTCTTCGGTGTTGATAACCCCTAAATTCAGTGACGTTTCGACCACGCCCGGAACATCATCACTCATTCTGACAACGCCGTTTGGTGCGGCATTCAAGGCCGCCAATAAACGGGATTGCACGGCGCGTGTCAGCGGTGCAATGGGGTTATCACACGGCTCTAGAATGACAGTGACTTGCTGTTCAAGCTGGCCAAGTTCGTCTTTCATCAGCATGGCAAAATCATCGACAGCCGCCGCCAGCGCTTGCTGCTGGCCTTTAGGGATGGCGATATCGGCAAACGCCTCTCGCGGGATGGCATTACGCAAGGTGCCGCCCCGCAATGCGAGTAGGCGTGTATCCGTTTCTCCAAGATGATGACTGAGCAAACGGGCCAGTAATTTATTGGCATTGGCGCGTCCGGTGTGGATGTCGACTCCTGAGTGACCACCTTTTAGCCCTTTGATCCCCACGGTAAAGCGCGTAAGCCCCTCGTCGTTGATTTGTCGCTCAATCGGAAAATGCATGCTGGCATCGACGCCACCGGCACACCCCATATAGACTTCGCCTTCTTGCTCCGAATCCGTGTTGAGCAAAACGTCGCCTTCTAGCCATCCCGCTTCCAAGCCAAATGCGCCATCCATTCCGGCTTCTTCATTGGTGGTAAGTAGCACCTCTAGCGGGCCATGCTCAATGTCATCAGCGTCTAGTACCGCAAGGCATGAAGCCATACCAATGCCATTGTCCGCGCCTAATGTCGTGCCATCAGCGGTCACCCAGTCACCATCGACATAAGGACGAATAGGATCGCGAGTGAAATCGTGATCGGTATGCTCGTTTTTCTGCGGCACCATATCCAAGTGGGCTTGGAGTACGACCCCTTTACGGTTTTCCATTCCGGGCGTTGCCGGTTTACGAATAAATACGTTCCCCGTTTGATCCTGACGGACGTCTAGGCCGCGCCCTTTAGCCCAGTCGATAATAAATTGAGCAAGTTGCGACTCATGATAAGAGGGATGAGGAATAGCACAGATCTGGTCGAAGAATGCCCAAACGGGGCGGGGTGATAATTGGCTGATTTCAGACACGGTAGACTCCATTTTATTTTATCTATGGCCTTTTTCGTAGCAGGCCTCTCTGGAATGGAAAAACAAACCCAAGGATATCACTGTCTCTATGTCGACAACAGTCACGGAGAGAAACCACTTATGCCGGCATTACTAGGCGTTTTTATTGTAATTAAATTACACATATGAACTTTTTGTGACTATGGTCACCATTATGCTTGTAAATAAATTACCATTGGGGTATTATCTAGACATTGGCAACCAAGCTTGCCAGTTGTTCATGGAGTGAACCCGAGTATTCGCCTCCAAGGAACCGAGATAAATGTGAACAACATTGGTTTAAACTTGAGAGAGGTTAAAAATGGAAGGCATGGTATCAAGCTACTACTGGAACCAGCAGTCAGTCTATACACAAGGTTTTACGTATCCGGCACCGTTCGGGTATAGCAAGTAAGTTTTACGATTCCCCCGCTCTTACAGAGATATTTCTGATCCAGAAGCAAACGCTTTAATTCTGGCGCCGCACAATGTGTGGCGTTTTTTTTTGCCTGTTTGCTACCGAATAATGACGATTTTGACAGTTATCTGTTCGAGTCGGC
Organism: Salinivibrio sp. PR6; assembly: GCF_001995955.1. NCBI lineage: Bacteria > Pseudomonadati > Pseudomonadota > Gammaproteobacteria > Vibrionales > Vibrionaceae > Salinivibrio > Salinivibrio sp. PR6. The sequence continues at coordinate 200,039 of NZ_MUFA01000002.1, read as the reverse complement.
GATATTTACCCTTGTTCCGGTCTTTTTACGCTGGAAATTTCCGCCATCGATCGGTAAGATTTGCGCCAAATTTTACCACGCAAACGTTTTCCTTTTGGTATCTAGCGATACACCACTTTTAGTTTGGGACATAACCGATGTTAGAGCGTTTATTTAAACTCAAGGCCCATGGCACAGATCTTCGCACGGAAGTGATTGCTGGGTTTACCACTTTCTTAACCATGGCGTACATCATATTCGTCAACCCATCGATTTTAGCCGAAACGGGCATGGACAAAGGCGCTGTCTTTGTCGCCACGTGTCTCGCTGCCGCAATTGGTTGTTTGGTGATGGGGATTGTTGCCAACTATCCGGTGGCGCAGGCGCCGGGGATGGGCTTGAATGCTTTCTTCACCTACACGGTGGTATTGCAAATGGGACACTCGTGGCAAGTTGCGCTAGCGGCGGTCTTTATCTCGGGCCTATGTTTTATCTTGCTGAGTGTATTGCGCGTGCGAGAGTGGATTATTAACTCCATTCCCATGTCATTGAGGACGGGGATCTCCGCTGGTATTGGTCTTTTCTTGGCACTGATTGCCTTACAAAATGCGGGGATTGTGGTTGATCATCCAGCCACTATGGTGGCACTGGGCGATGTGACCGCGTTCGCCCCCGCGATGGCGGCACTCGGGTTCTTCCTGACCATTGGCCTTGTGCATCGTGGTTTGAAAGGGGCGGTCATGATTGCCATTTTAGCGGTCACCGTGATTGGTGTGATTGCCGGAGATGTGGCTTATGGGGGCGTGATGTCAGCACCACCGAGCTTAGCACCGACGTTTATGCAGCTAGATTTTTCTGGCGCATTGGAAGTGGGGTTGGTGTCGATTGTGTTCGCATTTTTGTTTGTTGACCTTTTTGATACCGCAGGAACCTTAGTGGGTGTGGCACAGCGCGCGGAACTTCTCGACAAAGATGGTAAACTACCGCGTTTAAATCGTGCTTTACTGGCAGACAGTACCGCGACCTCCGTCGGGGCGCTTTTAGGCACGTCAAACACGACTTCTTACATTGAGAGTGTCTCCGGGGTCGCCGCGGGCGGGCGCACAGGCCTAACGGCGGTCGTTGTCGGCATCTTGTTTTTGCTCGCGCTCTTTTTTGCGCCGCTCGCAGGGATGGTGCCAGCTTATGCGACCGCCGGCGCATTGTTTTATGTGGCGATCTTGATGATGTCTGGCTTAGTCGGTATCAATTGGCGAGATCTCACAGAAGCGGCCCCTGTGGTGGTTGTCTGTTTGCTGATGCCGCTGACGTATTCGATTGCAAGCGGTATCGGGCTTGGCTTTATTGCGTTTTGTGCCGTAAAAACCTTTGCGGGCAAAGGGCGAGAAGTCCCTGTCAGTATTTGGATTTTGGCGGGGTTGTTCTTACTCAAGTTCGTTTTCTTGGTGTAAAACAGCTGCCCACATTGATGTTATAACAAGGCGAGAGTCGCCACGAGGTTTTCACCATGAGCAATAAGTTTATTATCACTTGGGACAATATGCAGATGTACACCCGTCAGTTGGCGGAGAAATTGCTGCCCGCAGAGCAATGGAAGGGGATTATTGCCGTAAGCCGCGGAGGCCTCGTACCCGCAGCCATACTGGCTCGTGAATTGGGTATTCGTCATGTCGATACTGTGTGTATTTCAAGCTATGACCATGACCATCAACGCGATATGCGAGTGGTGAAGCAAGCCCCAGGTGATGGTGAAGGCTTTATCGTGGTGGATGATCTGGTCGATACCGGGGGTACCGCAGAAATGGTCCGCCAGCTATACCCGAAAGCGCGCTTCGTCACTGTCAGTGCCAAGCCTGCAGGGAAACCTTTGGTAGATGACTATGTGGTCGATATTGCCCAAGACACCTGGATTGAACAGCCTTGGGATATGGCGGTCAGTTATATTGATCCCATCGCCAAGTAAGCCATTCATACTCCCACCCCAAAAAACGTCGCGTTGTTACGCGGCGTTTTTGGTTTCTGGGGTGACGCTTTTGGCTGGTATGGCTGATTAGTGCGGAAAATCATGGCCTTGATATGTGTATGGTTTAAACTAACAGCACGTTACATAAAAAGCCTAGGAGCGGGTGTGTCGGACAACGAATCACAAAACCTATCGGTCAAACTGTTTGCTAAACACAAGCATGCCACCGAGACATCGACCCTGTTCGGTGCCGTTCAGCAAACCCAACAGTCAGATTACTCGGCATTTGATGGTGACAGCGAGTCGAGTTGGTATCGAATGCGCCGTCGTGGTCAGTGGACGTGGCAAGGGGTTGAGCCATTGGAAATGGAGGCCATCTTTGCCCGAATCGCTCACTCAGACAACTCGCGCTCGGTAGAAACATTGCTCGATACCGTTGAAGGCTACCGCTCGGGAAACTGGAATTATGAATGGACAGCGGTTGGCATGCAGCATCAAAAAGCCGCCCAAGCCTTGATGGATGAGGGAAAAGCCAAACAAGCGGGGGAGCAATGGCTACAAGCTTGCACATATTTTGGTATTGCCGCTTACCCACACTTGAAAGGGGACAGCTTGGCGCTACAGTCGGAAACCTTGGCATTTAAGGCATTCGAAAGTGCGATTGCGCAACTGCCGTTCACAGTGAAAACGGTGGAGACGCGGCTAGATGGGAAATCACTGAAAGGGTATCTCTATTTACCCCGCACCGACGCCACGCTACCGGTGGTTATCTTAAGCGGCAGCTTAGATAGCTTACAAACTGACTTGTGGCGCTTGTTTGTTGACTATTTTGCCCCCGCCGACATTGCGGTGTTGACCCTAGATATGCCTTCCGTGGGGCATAGCTGCCATTGGCATCTCAATGAAGATACCAGCCGTTTGCACACCGCGATGTTGGATAAGTTGGTCGATGTCCCTTGGGTGGATCATCACCGTGTGGGCACCATGGGCATTCGCTTTGGTGCCAATCCGGCAGTGAGAATGGCGTTTCTCGAGCCGCATCGCGTGAAAGCCAGTGCGTCACTCGGTGGTATTGTTCATGCGTTACTGACAGACGCCTCTTTAATGAAAAAAATGCCGCCTATGTACTTGGATACCCTCGGATCACGCTTGGGGCGTCGTATTCCTATCGACACATTAAAAACGCGCTTACAGGCTTGGTCGCTAAAAAACCAAGGGTTGCTTACTGGCCGGCGCACTGAGGTGCCGATCTTAGCGCTTAGCCTAAAAGATGATCCCGTTTGTCCGGAGTCAGACAATCAAATGATCGCCAGGTACAGTCGCGGTGGCAAAGCCATGACCTTACCCAATACCCCACTGCACGATGGTTATCACCGTGCCTTGACCGAAACCGTTAAGTGGTTCGAGGATGTGCTCTAATCGGGATACCGCGGCACGGATAGCATAGGCGCTACCCGTGAGAGGGATAAAAATGAAGATGTGATCCACCGCTGAAAGCGGGATATTGTCGTTCACCTGATGGCTAAGCCCATGATATACCATGAACAAGGACGTCACAGTGCCATTGGAGGACACGATGAGCGATAAATTACCGCTTTCACATGGACGATTAAAAACACGCTTTACTGCATTGGGCCCGTACTTTCGAGAAGGAAAGTCAGACACCGAGCGCTACTTTTTCGATAGCCTTTCTGTCTGTGTGGATGCTAAAAAAGATCCTGACGCACGTGAGTTCTGGGGCTGGTGGTTTGAAATGACCCCGGAGGGGGAAGGGTTTACCTATCGTTATGGGTTTGGTTTATATGATAAAAAAGGGGATTGGGTCGCCAAGTCGATTCCGCGTGAAGCGCAAGCGGCCGTGGATAAAACCTTGACTAACTTTTATGCCAAATTGAGTGCGTTGCTGGACGATGAGCTAGGCCTGTCTCTTTCACCAAGCCAAGCACTGACTGAGCCGGAACTGGCCTGCTCTGAATAACCCGCCATTTGCCTGATCCCACCCCTTGTTAAATAGGTGAGGGATTGATAAAAGAGAGACATACGCTTTTGTGGATCAGGCAACCATGACAATTCAAGATGTATTTCAAGACGGTGACCTCGCGGCCAGCGTCTCTCCCCAAACGCTAGTGGTAAAACTCGGCACCAGTGTGTTGACGGGCGGTTCTGCGCGCTTAGATCAGGCACACATGGTTGAGCTGGTGCGTCAATGTGCCCGTTTGCGGCAGCAAGGTCATCAGGTGATCATCGTATCATCAGCCGCGATTGCCGCGGGCAGAGAGCACCTCGGCTATCCAGTACTCGCTGACACGGTTGCCAACAAGCAAATGCTGGCTGCGGTGGGTCAGTGCCGTTTAATACAAACCTGGGAGCATTTATTTGGTTTGTACGGCTTTCAAGTCGGACAGATGCTGCTTACCCGGGCCGATCTAGAGCACCGTGAACGCTTTCTCAACGCGCGTGATATGCTTCAGGCCTTACTGGATAATGGTATTGTGCCGATTGTGAATGAGAACGATGCGGTTGCAACGTCCGAAATCAAGGTGGGTGATAATGATAACTTATCTGCCTTGGTGGCCATCCTCGCCGATGCAGACAAACTCCTCCTTTTAACTGACCAACCCGGCTTGTTCACGGCCGATCCGCGTTCAAACCCGGATGCCGAGCTGATTCGTGAAGTCCATACCATTGATGAAACCTTACGCAAATTAGCAGGTGGTAGCGTAGGGGGCCTGGGCACAGGTGGTATGGCGACCAAGCTTCAAGCGGCTGATATTGGCCGTCGAGCGGGGGTAGAGGTGACCATCGCCGCGGGGAGTAAGCCTGAAGTGATTCAAAAAGTCACCGCTGGGGATAACGCAGGCACGCGCTTTTTGCCCTTAGAAAGCCCCTTAGAAAGCCGTAAACGCTGGATCCTTGCTGGACCGCCACCCGCGGGGGATATTGTCGTCGATGCGGGCGCCATTACCGCCGTGACGCAAAAAGGTAGCAGCCTGTTAAGTAAGGGGATTGTTGCGGTGAAAGGGGCGTTTGCGCGTGGTGAAGTGGTGCGTATTCTCTCGGTTGAAGGAAAATGCGTCGCGCGCGGTATTTGTCGCTATACCGCCAGTGATTTGCGCCGTATCGCTGGCGCTCATAGCCAGCAAATCGCAGATATTCTTGGTTATGAATACGGTCCTGTCGCGATGCACCGTGATGACCTAGTCGTAGTAGACAATTAAAAGAGCAAAGACGGGGACACAATGAGTTTACAAAACATGGGCAAAGCAGCCAAAGACGCTGCGTACCAACTGGCCGTCACATCGACGAGCAACAAGAACCGAGCACTCGCCATTATTGCTGACGAGCTGGATGCACAGCAAAGTGCAATATTAGCCGCCAACCAAAGCGATCTCGCCGCCGCTCGTGAGGCAGACATGGATCCTGCGATGTTGGACCGTTTAACCCTGACCCCAGACCGTTTAACCAATATGGCGAGCGATGTGAGGCAAGTGATTGCGCTGGCCGATCCTGTGGGCCAAATGCTTGATCATAAGCTGCTTGAAAACGGCATGTCATTATCAAAGCGCCGTGAACCGCTAGGAGTGATTGGGGTCATTTATGAGGCGCGCCCGAATGTCACCATTGATATCGCGGCATTGTGCTTAAAAACGGGCAATGCCGCGATTCTGCGGGGAGGGAAAGAAACCTTCGCGACTAACCAGGTACTAGTGAAAGTGATACAAACTGGGTTAGAGAAAGCGGGGCTGCCGCATGCCTCGGTGCAATATATTGAAAAACCTGATCGTGCGCTGGTCTCTGAGTTACTGACTCTTGATGATTATGTCGACATGATCATTCCACGCGGTGGTGCCGGACTGCACAAAATGTGCAAACAAAACAGTACCATCCCTGTGATTATCGGGGGGTTTGGCATTAGCCACTTGTATGTCGATCACAGTGCCGATCTTGATAGAGCACCCGATGTGATCCTCAATGCCAAGACAGACCGCCCATCCGCCTGCAACGCGCTAGACACCTTGCTGGTTCACAAAGACGTGGCAGCACAATTATTCGCTCGCTTGCTGACGGCGTTTAATCAGCATGGGCTGCACATTGTCGCCGGATCAAGTGCGCTACCGTATCTGGATGGCGTGGCGAAACTGCGTGAGGCGCAATCAGGAGACTTTGATACGGAATGGCTCGGGCCAACCCTTGGAGTGGTGGTGGTTGATAGTGTGGATGAGGCACTCGTGCATATGCGTGCGCACAATGCCAGCCATTCCGATGCCATTTTGACCAACGACTTGCAGGCGGCAGAAACCTTTATTAATGGTGCCGGCTCGGCGGCAGTGTACGTCAACGCCTCAACGCGCTTCACCGATGGTGCGCAGTTTGGGCTTGGGGCAGAAGTAGCGGTTTCGACGCAAAAGCTGCATGCACGTGGCCCGATGGGGCTTGAGGAGCTGACTACCTATAAATGGGTGGGGCGTGCGGACTATTTATCACGTCACTGAGTACCCAAGGTAACCGATAATAAAAAACCGCTAGTCTGGCTAGCGGTTTTTTTGTCTCAACAGCTTGGGCGTTTATTTAATTTCCACGCCTTTTGCCTGTAGATCGGCATGGTAGGAAGAGCGAACAAAGGGGCCGCATGCGGCATGCGTAAAGCCTAAATCAAGAGCAATGTCTTTCAGCTCGTCAAACTCTTCAGGCGGGACGTAACGCTCTACTGGCAAGTGGTGGCGGCTTGGTGCCAAGTACTGGCCAAGCGTGAGCATGGTGACGCCGTGAGCACGCAAGTCCTTGAGAACCTCGATGATCTCTTCTTTGGTTTCACCCAAGCCCATCATCAAGCCCGATTTGGTCGGCACCTCTGGATGCATCTCTTTGAACTTTTTCAGCAGATCCAGCGACCATTGATAGTTGGCACCAGGACGCGCTTTTCGGTACAACCGTGGCGCTGTTTCTAAATTATGGTTGAAAACATCGGGTGGGTTGTTTTGCAAGATATCGAGTGCGCGATCCATACGGCCACGGAAGTCAGGAACCAGTGTTTCAATTTGGATCTCTGGATTGAGCGCGCGGATTTCTCGGGTACAGTCAACAAAGTGTTGGGCGCCCCCGTCACGTAAATCATCACGGTCAACCGAGGTAATGACTACATAGCGCAGTTTCATGTCTTTGATGGTTTGCGCCAGATGCTTTGGCTCTTCGCTATCAGGGGCGACGGGACGACCGTGGGCAACATCACAGAAAGGGCAACGGCGGGTACAAATCGCCCCGAGAATCATAAAGGTTGCCGTGCCGTGACTAAAGCACTCCGCCAAGTTAGGACACGATGCCTCTTCACACACGGAGTGAAGGTTGTTTTTACGCATCGCGTCTTTAATTTCTTTAATACGCGCAGTCTCAGCTGGGAGTTTGATCTTCATCCAATCAGGCTTGCGCAGCACTTCTTTTTGCTCGGTCGGCATATTTTTGACCGGGATAAGCGCCATTTTGTCGGCGTCGCGGTACTTAACACCGCGTTCCATCTGAATCGGTTTGCTCATAAATCGCTGCTTTCCGTTGTAAACTCAACCTCAGAGTACGTCAGCTGTTGAGTTAAAGTGTCTACCAGCACAGGTTGAACGTCCTCGAGCGTGACTTTGCCAACCTGATCGCTCAGTTGCGTCATGGCCATACCAGCGTAACCACATGGGTTAATACGCTGAAACGGTGATAAGTCCATATTGATGTTGAGTGCCAGTCCATGGAATGAGCACCCGCGACGGATACGGAGCCCAAGAGAACATATTTTTGCGTCGTTAACGTAAACACCGGGCGCATCTGGGCGGGCGTAAGCGTCAACGTGGAAGTGTGCTAGTGTGTTCACCACAATATCTTCAATATGGCTCACGAGCGCTCGCACACCGACTTTTTTACGTTTGAGATTAATCAGGAAATAGGCGACGAGTTGCCCTGGCCCATGATACGTCACCTGTCCGCCGCGATCTGATTGTACGACAGGGATGTCGCCTGGGACCAACACATGTTCCGTTTTTCCCGCTTGTCCTTGGGTAAAAACCGGATCATGCTCAACCAGCCAAACTTCATCACGCGTATTGTCGTCACGCCGATCGGTGAAGTGGCGCATCTGTTCCCAGACGCGGAGATACGGTTGACGGCCAAGGTGCCTTACAACGAGTTGGTGCTGCAAACCCATTTCCCATGTTGTTGTCAGTGGCGATATTATAGAGGCTGGCAGCGCGATTTAAAGCCGCCAGTCGTGTGGGTATTCGAATTAGAGCACCATGCGGACGATGTCAATTTCACCCAGCTCTTTATAGAGGATTTCCACTTGCTCAATGGAGGTCGCCTTAATGGTGATCGACACCGAGTGATAGGTACCCTTGGCACTGGGCTTGACGGCTGGGCTATAGTCGCCTGGCGCGTGGCGTTGGATCACGGTCAATACATGATCGGGTAGCTCAGGTTTTGCCTGGCCCACCACCTTGTAGGTGAATTGGCAAGGAAACTCCAACAGATCTTTTAATTTCGGTTGCTCTTGCATGTTAACTCCCAACTGCAGGCTGATAGAGGCACGCGTTTGTGCGATTGATCACGATTAACGCGAAATACTAATCTGCCAAGCGCGAGAAAACAAGCCGCCCACCAAGTTGGTGGGCGGCACAGAGAGGGATTAACCGACGAGGTTTTTAAACATCATCACGATGTAATCTATTAAGCGACTAAAAAGCCCGCCTTTTTCAACATCGTTTAGGGCGACAAGCGGGTATTCCGCCACATCTTCATCATCCACTTGATAGAAGAGTTTACCGACGACATCACCTTTACTGATCGGGGCTTCCAATGTGTTGTCGAGGACAAAACTGGCTTTCAGATCTTGCGCCTTGCCACGGGGAAGCGTGACAAAGGTATCTTCAGTGACGCCAAGCGCGACTTCGTCTGTATCACCCATCCAGACCTTCTCAGTCACAAAGGTTTCGTTGGCTTTATGGGGGGCCACGGTCTCGAAGAAGCGGAAACCATAGTTGAGGAGTTTTTTGCTCTCTGCTTTGCGGGCGTTGGCGCTCTTGGTGCCCATCACCACCGAGATAAGACGCATGTCGCCTTCAGTGGCTGAGGTGACCAAGTTGTAGCCTGCACCGTCGGTGTGGCCAGTTTTGATACCGTCAACGTTCAAGCTTTTATCCCATAGCAAGCCGTTGCGGTTGTATTGCGTGATACCGTTGTAAGTGAAGGCTTTTTCTTTATAAATACGATATTCCGCAGGCACATCGCGAATCAGGGCTTGGCCGAGCAGCGCCATATCGTACGGTGTGGTGTAAAGATCTTTGGAGTCCAAACCGTGAACATTGGAAAAATGGGAGCTGTCCATACCTAGGGTTTCGCCCCAGCGGTTCATCAAGTCGACAAAGGCGTCTTCTGACCCCGCAACATGTTCAGCCATCGCCACACAGGCGTCGTTGCCTGACTGGATAATAATGCCACGATTGAGGTCGGCCGCTTTCACCGTGGTACCTACTTCGATGAACATCTTCGAAGAGCCGGGAAAGTTTTTGGCCCACGCATTCTCACTAATGACGACGTCATCATCCATTGAGATATTGCCACGCTCAACTTCCTGACCAATTACGTAACTGGTCATCATTTTCGTCAAACTGGCAGGATTAAGGCGTTGATAGGCGTTGTTTTCAGCCAGTACCTCGCCAGAATGATAATCCATCAATACGTAGCCTTTGGCGGCAATTTGCGGCGCATCAGGGACAACAGCAGGTGCGGCTTGAGCGGTAGCAGAGGCGAATAAGGCTGCAGAAAGCAGTGTACGCATGCGGAAAACGGTTTTATTCATCATTGTTAGTACTTATGTCGGTTATCGATGTCGATACTGTGCCCTCACTATACCAAATTGCGGATAGAGGGACAGGCTCGATTTCTTTAACTTATTGATTGTTTGTTTTAGCACTTGTGACAGATGTGTCGCCATTAACAAGTGCTTCGGTGACGATAAATGCCCCCGGCAACTGATGCTGCTTTGCCGTGCGCATCGCTTGTTGCGCTTGGTCTCGATCATAAAAAGGACCAAAGCGAACACGATACACGGTATCACGGCGGGCGATATGTGTAGGTAGACCATGGGTCTTCGCCAATTGTTCCGCTTTTTGATTGGCTTTTAGGCCATCAGAGAGGGCAGCCAATTGCACATAGTAGGCATGATGGCGAGCGGAATGCCACTCGTCATCCGCTGGTTTACTCGGTGAGAGTAGACGCAGTGACACGGGGGCTGTCCCCGTCTTTAATACATCCAGCTTCTTGGCCGCGGCATAACTCAGGTCTATCAAGCGCTTATTGTGAAAGGGCCCGCGGTCATTGACGCGCACAATGGCCTTTTTACCATTATTTTGGTTGGTGACTTCCACGTAACTGGGCAGGGGAAGGGTTTTGTGCGCGGCTGACATGGAGTACATATCATACACCTCGCCATTGGAGGTACGATGGCCATGAAACTTCTCCCCATACCAGGAGGCAATGCCCGCCTCTTGGTAGCCTTTTGGATCGCGTAAGATTTGGTAGCGCTGACCATTTAACGTGTAATCTTTGTTACCCGCGAGGCTGTAAGGCTCATACCTGGGTTGGGCGTTTTCTGCGTGAATAACTTGTGGCACCGTCTCGGGTGCTTTATCACTTTGCATGTCGTAGCGACCTTGCTGGCTGCTGCATGCACTTAATAAGACGATAGCGCTAGAAACGATAATAGCTCGCATGTTTATGCCCTGGATAACATTTTACGATGAGTGTGGATAGACATCAGAATGCCAAAACCGGCCATCAGTGTGACCATTGAGGTGCCGCCATAGCTGATAAGTGGTAAGGGTACCCCAACCACAGGAAGAATGCCGCTGACCATGCCAATATTGACAAAAACATAAACAAAAAAGCTTAACACGATACTGCCAGCCATCATTCGGCCAAATGCCGTTTGGGCGCGGCTGGCGAGCATTAGCCCTCGGCCGATCAAAAAGAGGTACAGGGCTAACAAGACACAGACACCGATCAACCCCCATTCTTCAGCGATAACGGCGAAAATAAAGTCTGTGTGTCGCTCAGGGAGAAACTCCAATTGAGACTGTGTCCCTTGTAGCCAGCCTTTGCCGCTTAAGCCACCAGAGCCAATGGCAATTTTAGATTGAATGATGTGATAGCCTGCGCCCAAGGGATCGGACTCTGGGTTAAACAGGGTCAGCACGCGGGTACGCTGGTAATCATGCATTAGGAAAAACCAGAGTACAGGGACAAAACTGGCCAGCGCAATCACCGCTGCTGTGATAATTTTCCAGCTTATTCCGGCCAAAAACAGCACGAACACCCCAGAGGCGGCAATCAGTATTGAGGTACCCAAATCTGGCTGCTTAGCAATCATAATGGTGGGCACAAACAATAACACTAGGGCGATGAGCAAGTGAGTAAATTTGGGGGGGAGCGGATCTTTGCCAATAAAGCGGGCAAGCATGAGCGGTACCGCAAGTTTAATGATCTCTGAGGGTTGGAAGGTGACCACTCCGAGATCAAGCCAGCGCTGCGCGCCCTTTGCGGTTTCGCCAACCAATAGAACCGCTGCCAGTAACACCACCCCCACGGCATACAAATAGGGCGCCCAAAACTCATAGTGGCGCGGCGGCACTTGGGCGAGGGCAAACATGACCGCGAGTGCCAATAGCATTCGGATCGCCTGGCGCTCCATCATCACCATGCTTTGGCCACTGGCGCTATACATCACCACTAGGCCGAAGCCCATCAGTAACAAAATGCCCACGAGCATGGGTAAGTCGAGATGCAAGCGATCGAACAAAGAGCGTTTCGCGCTGACTTGGGCAAGTGAACTCATTGTTTGGCCTCTTTGGTCTCTTTGTCTTCTAACAAGATATGGTCGAAGATCCGGCGGGCAATGGGGCCCCCGTTGCTCGAGCCCCCCCCTGCGTTTTCCAGTACCATAGAGACCGCGACTTCCGGGTTTTCAAAGGGGGCAAAGCCGATGAAAAGTGCGTGGTCTCGCAGGTGTTCAGCAATTTCGTCTGCGTTATATTCTTCATCTTCACCCAGCCCGAAAACCTGTGCGGTGCCTGACTTACCGCCCGATAAATACTCCGCCGAGCGGAATGAACGACGCGCGGTCCCTTTGCGACCGTGGTTAACCAGTTGCATACCTTTGAGGCCGACGTCCCAATACTTATCGTCGACCCCTTTAATCGGTGGAAACGGCTCGGCGTCGGGTTTGTGGGTACCGTGTTCATCGCGTGTTTTATTTAACAGTTTGGGGGCTTTGACTTCGCCACGGTTGAGCAGCACGGTCAAGGCTTTGACGATTTGCATCGGGGTGGCAGTCCAATAACCTTGCCCAATTCCGACGGGAATCGTGTCACCTTTATACCAGGGTTGGCGGTAGCGACTCATTTTCCATTCACGGTTAGGCATATTAGCGCTGCTTTCTTCTTGAATGTCGATGCCTGTGTATTGGCCAAAGCCAAATTTTTCCATCCACATAGAGAGTTTATCGATCCCCATGTCATAAGCGATTTGATAGAAGAAGGTATCGACCGACTCCTCGATCGACTGCACGATGTTTACCCGTCCGTGTCCCCAAGGGAGCCAGTCACGGAAAGGGCGCGTATCCGAGTTAGGGATCCGCCAATAACCAGGGTCGTTACGCGTGGTCTTGGTGGTGATAACGCCTTCTTCTAGCGCGGCGACAGCAATGAAAGGCTTCACTGTGGAAGCTGGCGGGTAAATGCCTAGGGTAGCGCGATTCACCAAGGGACGATCTTTATCATTGAGCAGCTGCCGATATTGGGCACCGGAAATACCATGTACAAATAAGTTAGGATCGTAGCTAGGCGTTGACACCATCGCCAGGACGCCCGAGGTGTCAGGGTCGACCACCACCACCGCGCCTCGTCGGTCACCGAGGATACCGCGCACGTAAAGTTGCAGGTCAATGTCGAGATTAAGAATCAGATCCTTACCCGGTTGCGGCGGCACATATTTAAGCGTACGTATTACACGGCCACGGCTGTTCACCTCAACTTCTTGGTAGCCCGCTTTACCATGCAGTGTTGATTCGTAGTATTTCTCTATCCCCAGCTTGCCAATATCACGGGTTGCTTTGTAGTTATTGAGCACCCCTTTTTGCCTGAGTTTGGCAATATCGCGATCATTGATTTTGGCGACATACCCGAGCACATGGGTCAGTGCATCGCCGTAAGGGTAATGGCGCTTTAAGTAGGCTTTGATTTCCACCCCAGAAAATTGATGCTGGTGCGCGGAAAAAATCGCGACTTCTTTATCGGTGAGCTGTGTTTTCAATGCCACGGCATTAAAACGTCGCGAGCGGCGACGCTCTTTTTGAAAGCGCGTAATGTCTTTGTCGGTCAATGAGAGTAAGTCTTTTAGCTGGGCGAGGGTTGCCGGCATATCATCGACTTGCTCAGGCGTCACTTCTAAGTGATAAACGGGGCGGTTTTCAGCCAGCAATTTCCCATTGCGGTCATAAATGAGGCCACGGTTAGGCGCCACCGGGACGACTTTAATGCGGTTATCGTTCGAGCGGGTTTGGTAGTCTTGGTGTTCGGTCACCTGAATATGATAAAGGTTGGTTAGCAGCACCCCAACCAACGCCATGATACCGACAAAGCAGACGATAGCGCGTCGCACAAACAAGGCCGCCTCGGCGCTGTGGTCTCGGATTTCAACTCGTTGGCGCTTCATCTTTGCTTATTCTCGATGATACGGGTGATTGGTGGTCAAGCTCCACGCTCGATATAGGCTCTCGGCCATAATGACGCGTACCAGCGGATGGGGGAGGGTCAGTGGCGATAGCGACCAGCTTTGCTCCGCGGCCGCTTTACACTGTGGTGCTAGCCCCTCTGGCCCACCGATCAAAATGGCGACATCGCGGCCATCAAGTTTCCACTTTTCCAACTGGTTAGCCAATTGCGGTGTGTCCCAAGGCTTGCCGGGAATATCGAGTGTCACAATGCGGCTACCACGGTTGACGGCCGCCAACATCGCTTCCCCTTCTTTTTGCAAGATACGGGTGATATCGGCATTTTTGCCCCGCTTGCCAGCAGGTACCTCTACCAGCTCGAGTGGCATATCTTTTGGAAAGCGGCGTTGATATTCTTCAAAGCCTTGCTCCACCCATTTGGGCATTTTATTACCCACCGCAATCAATTGGATTTTCATGGTTTAGTTCCAGAGTTTTTCCAATTGGTAGAGTTGGCGTTGCTCCTCTTGCATGACATGCACCATAACGTCACCTAAATCGACCACAACCCATTCGCTGTCATCTTGTCCTTCCGTGCCGAGAGAGTCGATATCGACCGCTTGGGCCTGTTCACACACATGCTCGGCAATGGAGGCAACATGACGGCGAGAGTTGCCGGTGCACAGCACTAAAAAGTCGGTAATACATGATTTGTCGCGTACATCCAGAGTCACAATATCGCTGGCTTTTAACTCATCGACCTTATCGGTCACAAACTGTTTTAACTCGTTAGCTTGCAAAGAAAACCTCTATGTGTTGCTGATGGTCTTATTAGGCCAGTATACCATTTGCTAACCCGTTGGACACGCTAGGGCGTGAGTGGTTCGGACGCTTGGCACATGAGTGCACAAAAATAATGCAGATCTGGCCAAGGGTCGCTACCAAAGTCCGTTTTTAGCCTGATCTCTAACTGTGCTAAGCGGCGTAGCAGTGCGGTTAATCGGGCTTTGTTGAGCCGATTGAGAGCGGCGGTGAGCATGGGACGACGTGTTTGCCATACACGAAGTTGGTCAAAGATGGCATTCAGCGGCCTGCCTTTTTGCCCCTGCTCGTGAATGGTATACAACTGTTTGAGCTCCTTTTGGATCAGTCGTAAAAGGAGAGTGGGCTCTTCACCTTCAGCATGCAGTTGCTCAAGTATCCGTTGCGCGCGTTGTGCCTTTCCTGCTAGCAGCGCATCGGTGAGCTGAAAGGGTGTAAAGTGATGGTGGCGTGACAGGGCACTCTCTATGCGTGGCAGGGTTAAGGCGCCATCCGGATAGAGCAGTTGTAGAATGTGCAGGCTTTGTACCAATGCCAATAGGTTTCCTTCATGCCATTGTGCTAACAACTGTAGCGCTGGTTGGTCTGGCTTTAGCCCTAACTGGCGACACCGTTGCTCAATAAAACGCGGGAGTTGACGGGCATCCGGGGTATTGCACACCACGTATAAGCCGTGTTGGGCGAGCGCTGAAAACCATTTAGCGCTTTCTTGCTTCTTGTTGAGTCTTTCCCCTTGCACCAATAGGAGGATATCAGGATGCAGATAAGCGGCCAGCTCGGTAAGCTGCTTGGCTTGCGTGCTGGTGAGGCCATTATCAGGGCAGGAAAGTTCAATAATTTGCCGAGAAGCAAACAAGCTAAGCGCTTGACAGCAGTCGATAACCTCTTGCCAATCTAGTTGCCCATCGATGACAAATTTATGATGCTCTTCAAAACCTTGGGTGCGTGCCGCGCTTGTAATGGCGTCACGCGCTTCGAGTTTGAGTAATGGGTCGGAGCCAAAGACCAAGTAAGTTTGGCGCAGCGGTTGATTGAGCTGCTGCGCCAATTGGTCGGGATAGGTTCTCATCATTGCGCGGTATTCGTCTCGGTTTGTCGCGTTTCGATGATCACGTTGGGCTCTGTTGGCGTTTCACCTTGCTCGAGCTTCTCCATGGCCGCTTGTTCGGCCTGTTGGCGTTCAAACTCGGCGATATCGCCTTTTAATTGGGAAAGTTGACGCATAATTTGCCGAGTGGCTTCTGTACGCATCTCAGCGACTAACTTATCTTCTTCCACCGATTTTGCCAGCGCTGTCAGCGGGTTATCTAGGAAATTACGGCTTAAGGTGGTGTTGTAGGTATAACTGCCTTTATCAGGCACGGTGACGCGATAGCGCGCGACATAGCGAAACTCTTTCTCCGCCACGCGGCTGTTTTGATAAAGCGATAGCGTCTGTTCGCTATTGCTTTCACCGAGCAAGTGGATATTGGCCACGTCCTTGGAAGGGGAGACAAGATCGACCTTGTGTTGACGCAAGGCATTTCGCATTTGCCGGGTGAGCTCACCATAAGGGTCAAAGCTCGTTAACGACACCTTATCAACCTCATCGGGCAGGTTGTAGCTGCCACGCAAGGCAAACCCGCAAGACGCGATGGTCAAACAGACCATCGCGACAAGCAGGGAGCGAAGCATTGTCTTAAACAGATTCACTCCATCGCTCCTTGTTAGTTGGCAACAATGTTAACCAGCTTGCCAGGTACATAAATCACCTTGCGCACGGTTTTGCCTTCGGTAAATTTCACCACGTTTTCATCTGCCATCGCTTGGGCTTCCACTGCGTCTTTCTCCGCATCTGCGGCGACGGTGATCTTGGCGCGTAGCTTACCGTTGACTTGGACGATAATCAGCTTTTCGTCCTCAACCATGGCTTCTTTATCTGCCTCTGGCCACGCTGCGTCATCAATGTGGGTCTCACCCAATGCATTCCACAGGCTAAAGCAGATATGTGGGGTAATGGGGTAAAGCATTAGCACCACCGCTTTGAGGGCTTCGTCGAGCACCGCGCGGTCTTGTTCGCTTTGTTGTGGGGCTTTCACCAATCGGTTCATTAGCTCCATAATCGCCGCGATGGCGGTGTTAAAGGTTTGACGGCGCCCCATGTCATCACTGACTTTCGCAATGGCTTTGTGCACCTCGCGGCGCAGCGCTTTTTGCTCATTGGTGAGCGCGCTAGCATCCAGTGCCACGACAGGTCCTTGTTGGCTGTGCTCGTAAACCAGTTTCCAGACGCGACGCAAGAAGCGGTGTGACCCTTCAACCCCTGATTCTTGCCACTCCAGCGTCATATCCGCAGGCGCGGCGAACATCATGAACAGGCGCACCGTATCAGCCCCGTACTTCTCGACCATAAGCTGCGGATCAATGCCGTTGTTTTTAGACTTCGACATCTTGGTCATGCCCGCATGGGTCACCGCATTGCCTTGGCTGTCTACCGCATTAACAATTTGCCCTTTGCTGTCACGCTCAACGGTGACGTCGGTTGGCGAGACCCACACGCGCACGCCTTTGTCATCGGTATAGTAGAAGGCATCAGCCAGTACCATGCCTTGACAGAGCAGTTGCTTGAAGGGTTCATCGCTATCGACCATGTTTTCGTCACGCAGCAACTTGTGGAAGAAGCGTGAGTAAAGCAGGTGCATACAGGCGTGCTCAATCCCACCAATATACTGATCGACAGGCAGCCAATAGTTGGCAGCGCTTGGGTCGAGCATCTGATCGGCCTGCGGCGAGCAATAGCGTGCATAGTACCAAGACGATTCCATAAAGGTATCGAAGGTGTCGGTTTCACGCAGCGCAGGCTCGCCTTGATACTGGGTTTGTGCCCATTGCTTGTCAGCTTTAATCGGGCTTTGCACCCCGTCCATTACTACGTCTTCTGGCAGGATAACCGGCAGCTCATCCGTCGGGACAGGCACCACGTCACCGTCTTCGGTGTTCAGCATTGGGATAGGCGCGCCCCAATAACGCTGACGAGAAACGCCCCAGTCACGTAAGCGGAAGTTGACCGTTTTTTGCCCTTTACCCAAAGACTCAAGCTTAGCGGCAATCGCATCAAACGCGGTATCAAAGTCTAAGCCATCGAATTCACCAGAGTTAAATAGCTTGCCTTTTTCGGTATGTGCTTGCTCAGACAAATCAGGTGCGTTGCCATTTTCATCCAGGATCACAGGCTCAATATCGAGGCCATATTTGCTGGCAAATTCAAAATCGCGTTGGTCGTGTGCAGGCACGGCCATGACTGCGCCCGTCCCATAATCCATCAACACGAAGTTGGCGACAAAGATAGGTACGCGGCGGCCGTTTAATGGGTGCGTGGCGTACAAGCCCGTCGCCATGCCCTTTTTCTCCATGGTGGCCAGCTCAGCTTCCGCTACCTTGGTGTTACGGCACTCTTGCACAAACTCCGCCAAGGCTGGGTTGTTCTTGGCCGCGGCATCGGCCAGTGGGTGACCGGCGGCAATACCGACATAAGTCACCCCCATCAGGGTATCAGGGCGGGTGGTGTAGACGCCCAGCGCAGGATGATCGCCCTCAACATCGAAGGTCAGCTCAACGCCTTCTGAACGGCCAATCCAGTTGCGCTGCATGGTTTTTACCATCTCTGGCCAACCATCCAGTTTGTCGATGTCTTGCAGCAGCTCTTCTGCATAATCGGTGATTTTGATAAACCACTGTGGAATTTCTTTTTGCTCAACCGGGGTATCGCAGCGCCAGCAGCAGCCTTCATGCACCTGCTCGTTCGCCAACACGGTTTGATCGTGTGGACACCAATTCACTGACGAGGTTTTTTTGTATACCAAGCCTTTTTTATAAAGCGTGGTAAAGAATTCTTGCTCCCAGCGGTAGTAGTCAGGGCTACAGGTTGCGATTTCGCGATCCCAGTCGTAACCAAAGCCCAGCATTTTCAGCTGGCCTTTCATGTAATCAATGTTTTCATATGTCCAAGGTGCAGGGGCGGTTTTGTTTTTGATAGCGGCCCCTTCGGCCGGCAAACCAAATGCGTCCCAACCAATAGGTTGCATCACATTTTTGCCTTGCAGGCGCTGATAACGCGAGATCACATCACCGATGGTATAATTACGGACATGCCCCATGTGAAGTCGGCCACTGGGGTAAGGGAACATAGAAAGACAGTAGAATTTTTCTTTGTTAGGGTCTTCATGAGCCACAAAGGTTTTATTGTCGTCCCAATGGGCTTGAACTTTTTGTTCAATATCTTGCGGGCTATATTGTTCTTGCATCGATGGCTTCCGAGATTCTGTGAGAAAGGTAAAACCTGAAAGAGAAATATCGTCATAGAATAACGAAAGGCAGAGACCGCAACAACACTTGAATCAGGACAGAACCATGAATAAAGAGAAAGAACCGCAACAAAGTATCATTGAGCGGGTAAAAGAGGCACTGGAAAACAGTCCAGAGGCTTTGTCTCGCTGGGTCGAGTTGTCTGATCAATATCTCAAAGCAGCTGCGGATCTTACCAAAGATGAGTGGGCGCTGATTGAGGCTTACTTCAAGCGCGATGTGAAAGCGTTTGGTGAGCAGTACGACAAATCTCAAGGCGAAGACATGGACAGTCAGGTGTTTAACGATCTGATTGCCAACTCTATTTGGGAACAGCTGGCAGAAATCACCGATCGCACTCAGCTAGAGTGGCGTGAAGTGTTTGACGACCTTCAGCACCATGGCGTGTATGAAGCGGGTGAAATTGTTGGGCTGGGCGTATTGCAATGTGAGCAGTGCCACCACCAGTCACGCCACAGCCGGGTGGATGTGATTGCGCCTTGTAGCAAGTGTGGCCACCGGTATTTCTCTCGCCGCCCGTACCCGGTGTAAGCCAAGCACGGTGCTTGGCTTAGCCGAGGCGGTTAAGATACCAAGGGCGAGGATAACGGTCAGTTATCAGTCAGACGAGGCGTTATCTTTGCCCTCAAAGCGTTGGCGCTCTTCGCGTTCCACTTGAGACAGGCGTGGCAGTTTTAGCCCTTGTGATTTTCCCATCCAACGCGCGAAGACGATATTGCTGGCGAACGCACAGGCGACCAAGACAAGCTCGATAGCGGCCAACCAGCGTTCCCCCTCATCGACATAAATAAGGGTCAATGCGTGCAAAAAGTAAAACATCAAAATAAAGTTCGCCCACGCATGAGTAAAGGCCTTTCCTTTCAAGATCCCCGGTAGCGGAAGGAGCAGCGGGATGGTCCAGCCGATCGTTACCGCCCAAGCATTGAGGTGTGGGTGGGGCGATAAAGACGCATGCCAGATTATTACCCAACCAATCAGGCCGAGGTTACTCAATAGCGAGAGCCTACGCATTAATGCAAGCCGAGAGTCAGTCACAGTACTATCCTATTGTCCCAAGTGGTGGTGAAAGGTTTGTGCAAAACGTGCAAGACGTTGACCTAAGGTTTTGGCGATTTGTTTCTCGTCTGCGATTAAAGGCAGGTTCGGCTCTGCCACACTCGACGCACCATAAGGCGAGCCGCCACCTTGCGTGGTATGTAGCGCCCGTTCGCTATGTGGCACACCGAGCAACACCATACCATGATGAAGCAGTGGCACTGTCATGGTGAGCAGGGTGGTTTCTTGTCCGCCATGCAGCATTGATCCGGCGCCAAACACGGCTGCAGGTTTATCAATCAGGGCGCCTGATAGCCACTCCCCACTGGTACTGTCGATAAATTGCTTCAAAGGCGCGGCCATGTTGCCAAAACGCACCGGACTGCCGAGGGCTAGGCCATGACAGTCCAGCAAATCTTGCCGAGTGACAAACGGGTCTTTCGCGGTTGTGTCTGGCACTTGGCCATCAGGGTAAGCGGGCAGCTCGGGCACCGTGCGCAATACCGCTTCAGCGCCTTGCGCCTCGATACCACGGGCGACTTGCTGGGCGAGTTTGCGTGTATTCCCAGAGCGGCTGTAGTAGAGCACTAATACTTTCGTCATTTTATTAGCGTGAGGACGTTTTCAGGTGGACGACCAATGACCGCTTTTTCGCCCTTGACGGCGATTGGACGTTCGATCAATTTGGGATTGTTAACCATGGCGTCGAGTAATTGCGCTTCGTCCACGGAGGCATCGCCCAAGTTTGCCGCTTTATAGTCTGCTTCTTTGGTTCGCATCATCTCCCGAAACGAGCTGAGTCCGAGTTGCTGTTTTAACATCGTCAACGCCTCAGCAGACAAAGGGGTGTCGAGATACTTGATGATGGTCGGCGTGACACCGTTGGACTCCAACAACTTGAGGGTTTCACGACTTTTTGAACAACGGGGGTTGTGGTAGAGGGTTATAGCGGTCACAACAATGATCCTTTTTGAGTGAATTAACGGTCGCTAAGCGCTTTAAAGCGGGCTTGTTGGCGACGAAGTTGATCAAGACGCGCATCATACCGTGCCTGCGCCAAGCTACCTAGTTCTGCGAGCTGGGCGGCTTGGGTATAATTGCGAATGGCTTTGTCCCATTGTCCGCGTAAGGCATACCGCTCACCTTGGGCGGCCAGCTCACCGTCTCGATGCGTCCCGGTACTTTCGTACGCTTGTTGTAACAAAAACCAACCGTTGCTGTCATCTGGATGCTGGTGTGTATATCGTTCCAGCATGGAGATCGCCTCGCCTCCTCGCTTGGCTTTGACGAGGGTATAGGCACGATTGAGCAATAATACGCGGTTATTAGGCTGATGGTTCAATGCGTTTTCAAGGCGCGTCAATGCCTTGTCGTACTGCTCCTCACCGATGTTTAAATCGGTCATCGCATCAAGGAAAAATCGATTATTAGGTTGCGCCTTGATAAGTGGGGTTAATTTTTCTCGCGCATCGTCAAAACGACGGGCATCAATATCAAGCAACGCCATCCCGTAGTTGAGGCTTTGCTTTTCGGCCGGCGAGGCCTCTTTATGACGCCGTTCAAACCAATCCATCGCCGAGCGACTGGCGATGCCGCTATATCGCGCGACGATACGGGCGCGCGCGAGTTGATAATCGGGCGAGACAGGTACCCGTTTTTGTGGGTATTGGCGGGCACGAGCGCGAGAATCAGTGATCCGTGAAGCCGGTAAAGGGTGGGTGCTGAAGTACTCGGGCATTTGGCTGGCGTAACGGTACTCATCCGCCAACCGTGAGAAAAATCGCGGCATGGCTTGCACGTCAAAATCAGCACGTGCGAGGGTTTCAATGCCGATCCGATCAGCTTCTTCTTCATTGCGACGGGTGAAGTTTATTTGGTTTTGCATACTGCCCGCTGTCGCGGCGTGTGCCGCTGCAATCCCTGCTTCGGGAGAGGCAATCGCGAGCATCAACGATCCCACTAAGGCGGCGACGGTCAGCGGCGAGGTTTGCGCTTGCTCCTCCATGCTTCTTGCAAGATGACGCTGGGTGACATGGGCGATTTCGTGGGCCATCACCGATGCCAATTCGCTTTCCGTTTTTGCATGGAGGAACAGCCCAGAGTGCATGGCCACGTAGCCACCGAAAAAGGCAAAGGCGTTGATTGCCTGATTATCGATTAAAATAAATCGAAAGGGTGTGCGAACATCGTTGGCATTCGCCACCAGTCGATGGCCCAAGCCATTAATATACTCGTTGAGCAGAGGATCGCTGATGATGGGCTTGCTGGCTCTTAGCATCCGCATGTAGGCATCACCAAACTCTTTCTCTTTGGCAACCGATAAGGTACTGACGGCGGCGGTACCGATATCAGGTAAGTCACTTTGATATGACTCAACACGTGCCGACACAGGTGCGCTCGCTAAAACCCCCGCTAGTGCATAACAGAGCAGGCGGCGAGCTTTGTTGCCTTTGTGAAAGCCAAGTGCGCGAGATGACATAAGTATGATGACCTTTAAATGCAGGGTGTACTTAGGTACAGACCGATAAAACCCGTTAGGGTTTCGTTGGCGTTCTATCTAATGTCCATTACAATACTGACGATAATACCGACCGGTGAGCCAGAATGGAATCTCAAACACTTGATTTGCGAGAACATGTTTGTCCAATGGCGCTATTGCTGGCAAAGCGCGCCGCCGCGTTATTGCAGTCAGGTGAGCAATTGGTGATTTTACTCGGTGATCAAGGGGCGAAAGACGATATCCCCAAGTATTTTAAACGCGAAGGCTTCAGCATGAGGTGGTTAGACACGCCAGCTTCGCGGCTACTCATCACAAAGAAATAGCGGGCTTTTTATGTTTGATATGTTACATCGCTGGTATCGGCGACGTTTTTCTGACCCACATGCCGTGAGCCTGGTGGCGATCCTTCTTTTTGGTTTTATTACCATCTACTTTTTTGGCAATTTGCTCGCCCCATTATTGGTCGCGATCGTGATGGCCTATCTACTTGATTGGCCGGTAAATCGTCTCTGCCGGCTGGGTTTGCCCCGCATTTTGTCAGTGCTGGTGGTACTGACTGTGTTTGTTAGCTTAACCTTGATGGCGTTATTCGGGTTGGTGCCGACCATATGGAACCAGGGGGTCAGCTTGGTGGCCGATGTGCCAAATATGTTTAATAACATGCAAGCACTGATGCTGAGTTTGCCAGAACGCTACCCAGAGCTGATCAATCCCCATATGGTCAATACCTTTGTCGATACCTTGCAAAATAAAGTGCTCAACCTTGGCGAAACATTGGTAAAAGGTTCATTGGCGTCTTTGGTGAACTTAGTCGCGGTGGCGGTATACCTGATTTTAGTGCCCCTGCTGGTGTTCTTTTTGCTCAAGGACAAAGCACAAATGTTGGCGATGTTCAAAGGCTTGTTACCACGCAACCGTCGTCTTGCCTCTCGAGTCGGCCATGAGATGAATCAGCAGATCTCCAACTACATCCGGGGCAAAGTGACTGAAATCATTATCGTCGGGGTGACCAGTTATTTGACCTTTAGCCTGTTAGACCTTCGCTATGCGGTCCTACTCAGTGTGGCGACGGGCTTCTCTGTTTTGGTGCCTTATATTGGCGCGGCGATTGTCACCGTCCCGATAGCCATTGTTGCCTTGTTCCAGTGGGGGCTTGAGCCTGGTTTTTGGTATGTAATGATCGCCTATGGCGTTATCCAAGCGCTAGATGGCAATGTGCTCGTCCCCGTACTTTTTTCAGAAGCGGTGAATTTACATCCAGTCGCCATCATAATAGCCGTACTGGTTTTCGGTGGACTCTGGGGCTTTTGGGGAGTATTTTTTGCTATTCCATTGGCGACCTTAGTGAAAGCGGTGTGGCAAGCGCTGCCAGTGATTGAGCTGGATGACGATCCCAAGACAGATATTGAGTGATCCATCTTGTTTTCACGCCCCTAATAAAAGGGGCTGAGCGGCAGGTAAACATCGACACGTCGTGATCAGTTTGGCCCACAGAAGTAGTAATGAAAACAGGGTTGGCATGGCACAACACAGGCAAGAACAAACGCAAGTAGAAAAGTTTCGCGTCGCGGTGATAGGTGGCGGTGTTGCGGGAACCACAGCGGCAATGCGCTTGGCTGAGCGCGGGGTGGACACCCAGGTGTTTGAGGCGGGCACCGGCTTGGTGAGTGGGCCGCCAATTTGCCATCTGCACGCGGGCGGCAATTTGTATCGTGAAATTTCACTCGATCAATGCCTGACCTTACTCGAACAGTCGGTGGCCACGGTGCGCATGTATCCGCATTCGGTCAATCGTCGACCGACTGTCCTTGCCGTTCCTCAGCAAGACCCAGGCTCATTAGACAGTGTGATTGCACGTTTAGAAACCCTGCGTGAGCGTTATGCGCAATTGGTTGAGATCGATAGCGATAATAAAGTCATGGGTGAGCCGAGCGATTATTTCCGTTTGTATCAGCAAGAGGAACTGGAAGCATTGCGCGCTCAAGACTACCACAGCGTGATCGATGCTGCCGATCGATGGATGTGGCCCGTGGCGCAATCGCTCGATTTAAGTGCAATGAAATACCCTCTGGTCCTGGTGCAAGAATACGGGCTTAGCGTGTTTCGCTTGGCGGCAGAAGCGCAATTGACCCTTGCCGACGCGCCTCATTGTCAGCTTAATTTCAATCACAAAGTGATGGATACTCAGCCCATCTCGTCAGGGTGGCGGGTAACCTATCAAGACCAGTCAGGGCAGATACAGACCACCGACGTTGACTATCTTATCAATGCGGCCGGATTCCGCACGGGGACAATCGATGATATGGCCGGGTTTGGTCGCGAGCGTTTGGTCGAATACAAAGCCGCGTATATCGCGCATTGGACACGGACTGAGTATCAGTGGCCGGAAATCATTGTCCACGGTCAACGGGGCACCCCACAGGGAATGGCGCAGTTGACTCCTTATCCGGATGGTTTTTTCCAGCTGCACGGTATGACTCAAGACGTCACCTTGTTTGAGCGTGGTTTAGTGAAAAGCTCTGCGGAGTCAGCGCAACCGACTGTCGATGCACGTTATGTGAAAAACATCGATAAAGGCTGGGACTGGCAAGAAGTGTGTGAACGCACTGATCGTGCGATTGACCATTTTGGCCAGTGGTTACCGGCATTTAAACAGGCCGAAGTAGGTGGCAAACCCTTGTGTGGTGCGCAGCAAATCCCCGGGGATGATCCTTCGTTACGTGCCTCGGATGTGTCGTTTGATGGTGAACGTTATGCGCGTTTGGAAATTGTCAAAGCATCGTCGGCGCTGACGGCCATCAATAAAGTACTGACGCAATTTGAAGATTCAGGTTGGATATCTCCTACCTCTTATCAGCCATTGTCTCGCCCCAACACCGCGAAGATAATCGATACCGCTTGCGAGCTTGCGACACGCCGCGGATACCCTGAGGCGTTGGCAAAGCCTGTCGGCTAATCATACAAAAAAGCGCACGGTGTTCGTGCGCTTTTAGTCAGCAGCATGTAGGCTGCTTTGTCGCCAAAGCTAACGTGTCGCCAAAGCCAACGTGGACTGACGTTACGCTTGGTTTAAGTAATCAAGCACCACTTGGTGGTGATCCTTGGTTTTAAACTTATTGAACACATGTTCTATCTTACCGTCTTTGCCGACCAAAAAGCTTAGACGATGAATCCCATCGTATTCTTTGCCCATGAATTTTTTCGGTCCCCAGACTCCGAACGCATCGGCGACGGCATGATCTTCATCGCTCAACAGCGTGAAGTTAAGTGCGTCGCGTTCAACAAAACGGGCCAGTTTTTTCACCGGATCTGGACTTATGCCAAGCACCACGGTGTCAAGTGCATCCAACTCGGCTTTCGTATCGCGTAGCGAGCAGGCCTGCGTTGTACAACCCGGTGTCATCGCCTTTGGGTAGAAATAAACCAGAACACGTTTGTCGCCTTTGAATTGGCTAAGCGTGACGGTGTCGCCATTTTGATCTTGCAGTGAAAAATCGGGCGCTTGTGCGCCTTCGGTGATTGTTTGCATGCGCTGCGTTTCCTTTTTGTCGGTAAACCGAATTCACGATGATAGAGGGTGTTCGCGATTACGCAAGTTTTTGATAATAGGATCACTGACTTGACAGGATTTGACTGCCCATTGACGCAGACTCACCCCTTCCTCGATTATAACGATAAGACACATTACCTATCGATGAAAAAATGTCGATTAAGACATGCCTAGACGCAGGGTTATTCTTGTGTTTGCCCAGCGCCAAAAGTAACATTGCAAGCATCACTAATAAGGGAGACGAACATGGTTTCTGGAAGCATTGTGGCGCTCGTCACACCAATGGATGCACACGGCGAAGTTGATTACGTTAGCCTGGAAAAACTGGTCGAGTTTCATATCCAATCGGGCACTGATGCGATTGTCGCAGTGGGCACGACGGGTGAGTCGTCGACAGTAACCGTGGATGAGCACATTAAAGTTGTGCTGAAAACCTTGGAATTTGCTAACGGGCGTATTCCGGTTATTGCGGGAACTGGCGCCAATGCCACCCATGAAGCAATCACTTTCAGCAAAATGTTTGCTGGCTCAGGTGTGGCCGCCTGCCTAAGCGTGACCCCTTATTATAATAAACCGACCCAGGAAGGTTTGTTCCAGCATTACAAAGCCATTGCTGAAGCCACCGACCTGCCACAGATTTTATATAATGTTCCCGGGCGAACCGCGGTCGATATTCAGCCTGAGACAGTGGCGCGACTGGCGGCATTCGACAACATCATTGGTCTGAAAGATGCCACCGCTGATGTAAGCCGAGTGGCGATTCATCGGGAACTTTGTGGCGACGATTTCCTCTTATTCAGTGGCGATGATTTAACGGGCTTGGATTTTGTCTTGGCCGGGGGACACGGCGTTATCTCTGTAACCAATAATGTGGCGGCTGCGCAAATGGCTAAAATGATCAAACTGGCGCGCGCAGGTGAAGCAGAGCAAGCGCATGCTATTAACGAAACCTTGATCCCCCTACATCGTCACCTGTTTGACGAAGCCAATCCGATCCCTGTGAAGTGGGCAGTCCGCGAGATGGGCTTGATTGCGGATGGGCACCTTCGTCTGCCATTAACTGAGTTAAGCGAGCACTTGCGTCCAGATGTTCGTGAGGCACTGCGTGTCGCAGGTGCTGTTTAAGCCGTTGGAGTGTCAATGAAACCAGTATTTAAGCTCGGCCTATGTGCCATCATGGCCACCAGTGTGGTGGCCTGCAGTGGTGGCGTCGAGCAGCGCCGTCAAGCCAAAGATGACTTTGACTATTTGCAAACAACCCCGTTGTCGCCATGGCAAACCTTGCCGGATCAAGCGCCGTATTTTTCCACCAATTATCAGATCCCGACACAAGATTTTAATGGTGAAGTCGGTCAGAACGTTGATATTCGTCCACCGCGCCAAGTGCTGGACCTGATCCCGGGCGCACGGATACAACGTGATAGCCGTGGCGTCACCCTTGCCGTTGCCAATGAAAAGCAACTCGATAAAGTATGGCAAACGGTAGAGCGTTTGGTCAGCGAGCAGACCATTCCAGTGTCGTCGCAAACGGCAGACCAAGTAGAAACCGGTTGGATTGCTTGGGAAAAAGAAGACAGCGCCCATCAAGCACGCTTCCGTCTATCGCGCCTTGAGCAAGGTCGCCGCTTTGCGTTAGGGGTGAATATGATTGACTCGCGTGCGAAAGCCAGCGATGAACCGCTCACCCCTGCGTTGCGTGAGCGCTACAACACCCTGATGACTAACCTTATCACGGTGAGTCACGATGCGGCATTGCGTGCCGAAGCGCGCCGTTTGGCGGAGCAGCGCCAGTCTGATATTCCGATTAGCTTTGGTACCGATCGCAGTGGGTTGCCGGTCATCATCGCGCGCGCCCCTTATGATGTGGTTTGGGAAAAGCTGCCTGCTATCATCAAGCCTTTAGGGTTCACGGTAGAAAGTCGTAACCAGTCGCAAGGCACGGTGAAAACCCGTCACGTCGCGCCAAATGATGAGCGTTGGCAATCCCTTGGTGTTGATCCGATTTCGTTCCCGGACAACAGCTATACCTTGTTGCTGGGCGATCTAGGCAACCGCACGTCACTTAACGTGACCAACAGCGATGGTAAGCCTGTCGATGAGGCGACGTTAGAAGCGCTGAGCCCAGCGCTCAAAGCGGTCATTGCCCAAGTGAACCAAGCATCAGAGTAATTTTATAGGGACGCGGTGAGCGTCCCTTACTTTTAGCGCCTAATGGAGAGTATAGGTAATGGAAAAACGTGCTGAGTTGTATCGCGGTAAGGCAAAATCTGTCTATGCCACAGATGATGAGCACCGCTTTGTTCTGCACTTTCGCAATGACACGTCGGCTTTTGATGGCGAGCGTGTTGAGCAGCTTGAGCGAAAAGGCGAAGTGAATAACAAATTTAATCACTTCATCATGCAAAAGCTTGAGCAGGCGGGCATCCCCACCCAAATGGACCAATTGTTGTCCGATACCGAGTGTGTGGTGAAAAAGCTAGATATGATCCCTGTAGAGTGTGTGGTGCGCAATATTGCAGCCGGTTCACTTTGCCGTCGCCTTGGCGTCGAGGAAGGGACGGCACTGACGCCGCCCACCTTTGAGTTGTTTTTAAAAAACGACGCGCTGCACGATCCCATGGTCAATGAATCCTTGTGTGAGTCTTTGGGCTACGCCACGCAAGCGCAATTGGCGACGATGAAATCACTGACCTACAAGGTGAACGATGTCCTCAAAGCGCTGTTTGCGGAAGGAGAGCTGTTGTTGGTCGATTATAAACTTGAGTTTGGTGTTGATCATCAAGGTAATATTGTTCTGGGTGACGAGTTTAGTCCTGACGGTTGCCGATTGTGGGATGCCAATACCCGAGAAAAACTGGATAAAGACCGTTTCCGTCAAGGCCTAGGTGGTGTTGTGGATGCTTACATCGAGGTGGCAAAGCGTATCGGCCTTACCTTGTAATTTTTGGTTTTAAAAAGCAAACGTTTGCTTTTTGCGCGCGAAAAATAGCGCCATCAATATGGCGCTATTTACTCTTTATGCTCGTCTGATTGCGCTTGATCATTCCCCGCATCGCTTTCTTTGGATGACGACTGTTTATCCGGCTTATCTTTGTACTTAAGGCCAAACTTTGCGTTGGCGGTGTACTTGAGTGCCATGATATTACTGACCACCACGGCAACCACGATGGCAATAATGACATAAGGGTTGGTTAGCCATTCCATTGTTCCACCTCGCAGAGATTGGTGACGTAGGTTGAATATATCCAATCCAATTGGTCAAGAATAGTACGCTTACCACAAATAGGCGCATTGCCGATCGCGTTGGCAAGCATGTCTTGGCTAAATGCTGACAAAAGGGTGGCGCTGGTGGCGATATGGCTGATATGCCAAGGCTCCCTCGCAACACCGCCCTTATCCTCGGCATAAGGAAGGAAGAACCCCCATTGCGGGGCGTGGGTTTTAAGCCACTGAGAAAACGCGGCCTGAGGGCCATCATCATATTCCGGTGGGGTGAGCGCCAACCTTTGATGTGGAGCCAGTGCACGCTTGTCATACACGTCTAAATCTGTTCCCCAATGATGGCGGCTTGCCCCAGGCAAAGCTGACCAACGCAATATTGCCTTGACGCGCGCATCATCAGACAGTTGCGTGATATCCAGTGGCTGGCTGTCGGCATCTAGCACCGGTTTTTCGCCATTAAATTTACCATTCCAGATAGCCAACTGACGGGCAAACGAGCGATAGCCGCTGGCGACCATTAGGGTAAAGCCCGCTTGTGATGCCGCCTGTTGTAAGGCGGCAAAATCAGCCAGTACAGCCTGATGCAAGCATGGTGCATTAGGTTGGTTGTTGATCGGTGCGAGCACTGAGCCGTCTTGGCCAGTGAGCTGTGCGGACGTTGGGGTCAAGGGAGTGCTTTCTCCAACACCTTTTGATACATGTCCGTCAGCTTTTCTAAATCCGGGATACTGACACATTCATTCACCTTGTGGATAGTGGCATTCACCGGGCCCAGCTCAATCACTTGCGCACCCATTTGCGCAATAAAACGTCCGTCGGAGGTGCCGCCAGTGGTCAGCAGTTCCGGTGTTTGATGATTCACCTCTTCCACCGCCGCCACCACCGCGTCCAGCAACGTACCTTTATCGGTTAAGAAAGGGTCACCACTGTGCGTCCACTCAAGGGTATAGTCGAGCCCATGGGCGTCTAAAATAGAGTAAACCCGCTTTTTGATGGTTTCACTGTCCAGCTCGGTGCTGAAGCGGAAGTTAAACTGCGCATGGCATTCCCCTGGGATGACATTGGCCGCGCCTGTGCCAGCCTCGATATTGGGGATTTGGAAGCTTGTGGGGGGGAAAAACGCATTGCCTTTGTCCCAGAGTGTTTGCGCAAGCTCGGTGAGCGCTGGCATCGCCTGATGCACTGGGTTGTTGGCAAGATGCGGATAGGCGACATGGCCTTGTGTCCCTTTGACGTAGAGATCCCCGGTGATGGATCCGCGACGGCCGTTTTTCACCACATCACCGACATGGTGTGTGCTAGACGGTTCGCCAACAATACACATATCGATCTTCTCGCCGCGCGACATTAGGGTATCGACGACGCGGGTAGTGCCGTTAATAAACGGGCCTTCTTCATCTGAGGTGATTAAAAACGCGAGAGAGCCAGAGTGGTCAGGGTGCTGGGCAATAAAACGCTCAACCGCGACAACCATGGCGGCCAATGAGCCTTTCATATCCGCGGCGCCACGTCCATGGAGGTGATCGTCAATCACTGTCGCTTCAAACGGCGGTGTATGCCATTGTTCGCGCGGCCCTGAGGGAACCACGTCAGTGTGGCCGGCAAAAGCAAACAGAGGGCCTTCCGTCCCCCGCCTGGCCCAAAGGTTAGTGGTATCTTCAAACACCATGGTCTCAATGGTGAAGCCCAAGGCTTCTAACCGCGCAATCATTTGATCTTGGCAGCCGGCATCTTCCGGCGTGACCGATTCTCGGTTTATCAGATCTTTCGCTAAAGCCAGCGTGGCAGAGTCAGTCATCGGGGTTTCCTTACAACAAAAATGAATCGACTATCACATTACGCGAAAATATCAGCGTATTGGTTCTCTTTAAAGCCGAGGTAATAGCTACCTTTGTGTACGAGCAATGGGCGTTTAATGATCGCTGGGTTGTCGAGCATGATTGCGATAGCGCTGGCTTGGTCTAAATGGGCTTTTTGCTCATCGCTTAGTTGGCGGTAGGTGGTGCCACGTTTGTTGATTAACGCTTCCCAGCCCAGTTCGGCAACGAAAGTTTGCAGCATTTGTGCGTCTAAGCCATCTTTCCGGTAGTCGTGATATTGGTAGTCGATACCTTGGTTATCCAACCACTTTAGGGCTTTTTTTAGGGTGTCGCAGTTTTTAATCCCAAATACAGTTGTCATGGTCTTATCGTGATTGTTGGCAAAGGTTTAAGAGTGACACCACTGGTTAATGAACGCAATACTTGGCGCGGCAGGGATGTACGCCATGTGATGGCGCAAAACCGTGTGAAATGCGTGGGTAAATGCGCCTGCAGCACGTCGATTTGATGGCGTTTTGATCAAACGCAAAACCTCTTAGCAGGCGCCATGAATAATGGGATCATTCGTAATTGTTGGAGGTTCGTATGGAACTCAACCCGGTATTCGCTCGGCGCTTGTATCTCGCCGCACTGGTAGAAGAGATGGAGCGCCCAAATGTTCCGCGTTTGATTGAGGCAACAGGCTGGCCGCGTCGCACTATCCAGGATGTGCTCAAATCTTTGTCAGGGCTAGGCATTGATATGACATTTATCCAAGATGGCAAGCGCCACAACGATGGTTATTACCAGCTAAAAGACTGGGGCCCGTTTCGTCGCGATTGGGTCGAGGATAAAAAGCGAGACATTCGCTCGTATATCAACTAGTGATCGCCTAAGGGACGGACCAGTTTCGCCTCGACCAGTGTGCGTCGAATGGCATCAGCACGCCGACGGTTTGCGCCAAAGTCGTAATAGCCAATACGAGAGGCAGAGCGAAGCGCGAGCTGGTTATCACTGAGTGAGACTTCAACATCATCGACAAAGCGCAGCACCCGGGTGGTGAAGCGCAAGTGTGCGTAGTTTTCTTGGGCTGAAACCACTTGAGCACCTGGCATTGAGGCAACTTTCTCAACAATGGTCGCCAAGGCAACATCGGTGTTAGCCAGCGGTAAGGGCGCTAACTGAAATGTCGCGCGCGTGTCTTCTGTTGAAACACAATTAGGGCTGTCACCACAGGCAGTGACAGGCGGTTGTTTTGCCATGGGGCCTCCTTTCGAGCAGCCGAACAGTGTAAAAAGTACAATGAGGCCGAGCAGATTTTTTCCCATTATGCCCCCACGAGCGTGTAACCAATAAACCCTATCCAGCTTACGACGAGTAAAAGCCAAGGTAAACGGCTGTGCCCTTTATCTTGTGCAGTAGGCTGCGGTGAAGAGGCAGGCTCGCTGAGTTGGTCGACAGCCGGTGTCGGTTTTTGCTGTTTTTTGCGCGCTTTGTCCTGCGCCCGCGCCTTTGCTTTTTGTTCTTTTTTGTACTGCGCAATCCCTTTCTCAATCCCTTGAGCGATCAGTTTCGTCTGAGCCTTGGTTTGTCCAGGCTTTTGCGTGGCTTTGGCAACGCGCATGGCGTCTTGTTGCGTCTCTGGCGAAATCGTTGCTTTGGCTTTTGTTTTGGCCATGAGGGCTCCATGTAACGCTAAATAAATGGCTCGTCCCTAGGATAACAAATTTTGCTTTTGCGCTTGCAGTTTTTATCGCATGTCGCCATGGTAAATGCGTGACTTCTCAATCAAAAATCTTATGGACACGTTTCATCATTTCGACGACAAAGGGTATATCAAGGCCCCCCAGATCGCCGTACTGTGCCTGCTACTGTTAAGTCGCGCATGGTGGCTACTGGCGATGGCCGGTGTCAGCCGAGAGCAGGGCAGCGAGCTGCTTGCGCTGGTTTATCCGGACACCGCTGCGTTTTATCTCAGTTTAGGGATTGGCCTGGTGCCGCTTGGGCTATTACTGTTGGTGGGGAGCTGCGACAAGGCGCCTGAATGGTTAACACAGCATTGGCACTTAGGTTATTGGTGGGTGTGGCTATTGTGGACGTGGGAAGCCTATCAAGTGGTGCATACGCTCACGATGACGGGGGGACGGTTTGATTGGTTGCTTGCCTTGCACGGGCTTTGGTTAGTGTGGGCGAGCCTTTATTGGCTGAGAAGCCAGCGCGTAAAGCGCTTTTTTTATCAGTTCACATAGACTGGGCAACGCCGGGCATAAAAAAACGCAGCACGAGGCTGCGTTTTTTCCTCACTAAGTAAACCTAATTACTTAGTAACGCGCAATACAGATGTTTCACCCACAGTGACGGCACCAGAGAGCTTAGTCAGCTCTTTGATTTCGTCCATGTTAGAGATAACAACCGGCGTTAGCGTTGATTTGGCTTTCTCTTCGAGCATGCCTAAATCAAATTCGATCACGGTATCACCGGCTTTCACCGTTTGACCTTCTTCCGCAATGCGCTTAAAGCCTTCGCCTTTTAGCTCGACAGTGTCGATGCCAAAGTGCACGAACAGCTCTACGCCGTCATCAGACTCAATTGAAAAAGCGTGGTTGGTTTCGAAAATCTTACCGATTGTGCCGTTAACTGGCGCAACCATCTTGTCGCCCGATGGTTTAATCGCAACACCATCACCGACGATTTTCTCAGCAAACACAACGTCAGGCACGTCTTCGATGTTGACGATCTCACCCGACAATGGGGCGATAATTTCAATGGCACTAGCGTCGTTGCTGTCTTCAGACACCAACTTCTTCAGTTTGTCGAACAGACCCATAGTGTTGCTCCTAAGCAGTGATTCTTTGCTGATTGTATATTAGCAAGCGGTTTTTTCCGCAATAAATTTTTCGACATAGGCCTCGATTTCTGCCGCAGTTGGCAGAGTGAGTGCTTTGTCGGCCATCGCTTTCACATCAGCAAAGTTGGCATTACGGATAATCTTCTTGATGCGAGGGATAGAGATGGCACTCATACTAAACTCATCCAAACCCATTCCCATCAATAGTAACGTTGCTTTCTCGTCACCTGCAAGCTCTCCGCACATACCCGTCCATTTACCTTCCGCATGTGAGGCATCAATCACTTGCTTGATAACTGTCAATACAGCAGGAGACAGTGGGTTATACAGGTGCGAAATCAGCTCGTTACCACGATCGACCGCCAAGGTGTACTGGGTCAAATCGTTGGTGCCAATGCTGAAGAATTCCACTTCTTTTGCGAGGTGGTGAGCGATCGCAGCCGCGGCTGGCGTCTCAACCATCACACCGATTTCCAGATCAGCGTCGAAGTCGTGACCTTCTTGGCGCAATTCTGCTTTATAGGTCTCGATCGCTTCTTTCAGCTCTCGGATTTCTTCCACAGAAATAATCATCGGGAACATCACACGGATTTTACCGTGTGCCGATGCGCGAAGAATGGCACGAAGCTGATCGCGGAGAATTTCGCGACGATCGAGGCTAATACGGACTGCACGCCAACCCAAGAATGGGTTCATTTCTTCCGGCAAGTCCATATAAGGCAGATCTTTGTCACCGCCGATATCCATGGTGCGGATGATCACTGGGTGACCATCAATCGCTTTCGCTACCGCTTTATAAGCTTGGTATTGCTCTTCTTCGGTAGGAAGCGAGTCGCGATCCATAAACAGGAATTCGGTGCGATAAAGACCGACACCTTCACCGCCGTTACGGTTCACGCCGTCACAGTCTTTGACTGTACCTACGTTACCGCACACTTCGACTTGGTGACCGTCCAGCGTGATGGCTGGCAGATCTTTAAGCTTAGCCAGTTCCGCTTTTTCGGCGATATGTTGATCGCGAATCGCTTTGAACTTGCTGAGCTCTTGGTCTGATGGGTTGATAACGATTTGGTTGTTAATCGCATCAAGCACCAGCATGTCGCCGTTTTTTACTTTGCTGGTTGCATCATTGGTGCCTACAATCGCTGGTAGCTCAAGCGAGCGCGCCATGATTGAAGAGTGTGAAGTGCGACCACCAATGTCGGTGATGAAACCAAGCACATAATTCAGGTCAACCTGTGCTGTTTCTGAAGGCGTCAGATCGTTTGCAACCAGGATCACTTCTTCGTTGATAGCGCTCAACGACACCATGTTGATGCCAAGTGCGTTTTTGACGAAGCGTGAACCGATATCACGGATATCCGCGGCACGCTCTTTCAGATAATCGTCGTCGAGTGACTCAAGCGTCACCGCTTGTTCTTCGATAACGCTGTAGATTGCGTGATCAGCGGTTGCTAGGTTTGACTTAATGAAGCTGACGATCTCTTCTTCGAGCTCTTCATCTTCAAGCAGCATGATGTGACCTTCGAAGATAGCTTCTTTCTCTTCGCCAAAGGTCTCCCTTGCTTTGTCTTTGATCGCTTCAAGTTGCGTCTTAGACTGTTCGCGAGCATCCAATACGCGCTGAATTTCTTTGTCGATTTGAGACGCAGCAATCTTATCTTTATTGATGACAACGTCTTCTTCTTGCAGCAGCAGTGCTTTACCAAAAGCAATACCAGGTGATGCCAGGATGCCTGAAATCATAGCTTTACCTTACGTTTATCCAACTTAAAACCGATAGAAAAAGAGCCGGATTACTCCAGCTCGTCCATCAGTTTTACTAGGTGATCAACGGCCTGTTGTGCTTGCGCACCTTCAGCAGAGATAGTCACCTTAGTGCCTTTGGTCAAGCCAAGGGTTTGAAGTTTAAATAGGCTTTTTGCGCTCGCGCTCTTACCGTTAGATTCAACAGTGATGTCAGCGTCGTAGCTTTTCGCTTCTTTGACGAACTGCGCCGCTGGACGAGTGTGTAGGCCGTTTTCTGCAGTAATCTCAACTTGCTTCTGATACATGATTCACCCCGTTTCTCTATTTTTTTAAATCTATGTATTAAATATAAGGTTAGCTTAACCGCTAACGGGCGACTTCGCTATCCGTTGACGCTAACCTAACCAAGAAATCGACCCGATAGCTTAATCCATGTCAATTTCGTGTCATCTTTTTGCCATTTTTGACCTTCCACTCATTAGGCGCGAGGGCTTTTATTTTGATGCGGAAAATAAAAAGGCAGACGTGTTTTACTAAAGCTTAATATAAAAATCAAACAAAAAAGGCCCAATTTGGGCCTTTGCGAATAGGGGGTTATGGAGGCTGGTTGGCTAACCTGCTGTTACTGCTCGGTTTCCAGCTCGGTGAACATTCCAGCAAACAGTGGCGAGCTGAGATAACGCTCTGCTGCACTTGGCAAAATTGTGACGATCTTCTTATTTGCGAACTCGGGAAGCTCGGCAATTTTGTTTGCCGCAACCACGGCTGCACCTGAAGAAATCCCGCCCAAGATGCCTTCTTCTTCCATCAAACGGCGAGCCATCGCAATGGCTTCGTCTGAGCTGACAGAGACCACCTGGTCAACAAGCCTGACATCCAAGTTTTTTGGCACAAAGCCCGCGCCAATACCTTGAATTTTGTGAGGGGCAGGCTGCACGTCTTGGCCCGCGATCGTTTGTGCAATCACTGGTGATTCAGCAGGTTCGACCGCGACCGTGGTGATGGCTTTGCCTTTGGTGTTTTTGATGTAGCGGCTAACACCGGTTAGGGTGCCACCTGTGCCAACACCGGCAACAAATACATCGATTTCACCGTCGGTGTCTTCCCAGATTTCAGGCCCTGTGGTTTTTTCATGGATCTCAGGGTTGGCGGGGTTATCAAACTGTTGCAGCATCAGGTATTTGCCTGGCTCTGCTGCCATGATTTCTTCGGCTTTGGCAATCGCCCCTTTCATGCCTTTTGGCGCTTCGGTGAGCACCAGCTTGGCGCCCATGGCTTTAAGCAGTTTACGGCGCTCAAGGCTCATTGACTCCGGCATGGTAAGGGTCAGCTTATAACCACGTGCCGCCGCGACATAGGCGAGTGCGATCCCCGTGTTACCACTGGTTGGCTCAATCAATTCGATACCGGGTTTGAGGGTGCCTTTTTTCTCTGCATCCCAGATCATATTGGCGCCGATACGGCACTTGACGCTGAAGCTTGGGTTGCGTGCTTCAACTTTGGCTAACACGTTTGGCTTTGCCACGCGGTTTAGGCGAACTAGCGGTGTGTTTCCGATGGTTTGTGTATTGTCTTCGTAAATCTTGCCCATTGTATCGTTCCTTCATGACACCGATTTTAATCACACTCCAAGCATATCTCTGCTGCTTGGTTTTGAAAGGATCGGTTGGTTATATCTTATTGTGACATTAACCAATAACTGATTGGTTAACCGAAAAAAGCCCACACCGATGATGTGAGCGTTCGCGTAGACGATCACAGACTAATTGCGTCCCAATGACGCTTTGTGCTTATCCACCCACATGGCAGTCGCGCCGCATACGGCCGCAGGCATCACCAGTAGATTGAGAAAAGGGGTCATGGTAAATAGCATCACCACGGCGCCAAAGCCAAGCGATGCGCCCCGCTGTTGATTTAAGGTCTGGCGCATGGCGGGAAACGACACCTTGTGATTGTCAAACGGGTAATCACAGTATTGAATCGCCATCATCCACGCGCTAAACAAAAACCAGATCACTGGCCCCACAGTTTGTCCGACCGCTGGTATCCACAGCAGTAACAAAAAACCTATTGCTCTGGGGATGTAGTAAGCGAGCTTTTGCCATTCTCGTTTCATCACCCGCGGGATATCTTTAAGGATGCCAGCCAAGCCATCATCAGGCGCACGCGTTCCCGACAGCTTTGCCTCCACGTGTTCGGCCAATAGACCATTGAACGGCGCCGCTATCCAGTTGGCCAATGTGCTGAACACATAGGAGAACACGACCAAGATAGCAACCACCACCAAAGGCCAAATCAAAAAAGAGAGCCAGGACAACCACTCAGGTAAGCTGGCCATCCAATGATCGATCCAGTCACCAACTTGTGAAAGCAAATAGATGAACGCGCCGCCAAGCAGCAACACATTGATCAAAATAGGAATGATCACAAACCGGCGTAAGCCGGGGGCCATCATCAGAGAAAAGCCTTGGAACAGGTAGCCAGCACCACTTTGGGGACGAGGGCGAGCATTATTCGCCATGATATCTCCTTGAGAACAATGTAGGTCACAACAATCCGCATGCATGCGGTCGATACAAAAATAACGTTGTGCGCTATATTACGGGGGGAATCCTTGCGATGACAACGACCCAATAATGGGAAAGTTTAACGATTTGTGTGTCTTGATTCGTTAAATTCTCCCCAACTTTTGATACAGTTAACTAAGTTGACCATTAACGCATTGCGTCAGCCAACGGGCCCCGCTTATGATCACACAAACCTTTGCAAACTGGTTGGCGTTGTGACATAAGCGAATCAAAACGCTGAACATAGATAGATTTGAGAATCGATGATGCAGGAATTGCGCCTTGTACTGATTGTGTTGGGAGCACTAGCAATCGCAGCTTTGCTTTTGCATGGCCTCTGGACAAACAAGAAAGAAAAGACGACCAAGTTTGGTGAAAAGCCGTTGGGAAAACTGGATGACGACAGTGACGAACAAAAGTTTGACCAAGATGGTATTGGTGCCGTCAGAGTTGTCAGTCGCGCTAAAAGCGAGAGCGATAAGCCTGCGCGCCAAGAGCCCGCGATGAACTTTGGTGATAAACCTGATGTGGATCCCTTGTTCGCAGGGCAAACTGGCACCGTGTCTGAATCTGAACAGACCCTGTATCCTTCAATGTCTGCGACTGATGATGAGCCGTCGCTTTCAGCCGCCACTCCGCACGTAACCGGTCAAGCTCACGAAGAACCAGAGGCGCCGCAGGCACACGCTACGGTGGCCGATGATGAGCCATCAGACCCTGCGCCAAGCGTGCATCAAGGTGATACAGAGACGGCTGAACAGGGCGAACCGCAACCCAGTGATGAACCACCAAAGGCAGATGAACCCGCGGATGAGACCGAAGTACTTGTGTTGCATGTGCATGCGAACAATAGCGACGTGTTCAGTGGTCTTGAGCTGATCCCGACCCTTGAGCAATATGGCCTCCGTTTTGGTGATATGGGCATTTATCACCGTCACTCTGATCTATCGGGGAGCGGAAAAGTCTTGTTCAGTGTGGCCAATATGGTCAAACCCGGTACGTTCGATGTCAGTCATAGCGAAAGCTTTGAAACGCCTGGCATTAGCTTTTTTATGACGCTGCCGTGTTACGGTGAGCCAGAGCAAAATTTTAAGCTTATGCTGCAAACGGCCCAGCAAATCGCGGATGAGTTAGGTGGATTAGTGCTGGATGACTCACGCACGATGATGACGCCATCACGATTGGATGAATATCGCGAGCGCGTCAAAGCCTTCATGGCCAAATAGCCTGCGCTAACGCGACCACGGTTTAAGCATACAGCGGGACATGGCTCCCGCTGTATGTGATTTATAGATATACTTGCCCGCAACCGACTCTGCTCAGACGACGAATCAAACATGGCTTACACCAAACAACAACTCGATGATTTAAAGCATCAGCTCAACTATCATGCCTATCGCTACTATGTAGAAGACAGCCCAGAGCTGCCCGACGCTGAATACGACCGCCTGATGCAAACCCTATTGGCCATCGAGGCCGAGCATCCCGAATGGGTAACCAGTGACTCGCCAAGCCAACGGGTAGGGGGCGCGCCCCTGAGTGCATTTGAAACCGTGACTCACGAGCTGGCGATGCTGTCACTTGATAATGCCTTTGAACCCGCTGATTTGGATGCGTTTGAACGTCGTTTGAAAGAGCGCCTATCGCTAGACGCTGAGCAAGCGGTGACCTACACCTGTGAACCCAAGCTCGATGGCTTAGCGGTGAGCCTGATTTATGAAAACGGTGAGCTGGTGCAAGCGGCGACGCGGGGAGATGGCACTACCGGCGAGAACATCACCCACAACGTCAAAACCATTCGCAATGTTCCCCTCACGCTACAAAAAGGGGATTGGCCAACGCGGCTCGAAGTGCGCGGTGAAGTCTTCATGCCGAAAGCGGGCTTTGAAGCACTCAACGAAGCGGCATTGAAACGAGGCGATAAAACCTTTGCCAATCCGCGCAATGCGGCGGCAGGCAGCCTGCGTCAACTTGACCCCAAAATTGCCGCCAACCGACCATTGAGTTTCTATGCCTATGCGGTGGGTGTCATGTCGACCCCGTTTGGCCAAGGGCAAAGTGAGCGCTTACAAAAGCTGAAAAAATGGGGCCTAGCGCTCAGCCCGGAAGTGAAACGGGTGGAAGGGCTAGACGGCGTGAAAGCCTATTACCAAGACATTATGGCGCGTCGTGATGCGCTGCCCTACGAAATTGATGGGGTGGTGATCAAGGTTGATAGCATTGCCAGCCAAGAACGATTAGGTTTTGTGGCGCGGGCACCGCGTTGGGCCATTGCTTACAAATTCCCGGCGCAAGAAGAAATCACCACCCTTAACGATGTGGAATTCCAAGTGGGCCGTACCGGGGCGATTACGCCCGTTGCCAAGCTTGAGCCTGTATTTGTAGGCGGCGTGACGGTCAGTAATGCCACCTTGCACAACGGTGATGAAATCGAACGGTTAGGCGTTCATATTGGTGACACCGTGGTGATCCGCCGTGCCGGTGATGTGATCCCGCAAGTGGTGGGTGTGGTGGAAAGCCGACGCCCTGAGCAGGCGAAACCAATTG
This sequence comes from Salinivibrio sp. PR6, assembly GCF_001995955.1. Taxonomy (NCBI): domain Bacteria; kingdom Pseudomonadati; phylum Pseudomonadota; class Gammaproteobacteria; order Vibrionales; family Vibrionaceae; genus Salinivibrio; species Salinivibrio sp. PR6. The sequence continues at coordinate 159,371 of NZ_MUFA01000002.1, read as the reverse complement.
TGTTTCCCGATGCGTGCCCCGTTTGTGATTCAGCGGTCACTCGCATCGAGGGAGAAGCAGTGGCACGGTGCACCGGTGGTTTGATTTGTCTGGCGCAGCGCAAAGAAGCGATCAAACACTTTGCGTCACGTAAGGCAATGGATATTGACGGCTTGGGCGATAAAATCGTCGAGCAGCTAATCGAAAAAGAGCTGATAGAAACCCCGGCCGATCTCTTTACCTTGACGCCAGGTCGGGTGACGCTGCTAGACAGAATGGGGCCAAAGTCAGCCCAAAACTTGGTTGATGCATTGGAAAAAGCCAAAGCCACCACCTTGCCACGCTTTATTTATGCCTTGGGGATTCGTGAGGTAGGCGAGGCAACCGCGCAAAATCTCGCTTTGCATTTTCACACCCTTGAGGCGTTGCGCGCGGCCGATGAAGACGCACTCATTAACGTGCCGGATGTCGGTGCGATCGTCGCGGGTCACATCGTCCGCTTCTTTGCCGAGCCGCACAACCAGAGTGTGCTAGAAGCCTTGCTGGATACTGGGATCCACTGGCCGGAAATCAGTGCGCCTTCTGAGCCAGATGCGCAACCGTTAGCCGGTAAAACCATTGTCCTGACTGGCACCTTATCGCAAATGTCTCGCAGTGATGCCAAAGCGGCGCTACAGGCGTTGGGCGCAAAAGTAACCGGCAGTGTCTCGGCAAAAACCGACATGTTAGTGGCGGGAGAGGCGGCAGGCTCCAAACTGACCAAAGCGCAAGATTTGGGCGTTACTGTGCTCGATGAAGATCAGATGATTGCCATGCTCAATCAGTAGCTTGTACCCATCACGCTGTGCGCTTCGCCGTGTAAGCGAATAACCGCGCACAGGCGCAATAGTTTACATGGCCATGTACCGTGTCTGGGCATGGCCTGATTGTGGAATTTACCTGTACTGGTAAACTAACCGTTACATATTATTCTCAGCACTGGGATAGGGATCCTAATGACGATTAAAACCCGCTTTGCCCCCAGCCCAACCGGCTTTTTGCATGTTGGTGGCGCGCGTACAGCACTTTATTCTTGGCTTGCAGCACGCAGCCAAGGTGGACAATTTGTATTGCGTATTGAAGATACAGATATTGAACGTTCAACCCAAGAAGCGATTGATGCCATTTTAGAAGGCATGGAATGGCTGGGCCTTAATTGGGATGAAGGGCCGTACTACCAAACGAAACGCTTTGACCGCTACAACGCGCTAGTCGATCAGCTGTTGGCAGAAGACAAAGCCTACAAGTGTTATGCCCCCAAAGAGCTGCTAGAGGAGATTCGCGAAGAGCAGAAAGCGAATGGCCTAAAAGCACGTTATGATGCCAATCACCCCAAGGTGATTGCGGCCAACAGCCAAGCAAACGCTGACGACCCACACGTCATTCGTTTCCGTAACCCCAAAGAGGGCAAGGTGGTGTTTGACGATAAGATCCGCGGTCGGATTGAAATCGCCAACAGCGAACTGGATGATTTGATCATCCGCCGCACTGACGGTAGCCCAACCTACAACTTCTGTGTGGTGGTTGATGATTGGGATATGGGGATCACCCAAGTTGTGCGTGGGGAAGACCACATTAACAACACCCCGCGTCAAATCAATATTTATGAAGCCTTGGGCGCGCCTGTGCCTGAGTTTGCTCACTGCTCGATGATCCTTGGCGACGATGGTGCCAAGCTGTCTAAGCGTCATGGTGCGGTGAGTGTGATGCAATATCGCGATCAAGGTTTCTTGCCACAAGCACTGCGTAACTACTTAGTGCGCTTGGGCTGGTCTCACGGCGACCAAGAAATCTTCTCGATGGAAGAAATGATTGATTTCTTCTCCCTAGAGGCGATCAGTAAATCAGCCTCTGCCTTCAATACGGAGAAGTTGCGTTGGCTGAACAACCATTACATCAAAAACGGTGATCCAGCTGAGGTCGCGTCACACTTGCAATGGCACCTGGATCAGCAAGGCATTGATGCCTCGACAGGACCTGCTTTGACCCAGGTTATCCAGCTGGTGGGTGAGCGTTGTGACACCCTGGTTGAGCTGGCCGAGCAAAGCCGTTATTTCTATCAAGACTTTGATGAGATTGAGGCAACCGCCGCCAAGAAACACCTTCGCCCAGTGGCGCTTGAACCACTGCAAGTGGCAAAAGGCAAGATTGAAGCGCTGGACGAGTGGACGGTTGATGCTCTGAAAGCGGTGATTGCGGATACCTGTGCAGAGCTAGACGTGGGCATGGGCAAAGTCGGGATGCCATTGCGTGTTGCGGTTACAGGCGGCGGTCAATCTCCGTCGGTGGATGCGGTGATGCACCTGATTGGTAAAGACCGTGTGGTGGCGCGTATCGATCAAGCTATCAAAGTGGTTGAAGCTCGAGCCGCACAAAGCTAAAAAGTTGCGACACCGCGGCACAATCAAAAAAGGGCGCTGCGGCGCCCTTTTTTAGTTTGTCATCGCCTGTCTTAATGTGACTCTTCTTCCATCTGCGCACTATCAACAATGTGGTTCTCGCCCATTTTTCGCGGTAGGACAAGATTGAGCACGATGGCCACTAAACCACACAAGCTGATGCCTTGTAAGCTGAAATCACCAATGCCGAAGGCCATCCCGCCAATCCCAAAGACCAAGGTGACGCCGACAATCGCTAGGTTGCGCGAGTCGTGGAGATCAACTTGATTGCGAATCAAGGTATTGAGGCCCACGGTGGCGATAGAACCAAACAGTAGGATCATGATACCGCCCATCACCGGCAAAGGAATGGTTAATAGCAGTGCCCCCAGTTTACCCACAAAGGCGAGCACGATGGCAGTGATCGCCGCGTAGGTCATAATCTTAGGATTAAATGCTTTGGTAAGCATCACCGCCCCGGTGACCTCACTGTAGGTGGTATTGGGCGGGGCTCCAAACATTGATGCGGCGATAGTGGCCGCGCCGTCACCTGCCATGGTGCGATGAAGGCCGGGCTTTTTAAGGTAGTCTTTGCGAGTGACGTTGGAAATGGCCAGCATATCGCCCACATGCTCCACCGCGGGCGCTATCGCCACGGGGATCATAAATAAAATGGCGTTAATGTTAAATTCTGGCAAGGTAAAGGCGGGCATCATCAACCAGCTGGCATTTGTCACCTGAGTAAAGTCGACAATCCCCATCACTAGGCTCGCCACATAGCCAATTGCAATGCCAGCCATAATCGGAACCAGCTTGAAAAAGCCTTTGGCGAAGACGCTGACCGCGATGGTGGTCAGTAATGAAAGCAGGGAAATCCAGATAGCGATATCACCGGCGATGAGTTGCTCACTGCCGTCGCCACTTTTACCTAGCGCCATATTGACGGCGGTGGGGGCCAAACCAAGCCCAATCACCATAATCACAGGGCCAACCACCACGGGTGGAAGTAGCTTGTGAATAATGTCGACGCCTTTGAGGCGAATAATGCCTCCCATAATGAGGTAGATAACCCCGGCGGCCATCAGTCCACCCATGGTGGCAGGAATACCGAAATTGTTAACGCCGTATAGAATGGGGGCAATGAAGGCAAACGAAGAGGCGAGAAAAATAGGAACAGAGCGGCGGGTAATAACTTGAAAGATTAGCGTACCTATCCCGGCCCCGAAGAGGGCGACGTTGGGGTCAAGCCCGGTTAACAGCGGCACCAACACCAAGGCTCCAAATGCGACGAACAGCATTTGTGCCCCTTGTAAAACTTGCATCATGATCTCACCTCCAAAAAAAATCGCGCAATGCTAGCACAAAGCGTTTCTGTGATTCCTGTCATGTTTTTAAATGTGAGACCGGTAGCAAATAAATGATGTAACGGATTTCATTGGCAAGGGGTAATTGTGAAATACGCCTTTTTGCAGCGACGACTATCACTTTATCGCGTTTGCCCTATCTTTTTTACAAATGAGGATTGCTGAACCTAGAGCTGTCAGCTTATGATCGCTCCACGCCCATTTATCCATGTGGAAAGACTATGAATCGATTTGTGTTGGCCTTAATTGCCTGTCTATGGTTGCCCAGTGCGCTGGCAAACGATCTTTATCACGCCAGCATTCCGCTCGAGAATGGCGCGCAAACCTCGCAACAAGCAGCCAAAAAACAAGGGTTAAGCGCGGTACTGACCAAGGTATCCGGTCAGCGGAATCTGTCCGACAATCCGGCAGTTAAACAAGCGCTACAAGAGGTAGATAGCTTGATTACCCAGCTTGGGTACGGCGAGAGTGATACGGCAGGTGGGGCACCGACGCGTACGTTAGAAGTTGGGTTTGACAGTCAACAAGTACGGGAAATATTGCGTCAAGCGGGGCTACCTTTGTGGGGAAGCCCACGCCCGTCGGTACTGGTGTGGCTGGTGGATGACCGCGGCCTTGAGCGACAAATTATTTGGGAGCAAAGTGAGCGTCCCGTGATTGATAAGCTGCGCCAAGCGGCGGCATTGCGCGGGTTGCCTGTTCTGATCCCTGTGGGCGATTTTGATGATCTGATGGCGATTTCGAGCAGTGATTTGTGGGGCGGGTTTATTCAGCCCGTTGAAGAGGCCAGTGAGCGTTACCAGCCAGACGGTATCGTGATTGCCAAACTGACTGACCAAGGCATTCGTTGGCGGCTTTTCCCTGAAGCAAACCAAATGCAAACCAATCAAACCCGTGGTCAGGCGCGTGACGCAGCCGCAATGATTCACTCACTTGCTGATTATTACGCGCAGCAAACCGGTGTGATCCTCGATCAAAACGATGACAGTGCGTCTGTCGTGATCGCGGTCGGTGGTATTAATAACGGCAATGATTATGTCGCACTCGAGAAAACACTGGCAAACTTAAATGCGGTACAAGGTGTACATTTACGCAAGCTTAATGATGACACCCTGGTATTTGATGCGCAGTTGGCCGCGTCACAGCAAGCACTGATTAAAGAGCTAACCGCCAACCGAGAAGTGCGTTTAATGACTTCTCAGGAGCAAGAGGCTTATACGGCGAACACATCGCCAACTGCCAGCGATGCGCAACATACCACACAGCCGGCTGTTGAGCTGGAGCAAGGTGAGAAGGCGGGCGAACAGGGGGAGAGCGATAGCACACAAACGCTTGTTCCCGACCCACAACCGTCGGCGGAAAAGCGCCTGTGGTTTGTTTGGCAGCCGTAACGGTGCAGTGACAACCCAATTTAAAAAAGGCTAGCCAACACGGCTAGCCTTTTTGATGGGCAGATGAGGCGTTTACGCTCTGTACGCGTCAATGACTACCAGTTGGCAGGACTAAATTGTTGACCGGCGAGGGCAGCTTCTACCATCAGTCCTCCCTTTGCATGGGTAAAGACAGTCAGGCCATTGACGTAATAAGCTTTCGACTGACGGTTACTGGCGGAGGCTGAGGTGCCAGAGGTACCTGTTTGCGCCGATGCCCCCTCGGTCAATGCGGTGGCAGACGCTTGCGCGCCTAGCTCCACTTGTCCTTGCATAAAGCGGTCATACGCTGTTTTGTCTTTAAAGAAAACAATTTCACTGAACGCTTGACCACCAAAGGTCAGCCCGACCGATACCTGTTTGAGCTCCGCGGCACTCACTGGGGAGCCTTGACGATAAACGACGCCCTTACCATAGGCACCGCCTACCCAAAAACCCCCTTTGCCGACAGAAGGGAAGACGGCATAGCCGTAGGCGTTATCAAAAAAGGGTTGTGTTTGTGGGTACTGCTTAAATTGTTCGCGCGCGAGGTTGGCTTGACGAACCTGATCTTGCTGCGAGCTAGCCGCACAACCGGTTAATGCCGTCAATGCGACAATGACCAACGCTAACCAGCGATGAGAAAGACGTAACATGTTTGATCTCCTTATGGCGTCAATGAAAATGACCAAAAGCGCAATCAGATTACGTCAGTTTCTCGCGGATAATGTCAGAGGTTTGTCGATATTTTCGCTTGCCGGCTGGGATCGCGACGCCACGCAATGAAACCGATACACCCGCTTATCAGTATCCAAAGCCATAGCGGAGCATTGCCCCATTGGCGGTAAGGCGTTTCCCCTCGGGTGCGGGTGACTTGCGTGGTGAGCACCTGGGTTTCAAATTGCGGCAGGGTAGTTTGAATCTGGCCGTGCTCGTCCATCAAGGCTGTCACACCGTTATTGGTCGCGCGTATCACTGGCAAGCCAAACTCGAGTGCGCGCATGCGTGCAATTTCAAGGTGTTGCCAAGGGCCAATCGAGCGACCAAACCATGCGTCATTCGACAGTGTAATGATGGCGTCACTGTCGGCATTCAAGTTGTCGCGGATCTGCGCGGGAAAGGCAATTTCATAGCAAAGCGCGGTGATATAGTCCCAGCCGTTGGCGGGCAGGGCAGGTTGAACCGGCTCGCCCGGTGAAAATGACGACATCGGCAGGTTAAACAGCGGGGCGAGCGGGCGTAATAATGCCTCAAATGGCACAAACTCGCCAAACGGTAGTAAATGATGTTTGCTGTACTGGGTGGGGGCCGGATAGCGATACTCGGGTGTCCCTGCACCCAGTGCCAGTACATTGTTAAAATACGCGCCCTGTTCATTTTGGTCGAGCGCGCCTGTGATCACCGTGGTTTGGTTATGCTTGGCGGCTTGATCAAGCTGAGAGAAAAAGCGGGGCAGTTCGCGCTCCAGGGCCGGGACGGCGGCTTCTGGCCAAATAATGACATCACTGTCCCAATGCTGGCGGGTTAAATCTAGGTACTTCATCAGCGTTGGCCAGCGCTGATCGGGACGCCATTTCAGCGCTTGCGGCACATTGCCTTGAATTAACGAAATCTGCTGCTGTTGGTCGGTTTTTGTGACCCATTGAATCGTACCGAGGCCATAGCTAACCGCGATAAGCCCTAACCCGGCGGCGACGGCACCATAGCGTGCTTGTCCTTGCCACTGGCCCCAGCGAGGTGTGATGAGCGCGAGTAGGCCAGCCAGTATAGCCAAGACAAGCGTGATCCCCTGCACGCCGAGCACAGGGGCAATGCCAGCCAGTGGACTGTCGATTTGGCTGTAGCCAGGCCAAAGCCAAGGAAAGCCGGTAAATACCCAGCCTCTAAGCCAATCAATCACAAGCCATAAGGCGGGTGCGAGGATTAACCACTTAATACCCGGCTGGCGACTGGGCAGTTTGTTGACCAATGCGCCGAACAATACCGGATAGAGGGAGAGATAGGCAATCAGCAGGCCCATTAATGACAAGCCAGCAATGGCCGGCATGCCACCAAAATGGTCAATGCTCACGTAAACCCAGCTAACGCCGGTAGTAAATTGGCCCAGCCCCCAGCAAAATCCCAACCACGCACTGCGCTTGGGCGAGGCGTTTTGTAGCAGGGTGAATAAGCCCCACAAGGCAACCAGCATCAATGGCCAGTACGAGAAGGGAGAAAAGGCGAGGGTGGCGCTGGCACCAAAAGCGGCAGCCAGTAATGACTGCCCGCTTTGGCGTAAACGGTTAGGCGTTTTCACTGTTTGTTTCGCTACTGTCTGGGACGGTGACTTGTAGCTGAATGATACGACGACTATCGGCGGCCGTCACTTTAAAGTGATAATCACCAATATCGACTTCTTCACCGCGATCAGGGAGATGGCCAAAGCTGGTCATTACCAGACCACCGATGGTATCGACCACATCGTCTTGGAACTGAGCGCCAAAGTGTTCATTAAAGTCTTCCAAGGTCGTCAGGGCTTTGACCGAGAACGTATGACGGCTGAGCTGGCGGATTTCCTGCTCCTCTTCGTCGTCGTACTCGTCTTCGATTTCACCGACGATCTCTTCTAAGATATCTTCAATGGTCACTACCCCTGACACGCCCCCGAACTCGTCAATGACAATCGCCATGTGGTAGCGCTCTTCTTGGAACTCTTTGAGTAGACGGTCAACCCGTTTACTCTCAGGTACCACCACAACAGGGCGTAACACTTTTTCGATGTCAAAGTCTTCGGCATCTGGGCGCAGGTAGCGCAACAAATCTTTCGCAAGCAAAATGCCCTCAACATGGTCTTTGTCATCACTGATCACAGGATAACGAGAGTGTTGGGCATCAATAATAATATTAATGATCGCTTCCAATGACTGCGATCGTTCAACGATTACCATCTGCGAGCGGGGTATCATGATATCTCTCACACGCATGTCAGAGATTTGCATCACACCTTCCAGCATGTCCCGTGTGTCGTGATCGATCAGGGCGTTTTGCTCTGAGTCTCGGAACACGTCCACCAGCTCTTGTCTGTCTTTTGGATCAGCTTGGAAAAACTGACCCAGCCGCTCGAAGAAGGTCTTCCTACTCGGACCGTCTGAGTTTTGCGAATTATCGTCGTTCATTCAGTTTCATTCAGTTAGTTAACGCTCGATGAAGTCGTTAGCATAAGGGTCACTGACCCCCATGGCGGCGAGAAGCTCTCGCTCCAATGCCTCCATTTGCTCGGCTTCATCATCCTCAATATGGTCGTAACCCAGTAAGTGTAAGCTACCATGAACAACCATATGTGCCCAATGATCCATCAGTGCTTTGCCTTGTTGTTGGGCTTCTTGTTCAACAACTTGACGGCACACGATGAGATCACCAAGCAAATCAATTTCCACCCCAGGAGGGGCATCAAACGGAAAAGATAACACGTTTGTAGGCTTATCTTTGCCGCGATAGTCGCGATTTAGGCTTTGGCTCTCACCTTCGTCGACAATACGAATCGTCACTTCCGCTTGAGGGCGAGCGGCACGCACTGCCTGCTCAAACCAAGCTTGGAGCTGATCGTCACTGGGCAAGCCTTGTTCGTTCTCACAGGCAATTTGGACATCGACATAGTAGCTCATGACGGCTCCTGTGAGCCTGGCACGGCAGGTTGCGCTGCAACTTGCTGGGCTTCACGTGCTTCTCGACGACGAGCCTCTGCTTCTTTTCGCGCTTTGGCGTCTTCCGCTTCCCACTTATCATAGGCTTGGACGATACGCGTCACCACATGGTGGCGGACGACATCATCCGCTTGGAAAAAGTGGAAGCTAATTTCGTTAACGTCGGCGAGCACCTCAATCGCATGGCGCAGGCCTGAGCGTGCATTTCTCGGTAAGTCGACCTGGGTCACGTCACCGGTGATCACGGCCCGTGAATTAAAGCCAATCCGCGTCAAGAACATTTTCATCTGCTCGACCGTGGTGTTCTGGCTCTCATCCAAGATAATAAAGGCATCGTTCAAGGTTCGGCCACGCATATAAGCCAGAGGTGCCACCTCGATCACGTTACGATCGATCAGTTTCTCGACCCGCTCAAAGCCGAGCATTTCAAACAGTGCATCGTAAAGTGGACGTAAATAGGGGTCGACCTTTTGGCTTAAATCACCGGGCAAAAAGCCCAGCTTTTCGCCGGCTTCAACAGCCGGGCGCGTGAGCAAGATACGACGGATCTCTTGACGCTCAAGTGCATCCACCGCGGCGGCGACAGCAAGATAGGTTTTACCCGTCCCCGCTGGGCCAATACCAAAGGTGATATCATGATTGACCATATTGGCGATGTACTGCGCTTGGTTGGGCGTGCGCGGTTTTATCACCCCTTTTTTGGTCTTAATGTTGATTTCTTTACCGTAAGGAATGCTCGACTCGGTGTTTTGCTCCAACACCCCCGACTCTTTGATCGCCAAATGAATCGCTTCTGGCTCAATGTCTGGAGAGCTGCCTCGCACCGGGGCGGTGTCAACGTATAAGCGTTTTAAAATATCAACCGCGGCATTGGCTGTATGGGGCTTACCCATCACAGTAAATGCATTATGGCGGTGACTAATTTCCACCCCCAAGCGGCGCTCAAGCTGTTTGATATTATCGTCAAACGGGCCACATAAGTTGGCAAGACGGGTGTTGTCGGCAGGTTCTAGGTTCAGGTCAAGAGAGATGATTTTAGACAAGATTATCCTCGCTTTCGGCGCCGGCTATCCGGCGCCGTTGAATTGATGAACGCGTTATGGCGTGAAAACACCAACACCAAGCTCGTTTTCATTGCGCGTCTTCGCCATGATTTCGGTTGGCGAGACGGCGACCCGCAAGTCCATATCTTTTTCGGTACGAACCAGCTCGCCGCGCAGCGAGTTTGGCATCACTTCAGTTATTTTGACGTCAACAAATTGGCCAATCAAATCGACAGAGCCTTCAAAGTTGACCACTCGGTTGTTCTCGGTACGACCACGCAACTCCATCAGGTTTTTGCGTGATGGGCCTTCAACCAAGATACGTTGTTCGGTATCTAGCATCATGCGCGAGTAGCGCATGGCTTGGCTATTCACTTGTTGTTGCAAGCGGTACAAGCGCTCTTTTTTCACTTGCTCTGGCGTATCGTCAGGCATATCGGCAGCTGGTGTGCCTGGACGAGATGAGTAAACAAAGCTAAAGCTCATATCGAAATCGACATCTTTAATCAATTTCATGGTCGCTTCAAAATCTTGCTCGGTTTCGCCAGGAAAGCCGACGATAAAGTCAGAACTGATAGTGATATCAGGACGCGCCTGACGCAACTTACGGATTTTTGATTTGTACTCAATCGCCGTGTGCGGGCGTTTCATCATGGTCAAAATCCGATCTGAGCCGCTTTGTACCGGCAGGTGCAAGAAGCTTGCAACCTCAGGGGTATCACGATACACCTCAATAATATCATCGGTAAATTCAACCGGATGGCTGGTGGTGTAACGGATACGGTCAATACCATCAATGGCCGCGACATAACGCAGCAGCTCCGCAAACGTGCATACATCACCGTCATGGGTGTCGCCACGGTAGGCGTTCACGTTTTGTCCCAACAGGTTAACTTCACGCACACCTTGTTCTGCCAGCTGTGCAATTTCGAACAATACGTCATCCAGCGGGCGGCTGACTTCTTCGCCACGGGTGTAAGGGACTACGCAGAACGTACAGTATTTTGAACAGCCTTCCATGATCGAGACGAAGGCGGTTGGTCCTTCTGCGCGGGGCTCTGGCAGACGATCGAATTTTTCGATCTCTGGGAACGTAATGTCCATCACTGGCGCATGATCCGAGCGTGACTGCTTGATCATCTCTGGCAGACGGTGCAAGGTCTGTGGGCCAAAAATCACATCTACAAAAGGCGCACGCTCACGAATATGATCGCCTTCTTGGGTTGCCACACAGCCACCGACACCGATCACCAGCTCTGGGTTTTTATCTTTGAGGGTTTTCCAACGCCCGAGTTGATGGAATACCTTTTCTTGTGCCTTTTCTCGAATCGAGCAAGTATTGAGAAGGAGAACATCTGCGTCTTCTGGTTGTTCGGTCAGCTCATAGCCACCGGCAGAATTGAGCAGATCTGCCATTTTGGATGAGTCATACTCATTCATTTGGCAACCCCAGGTTTTGATCAGCAGTTTCTTAGCCATGTAACTTCACGCTCATTGTTAATCTTATGGACGACATTACCCTTTCAAGCTGTATGGTTTTTAATCAGTCAATCAGCTTGGCAAGCCGCGTATTGTACTGCTTTCCAATATCGCTGACCAGATCACAGGCTCGGAGAAATCGTGTCGATCCGGCTAAACGTTTGAGCGGATGCGACAAAGGCCAACTCGGAAAAGCGAATTTGCCCTCACTTTGATCGGATTGATATCGAATTCTCGTTTACCTTCAGTAGAATGCTTGCATCAACGGCACAAAGAGACGGTCATGAATCAATTTGAAGTTATTATAGTCGGTGGTGGCATGGTTGGCGCCGCGGCCGCACTCGGGCTTGCTCGCCAAGGCCGCCAGGTGGCGTTAATCGAGCGCCAGCCCCCTGAGCCTTTTGAACCTTCACAACCGATGGACCTGCGAGTGTCCGCGATTTCTCAAGCATCGGTGAGCCTGCTCAAGGATCTCGGTGCGTGGGCGAGTGTTGAAGCCATGCGTGTTTGCCCCTACCGCCGCCTAGAAACCTGGGAAGCGGAAGACAGCCGAGTATGTTTCAGTGCCGACCAACTCGACTTGCCACAATTAGGATATATGGTCGAGAACCGCTTGATTCAACTCGGCCTGTGGCAGCAGTTTGCTCGTTTTGACAATTTGCACCTCGTCTCACCGGCCTCGATCACGGGTATGACGCAGGCGGGCGATCTGCATCAAGTCCAATTAGAGAGTGGTGACACCTTGAGTGCTCCTTGGCTTATCGGCGCAGACGGTGCCCACTCCAAAGTGAGAGATTACGCGCAAATCGGCCTTACCAGCTGGGATTATCGTCAGCATTGCATGCTCATCCATGTCGAAACCGCTGCGCCCCAACAAGACATTACCTGGCAGCAGTTTTTCCCCACCGGGCCGCGCTCGCTGTTGCCGCTTTGTGGCCACAATGCCTCGCTAGTGTGGTACGACAGCCCAGCGCGTATCCAACAGTTGTGCCAGCTCAATGCCGAACAGCTCAAAGCCGAGATCGTGAGCCATTTCCCACCGGAAGTGGGCGACGTCACTCCCATCAATTGGGGGGCATTCCCGCTGACACGCCGTCATGCGCAGCAGTACCATCGCAATGGGGTTGTGGTAATTGGTGATGCCGCCCACACCATTAACCCGCTGGCAGGGCAAGGCGTGAACTTAGGCTTTAAAGACGTCGCCGCATTGCTGGATGCGTGTGCGGATGCAGGCGCACAATGGCAAGCGGCGTCAACGTTAGCGGCATACGAAAAAGCACGCCGCACCGATAACATGATGATGCAAACCGGGATGGATGTGTTTTATGCCGCGTTCAGCAATCAGTTTACGCCGCTAAAATTAGCCCGTAACGCGGTGTTTAAACTGGCTGAACACAGTGGCCCGGTGAAAACGCAGGTGTTGAAATATGCACTTGGGCTCTAGTCTTCGCGACAAGGAGGTGAAATGACTGGCTACCAGAATATTATTTTTGATATTGGCAATGTGATCGTGCGTTGGTCACCAGAAGAAATTATCCGCTTAACCTTAGGGGAAGCAGCGGATACGGACGTTTATGCCAACCAAGTGTTTCAGAGTGACACTTGGCAAGCGCTGAATCGTGGCACGCTCACCGAGGCGCAAGCCAAGCAGCGTTTTGCCGATGACACGGCGCTTAGCCCCGCGCAGCTTGAAGCGCTGTTTTATTACATCAAACAGACTCAAATTTGTCTTTACGGCAGTGTTGATTTGCTTCGCTCGGCCAAAGAGGCCGGATACGGGGTTTATGCGTTAACCGATAATGTGCGCGAAATCGTGGCGTTCTTAAAACAGCGCTACGCGTTTTGGTCACTGTTTGATGGTGCGATTGTGTCAGCCGAAGTAGGGTACTTAAAACCCGAACCTGCTATTTATCAACGCTTGTTGGATGATTATCACCTTGACCCAGTTTCATGTGTGTTTTTGGATGACAGGACGGCGAACGTCGAGGGCGCGAAAGCACTCGGCATGGCGGGCATCCCCTTTACCGATGCACAGCAAGGTCGCGCAGAACTGGCCAAGCTGGGGATCGTGGTGTAGTGGATCAAGTTGTCGATATTTCCATGCGTTGTACTTACGGTCTGATCTCGCTTAAACCTAAGCAAGCGGTGAAATGGGATAAGTCCAACCTATAAGTGTGAACAGAGGGTCGTTCAATCAAGCATGAGTCAGTCGAAGCTAACTAATATTTTAGCTGGATGAAGACACCATCAAGCACTGCACATGCCAAGTCCATCATGGACGGCACGGGTGAGTAATACGACCATGAAAATGAGAGAGGTATTAAACTCACAGCTCTGTAGTAAAGAGGGCTTTATCAGCTCCCGATTAAAGCTGTATCCGCAAACGTGTTTAGACAGTCACTGTCTATTATTGGTGTATGTTTAAAGGGATAGCAGCTACCTAGTGGTCTATGCAACTGGACTTCATTGTACTGGGAAGACGAGTGGAAATCCCAAAATACAGTCCAGAAAAGAGACGAGCTTAGCGTAAGTTGCATCGGGTTCGACAGATGGTGTTTACAACACTATCACGTGTTACGATGTACGGTGTAGTAAAAGCTGTAAGCTCACCACCCTGCCAAGAAAAAATTGGCTTACAGGTAGAAAGGATACCTCCACAAACGAGGCGTCAAGGCGCTTAAACGAGGGAGATAAAGCAGAGGGAAATCGATAGACCTCTGTCGTTATTGTCAGAGAACTAGGCATTGGCTTTATAAGTAATCACTGAGTCTCCAATTAACCCCTCGTAGTTAAAATGGTCACGTTGGTGAAGTCTACACTGGTGGTCAAGTCATGAAGAAGGCCGTATGTCTGCTCATCAGCCTGCACTAAACAATCTGTGCCATATAGGCCTTATGTGACCAACAACACCAGTGGACAGCATACAGCTCGGTATTGTGTGGCGATCTTATTGATATCTTGTGTGGACCAAACCGGAGCCGACAACAAAGCGGTAATAGTGATGCTGAATCACTAGGGTATCCAAACCACTATGAGGTACGTAAAAATCAGTGTAGAACTGCAAAGTGAACGATGAGAGCTTTTCGAAGCAGGTAGAGAAGCAGCAAACCAAGTAAACTTTTGTTGCCCAGTAGTGGTGCAACTTAATAGAGGTTTTATGGGATGAGTTGGTTGCCTAAATGTTTCGAGGGAGTGCCTTACTCATGGCATGCAATACTTAACATTGCACAGGTTATTTAATAAATTAAGGGCATCAATTCTAGGTGGATGTAGTGATGGAAAAGCTTAACTGGTGGGAGAATAGAACGCCACGCTCAGTAGACAACCTGAAACTGTGGGTGGATAATCCAAGACTTGATCCCGTTGAGTCTCACGAAACATTGAAAGACTTTGTTGAAGATTTGATTTCGGACCAATCAGAGAGAGATGAGTTTATTGATTTGGTTAAATCGATATCCGAAAGAGGTTTTACCTCCTTTGACCCTATCGTAGTCTGGAAGGACGATAGGGGACGCTTTGTAGTGGCAGAGGGGAATCGGCGAGTTCTCGCATTGAAACTTCTTCGCAGACCTGAAAATGCGCCCAAAGAAATACGGAAATTTATCCGAGAGCAGTCAAAGAGGATCGATCGGGACGAAATTGAAAAAATTAGGGTATGTGTGGCTCCATCATATAAAGAAACTAGATGGTACATATTGCAGAGGCACTCAACAGGGTCGTTATTAAAGCGTTGGCAACGTCTTCAACAACAGCGCTTCATCCTCAATGCCTATGAAGAGCAGGGGCAAGATGTAGAGGCGACTGCTGAGGTCACGGGTCTTAAGCGCGGAGAGATAATGGAGGCCTTGCGCTACGTTTGCTTGCGGAATATTGCGACCAGAATTGAAATCACTTCTTTACTTACTCAAGAAGAAAAAGACGCGGTCTATAGTCATAAAATTAGTATGACTATCCTTGAGCGTTGGTTTGGGAAAAAATTAGTTCGAGAGAAGTGGGGCGTCGAGTTTGATGGTATGGATGTTGTGATTCATTCGAATGTAGACAGCTTTTATAAAGCTTATGGAAAATTCTTAAAGCTAATGCTGAGCCCTATAGACAATGAGTTGGGATTCTCAATCAATACTCGTACTATTGATGGGAGATTCGATGAGATCTTCAAAGCACTACCTGAAGTGACTTTTTCTGACGATACTCCTTCTACAACGGTAAAGCCGGAGAAGTTTGATCCAGAGAAGGAGAGAAAGGCTAAAGAACAGTCAGACAGCTTAAAAAATACCAGTAACAGCAATAATGGAAAAGCTGAGAGAGGTGACGAAAGTAATGCTGAACCTAAAACAAAAAAGATATTAAAAGCAAACCCAGATAGGAATCAGATGGTTTCGCCTTACCAAACTGTAAATGTATCGAGCTATAAGTTAAAGGCGTTATTCAAAGAGTTTCAAGTGCTCCCTGTCAAGAAGTACAGGAATATCTCCACTGCGAGCTTGAGAGTGTTCTTAGACTTATCAGTTGATGAGTTTTTCAAAGCGAACCATTTAGAAAATGAACTTGCAAAGCAAGAGTCTAAAGGGTATCACGAAGTAACCTTGCAAAAACGACTACAGTTTATTGCAAATGCTCATATTAAATCAAAACATGCAAACAAAGTAATAAAAGAGCTGTTAACTCCCAGTAACGAGTTCAGCTTAAATACTTTGAATGATTATGTGCATGGGACACAAACCCACAAAACACATCATAGATTCATCAATGGCTTTTGGGATATGCTCTCGCCTTTGTTGTCAGACCTGATAGACCTGAAGGAAAAGTAAATGTTCTACTCCCCCCTAAGATACCCTGGCGGGAAGTCAAAACTAACAGCCTATATGGTTGAAACTCTTAAGTTAAATAACTTAGAGGGAGGGACATATGTGGAGCCGTTCGCTGGCGGATGTGCTATCGCTTGGTACCTTCTACTAGAAGGATATGTTGAAAAGGTCTGGATCAACGACCTCGATAATGCAGTCCACTCATTCTGGTACAGTGTTTTGTACAGAACTGATGAGCTATGTGAACTGATAGATGAGACAGATGTAACTATTGAAGAGTGGCACCGTCAAAAGCGAATTTTTTCTGAGGAGTCAGACGTTTTAAAACTTGGTTTTGCAACGTTCTTCCTTAATAGGACTAACCGTTCCGGAATATTGAAAGCTGGTGTTATCGGTGGATTAGAGCAGAAAGGGAATTATCTTCTTGATTGTCGTTATCACAAAGCGTCTCTAATTGAAAAGGTTCGGGCAATTAGCGCTCGAGCTGTCGATGTTAATTTGACAAATCTCGATGCAACTCATTTTATTGATGAATACATTCCAAGTATTGACGGGAAATGCCTAGTAAATATTGATCCTCCCTATTACGTCAAGGGCAAAGGACTTTACAAAAACTTCTATGAGCATGATGATCACTATCATCTATATGAGAGTGTAAGGAGAATTAAGCACCCTTGGATAGTCACATACGATGACACTCCAGAGATTTGCGGTATTTATTCCGAGTTTGAGCCACAGCCTTTTGGCCTAACCTATACCGCGCAAACTAAAAGAAAGGGATCTGAGTTGATAGTTCATAGCCCAAACATAAACAAAGTGCTCTTTAAGCCAGATATTTCCTTTGAAGAGCTTAAGAAGTTAAAAAGACTCGGTAGAGAGTTGAAGTAAGGGTGTGTGAAACCCGAACCTGCTATTTATCACCGCTTGTTGGGAGGGTGTTCATAGTTCTGTGTCACCTAACGTTTAAAGATCTACGTAGTCGTCGAGCCGTCCTTCGAAGTGGATGCTCAGTTGGGACAATGTCAGGTTCCAATTCTGCACCGGATGCGTCCACTTCTCTGACGCCTTCAACATACCTGCATACAGCAACTTGAGCAATGCGTTCTCGTTGGCAAAGCCACCCTTGGTCTTCGTTAGTTTGCGGAATTGGCGATGATAAACAGCCTCAACGGCATTGGTCGTGTAAATCGCTTTGCGGACCTGCTCTGGGTACTTGAAGTACACCGATAGATTTTCCCATTTGCTGCGCCACGACTTTATGACCAGTGGATATTGAGCACCCCATTTGCTTTCCAGTTCATCTAACGCTTGCTCTGCGGCGTTTTGGGTCGTCGCTCGGTAAACGTACTTCAGATCGGACATAAAGACTTTCTGATTCTTGCTGGCCACGTACTTCACGCTGTTGCGGATCTGATGGATGATGCAGAGCTGAACCTCCGTCTTGGGATAGACAGTTTCAATGGCTTCAGGGAAGCCCTTTAATCCATCGACCGAGGCAAAAGGATGTCTTTGACGCCACGGCTTTGTAGGTCTGTCAGTACATTTAACCAGTAACGGGCACCTTCACTTTCTGAGAGATAAAGGCCAAGTAATTCCTTTTTGCCCTCGATATTCAGCCCTAAGATTGTGTACAGGGCTTTAGAGACGAAGCGGCCATTTTCTTTGATTTTGTAATGGATAGCATCTAACCAGACGAAGGGGTAAACCGCTTCCAATTCGCGCTCTTGCCAGGCGCGTAGCTCAGGCACCAAACGGTCTGTAATGGCGTTTATCGTGCCATTGGACACCTCTGTCCCATACATCTCAAGAAGGTACTCACGAATGCTTTTGTAGCTATTCCCAAGTGCAAATAATGAGATGATATTACGCTCCATCTCAGCGGCCAAAGCAGCTTCGGTGATCTGTTTAATCAACGGCGTTAGCAGTCCATCTTTTCCGTTGAGATCTTGTCCAGATTGCAGTGCCTTAGCAAAACCTTGAATATCAATTTCGTATTTGTCGGACATTGATGTATCACTCCCTGTTGAGGGTTAACTATAGGAGTAACACAGATTTTGAACACTACCCTTGTTTGGATGATTATCACCTTGACCCGGTTTCATGTGTGTTTTTGGATGACAGGGTTGCGAACGTCGAAGGCGCGAAAGCATTCGGCATGGCGGGCATCCCCTTTACCGATGCACAGCAAGGTCGCGCAGAACTGGCCAAGATGGGGATCGTGGTGTAGTGGATGCGGTCAACATGAGCCTTTAAACGCAAAAAAGCCCACATGATGTGGGCTTTTTAATATGGCTGGGGTACCAGGATTCGAACCTGGGAATGACGAGATCAAAACCCGTTGCCTTACCGCTTGGCGATACCCCAGTAGGCGTTGCCTAACTTGGTGCGGAGAGAGGGACTTGAACCCTCACGTCCTTTCGGACACTAGCACCTGAAGCTAGCGCGTCTACCAATTCCGCCACCTCCGCAAAAGGTGGGTAACTCGGCAATAAAAAACGCTGCCAAATTACAAAAATACATGGTGGCTACGACGGGATTCGAACCTGTGACCCCATCATTATGAGTGATGTGCTCTAACCAACTGAGCTACGTAGCCACGCTATAAGGCAAAAGCCTTAAGACGGAACGGATTATGCGGATCGAGAGCCTGAGCGTCAAGTATGGCTACCCATTTTTTTATGATTTTCATCTCGTTGGCTGCAATATTCACCAGTTTGTGCTGATTTTGCCAACAGTATGCGTACAAGGCTTGCTCTGGACAGTGGTGAGGTCAGCTGTAAGACAAAAAAAGCCAGCCCGTAGGCTGGCTCAAGATCATCAGGGTGGGGTCTCGACAACACACCCATGGCGCTTAACGCTTGCGCGTTAAACGTTGAAACGGAAGTGAATGACATCGCCGTCTTTAACAATGTACTCTTTGCCTTCAAGACGCCACTTACCCGCATCTTTGGCACCGCTTTCGCCATTTTTAGCAATGTAATCATCATAGCCAACGACTTCGGCGCGGATAAAGCCTTTTTCAAAGTCAGTGTGGATTTTACCTGCCGCTTGTGGCGCGGTAGAGCCAATCGGTACTGTCCAGGCGCGCACTTCTTTCACCCCTGCGGTGAAATAGGTATGCAAGGTAAGCAGCTCGTAACCGGCGCGAATAACGCGATTAAGGCCTGGCTCTTCCAGCCCCATTTCATCTAAGAACGCGGCCGCTTCTTCGGCGTCCAGCTCGGCAAT
Organism: Salinivibrio sp. PR6; assembly: GCF_001995955.1. Lineage (NCBI taxonomy): Bacteria > Pseudomonadati > Pseudomonadota > Gammaproteobacteria > Vibrionales > Vibrionaceae > Salinivibrio > Salinivibrio sp. PR6. The sequence continues at coordinate 139,961 of NZ_MUFA01000002.1, read as the reverse complement.
TTCGCCTTCAATTTCGGCGCACACAGCCACCACGGTCGCGCCTTCTTGGGCGGCGATGTCGCGCACTTGATCCAAATATGGGTTATTTTCAAAGCCATCGTCGTTAACGTTGGCAATGTACATGGTGGGCTTGAGCGTCAAGAAGTTAAGATATTGCACCGCAGCGGCTTCTTCTTTGCTCAGTTCGACTGAGCGCAACATGTTGCCTTCTTCTAGCACAGGCAGCAGTTTTTCCAATACCGTCAGCTCAAACTTGGCGTCTTTATCGCCACCTTTGGCTTTTTTAGCGTTGCGCTGCATCGCGCGCTCACAGCTTTCTAGGTCGGCGAGCGCCAATTCGGTGTTAATCACGGCAATGTCATCAGCAGGATCGACTTTGCCCGACACATGGACAATATTGTCATTTTCAAAACAGCGCACCACATGGCCAATGGCGTCGGTTTCACGGATGTTGGCCAGGAATTTGTTACCCAGGCCTTCACCGCGTGATGCACCCGCGACCAAGCCGGCGATATCGACAAACTCCATGGTGGTCGGTAGCACTTTTTGTGGGTTCACAATTTTGGCTAACGCATCCAAGCGCAAGTCAGGCACAGGCACCACGCCCGTGTTTGGCTCGATGGTACAAAATGGAAAGTTAGCGGCGTCAATGCCCGCTTTGGTCAGTGCGTTAAATAGTGTGGATTTACCTACGTTTGGTAGGCCCACGATGCCACATTTAAAACCCATGAGATGGTAACCCTTTAATCAAAATTACTGTGCTTTGAAGGTATGTAAACGATTTTGCGCTCTAGCAAGATCGTCTTTGAGCAGTATTTCAAGGCTGCGAACCGCCTCATCAGTGGCCTGTTCTAACAGACTCTGCTCATTGGCGGGGGCTTTGGTAAGCACATATCCCGCCACCTTATCCTTGTGACCCGGATGGCCAACACCAATCCGGAGTCGATAAAATGATTTATCATTTGCCAGTTTGCTGATGATGTCACGTAGCCCATTATGGCCACCGTGCCCACCACCTTGTTTAAACTTGGCCACACCGGGTGGTAAGTCTAGTTCGTCATGCGCCACCATGATGGCGTCGACGGGAATATTGTAAAAGTTGGCGAGTGCTTGCACGGCCTTCCCGGACAAATTCATGTACGTGGTTGGGATCAACAAACGCAGATCTTGCCCGTGGACATTGATACGGCCCGTCAAACCAAAGAATTTTTTTTCTTCTTTTAACGGTGCATTGTGGATCCGCGCAAGCTCTTGCACGACCCAAGCGCCCGCGTTGTGGCGTGTTTGGGCATATTCTGGCCCTGGATTGGCCAATCCAACTAGTAAGCGGATCTGATTACTCACAACGTTTCTCGCTATTTGTCTACTTATCGTAGCCGGTGAGCATCGCGCCCACGCAAAAAGGCGACATATCCTACCATTGTTGTGACTAAAGGGTCGAGCCAGCACCGACAAATGGCAGATAAAAAAACACCCCGCACAAGGGCAGGGCGCTTTGGGGGCTGTTGCTGAGGTTAACTCAGTGACGATGGCTAACTTACGAGTTAAACATCGCAGAGATAGACTCTTCGTTGCTGATGCGGCGAATCGCCTCAGCGAGCATGCCAGAGAGCGTTAATTGCGATACGCGGCCAGTGGCCTGGATTTCAGCGCTCAATGGGGTGGAGTCCGTCACCACGATTTCATCAATCACAGACTCAGCGATATTTTTCGGGGCATCGCCAGAGAAAACCGGGTGAGTGGCGTAAGCGAAGACGCGCTTAGCCCCGCGGTTTTTCAACGCTTCGGCGGCTTTACACAGGGTGCCACCGGTATCAATCATGTCATCAACGATGATGCAGTCACGCCCTTCAACGTCGCCAATCAAGTGCATCACTTGTGAGACGTTGGCACGTGGACGACGCTTATCGATAATGGCGATGTCAGTGTCATCCAGCAGCTTCGCGGTTGCACGCGCGCGAACCACGCCGCCAATATCAGGAGACACAACCACAGGGTCTTCCAGGTTCTTCGCCAGCATGTCTTCAAGCAGAACAGGGGTACCAAAGATGTTATCGACCGGTACGTCGAAGAAGCCTTGGATTTGTTCAGCGTGAAGATCCACCGTAAGGACGCGGTCAACACCCACGTTAGAAAGGAAATCTGCAATGACTTTTGCGGTGATAGGAACACGAGAGGAGCGGACGCGGCGGTCTTGACGGGCATAACCAAAGTAAGGGATCACAGCGGTTATGCGGCCAGCCGATGCACGTCGAAACGCGTCTATCATCACGACCAGTTCCATTAAGTTGTCATTGGTCGGGGCGCAGGTGGACTGGAGGACGAACACGTCACTACCGCGCACATTCTCGTTAATCTGAACGCACACTTCACCGTCAGAAAAACGGCCTACAGTGGCGTCACCCAGTGACATGTAAAGACGGTTTGCGATACGTTGGGCGAGAACGGGTGTCGCGTTACCAGCGAACAGCTTCATATCAGGCACGGTGGAAACCTCGGGTTGCATCCATTTAGTAGTCACTGACCGACGGTTTGTTGCTGCAGCACATCAAGTAGGGGTGAACGATTCAACCCACGTGCAACAAACCCTGTCAGCCAGTTAGGCATAGTGTCGAGTGTGGCCTGGGCATCTTGTGCAGTGTCAAACTCGGCAAACACGCACGCGCCTGTCCCAGTCATCCTAGACGGCGCGTATTCTAGCAGCCACGAAACAGCCTTATCAACCTCGGGGAATTGTTTACGGGCTATCTTTTCGCAATCGTTTTCGTATTTTTGTGCCATTAGCGCAGAAACTGTGCGCTTTGGCGTGTTTCGTTGCAACTGAGGGTGAGTGAAAATTGCAGCGGTTGAGATAGACACGTCAGGCTTTACCACCAAGTAGTATTTCTCGCGCGGCGCGACGGGCGTAAACACCTCTCCAATGCCTTCTGCTACTGCCGCCTGGCCATAAATGAAAATCGGCACATCGGCACCCAGCGTCAGGCCAAGTTGCGCCAGCGCTTGTTGGCTGACTTGGGTTTGCCACAGATGATTGAGTGCGACCAGCGTGGTGGCCGCATCGGATGACCCACCGCCAAGGCCGCCGCCCATAGGAAGGCGTTTTTCCACGTCAATATGTGCGCCTTGTTGGCATCCCGTATATTGCTGCAACGCTTTCGCGGCTTTGACAATCAAGTTGTCGTTTTCACTGACCCCCTCTATCGCGGGACTGAGGCTGATCGTGCCACTCGCGTTCGGCGTAATAGCTAGTGTGTCGCCATGGTCGAGAAACTGAAACAGGGTTTGCAGCTCATGATAGCCATTGTCGCGACGACCGGTGATGTAGAGAAACAAGTTAAGCTTGGCAGGCGCGGGCCAAAAGGTGGCTTTAGTCATTATCGAGCGTCCAATCAGAAATCATTAACTTAATGGTTTGCTGGCCTTTGGTAAGGGTAATACGCGTGGGTAGCGCAGGCTGCGTGTCAGCGCTGTAGTCTTGATAATCAATGTCCCAGCCCTGCGCTCCTTTGAGGGTCGCGACACGGTTATCTGGCCCAAGCAAAAAGGTGTCTTGCGCGCGCGGTAGGCCAATGAGCCAAGGGGCAAGGGCATCAACAGGCAATGGCGCGCCAGTTAAGTAGGCCATCAGACGCGCAGGATTAGGGTCTTGATAGGTCTCACCTTGGTCATCAATCACGGTCGCGCCTTGGGCATTCATGGTTAGCGACAGCAAGGTGGTGCCGAGAAAGTTGGTGAGCCGCAGTTGAGATTGGGCGGGCGAGTGCCGCCAGTACAAATTGGCAGAAAAACGCGTGCTGGGGGCAATAAACGCGACCTTACCCCGTGCGGTGTAACTATTCACCGATGCTAAGGCGTCGCGATGGCTCTGCCACTCAGTCGTGGGGGCTGGGGCAGTGGCACACCCCGCGAGTAGCGCTAAAAACAACGCCAAGACGCTCACGCGTAAAGAGGAGAACATCAAACCGAATATCCTTTTTGTTTTGGTCAACCGAGCATGGGTTTCGTCAGCCGACCATGGGTTTGGGTCAGACGACATCAATCGCTGTGTAACGCTACTTTGCCACAAGCGCCGGAATGAGAGAAGCCAGTCAAGCGCTTGGTTGTGTGGAGGAAAGAAAGGAATGTTTGTGGTTGTACACCTTTACATCGATCTCGTGAGGCTTCACATTTCCGTGCCACGAAAATGCTGCGATACAATGTTCGCTTTAATTCGCGGGGGGCATCAAGTAAAATCCTCCGCTCCAATCCTTACTGGTGCTGTCGGTAACAACGCTTCATGAGCCTGTTAGTTCTCGGAATTAATCACAAAACGGCCCCCGTCGAGCTGCGGGAAAAGGTCGCCTTTTCGCCGCAACAACTTGAGCAGGCGTTAGGGCAGCTTTCCGAGCATCCGCAGGTGCGCAGTTGCGTGATCGTTTCAACCTGCAACCGTACTGAGATTTATGCTGAGCTCAACCAGCCGGGTGTGGGGGTATTGGTGGAATGGCTAACGCGCTTTCATCAGCTCAGTAGCGACAGCCTAATGGCCAGCATTTATTACCATGAAGAGCAATCTGCGGTGAAGCACTTGATGCGGGTGGCGTGCGGGTTAGACTCCTTGGTGTTAGGCGAGCCGCAAATACTGGGGCAAGTTAAGCAAGCGTACGCCAGTGCCGGTGACGCGGGAATGATTTCTGGCTCATTGGAGAAATTGTTTCATAAAGCCTTTGCGGTGGCGAAGCGGATCCGTACCGAGACCGAGATTGGCGGCAATGCGGTGTCAGTGGCCTTTGCTGCTTGCACATTGGCGCGCCAGATTTTTGAGTCGTTATCCGACGTAACCACCTTGCTCGTGGGCGCTGGCGAGACCATTGAACTGGTGGCCAGGCATTTAAAAGAGCACCAATGCAGTCAGATTATTTTTGCTAACCGCACACAATCACGCGCGCAGGCACTTGCCGAGCAATTTGACGCGAAAGTGTCGGGGCTCGATGCCCTTGAAGAGCAACTCTGCCACGCTGATATTGTGATTAGCTCGACGGCGGCGCCTATGCCATTGATTGAAAAGGCGATGGTAGAAAAAGCCTTGAAACAGCGGCGTCACCAACCCATGTTGCTGATTGATATTGCCGTCCCGCGTGACATTGATGAAAACGTGGGCAGTCTCGCGGACGCGTATCTCTACAGCGTGGATGACTTACAGTCGATTGTGGAGCACAACCGCGAGCAGCGAAAGCTCGCGGCGATTCAAGCCGAAGCGATTGTGACCGAAGAAAGTGCTGATTTTATGCGCTGGTTACGCTCACGCGAAGCGGTAGACAGTATCAAGCAGTACCGTACACAGTCTGAACACATTAAACAGGCGGAATTGGAGCAAAGTATTCAGGCTCTAGCCAATGGCGCTGACGCAGAAAGCGTATTACGCCAGCTGAGTAACCGTCTGACCAATAAACTGATCCATCCCCCCACGCAGGCGATGCAGCAAGCGGCGCAAAATGGTGAGCCGGATAAACTGGCGGTGATGCGCGTTTGTCTGGGGCTGGACAGTGACAACTAACGAAGAGACATATGAAAGCATCAATATTAGCCAAGCTAGAGTCGCTATCTGAGCGTTACGAAGAAGTTCAGCACCTGCTCGGCACCCCAGACATCATTAATGATCAGAACAAATTCCGCGCGTTGTCGAAAGAGTATTCGCAGCTGGAAGAGGTGATCAAGTGCTTCAGTGAGTTCAAGCAAGCGCAAGAAGACTTAGCTGCCGCAAAAGAGATGGCCAACGAAGACGACGCAGAGATGCGTGAAATGGCGCAAGAAGAAGTCGCGCAGGCTGAACAAACCATTGCATCACTGACCGATCAGCTCCAGATTTTGCTGCTGCCGAAAGACCCGAACGATGACCGCAATTGCTTCCTAGAAATTCGCGCCGGTGCCGGTGGGGATGAAGCCGGGATTTTTGCCGGGGATTTATTCCGCATGTATAGCCGTTATGCTGAGCAGCGTGGCTGGAAACTGGAAATTATTAGTGCCAGTGAAGGGGAGCACGGCGGCTTTAAAGAAGTGATTGCCCGCGTTGCCGGTGAAGGCGCGTATGGTGTGCTTAAGTTTGAGTCTGGTGGTCACCGCGTTCAGCGCGTGCCCGCAACAGAGTCACAAGGGCGCGTGCATACCTCGGCGTGTACCGTGGCGATTTTGCCAGAAATTCCAGAAGCGGAAGCCCCAGAGATTAATCCAGCTGATCTGAAAGTGGACACCTTCCGTGCATCCGGTGCCGGTGGTCAGCACGTCAACACCACAGACTCTGCGATTCGTATTACTCACTTGCCGACTGGCACTGTGGTGGAATGTCAGGATGAGCGCTCACAGCACAAAAACCGCGCCAAAGCGATGTCGGTATTGGCAGCACGCTTGATTAAAGCGGAAGAAGAAAAGCGCGCCGCAGAAGAGGCATCAACCCGTCGTAATCTGCTGGGTTCGGGCGACCGCTCAGACCGGATTCGTACCTATAACTACCCACAAGGTCGGGTGTCAGACCATCGAATCAATCTGACGCTGTACCGTTTGGATGATGTGATGCAAGGCGATCTTAATAGCTTGGTCGACCCGGTGATTCAAGAACACCAAGCAGACCAACTTGCGGCCCTGTCTGAGCAGCAGTAATGACAGCAACGATTAGCGCACTACTGGCCGATAGCACCACAGAGCTGACCGCTTTATCGGGCGGCGCTGCGGCTGTCGACGTGAGGGCCTTACTCTGTCACGTATTAGGGCAGCCAAGCAGTTACCTCTACACCTGGCCTGAGCGCAAACTCACCGCGGCACAATTGGCGCAATTTCGCCAGCTGTTTGCCCGTCGTCTACAAGGCGAACCCGTGGCGTATATTTTGGGTTACCGCGATTTTTGGACGCTACGACTCAGTGTCTCATCCGCAACCTTAATCCCGCGTCCTGAAACCGAGCTGCTGGTGGAACAAGCGCTGGCCGTGCTGCCTGCCACGCCTTGTCGTGTGCTGGATTTAGGCACAGGGACGGGGGCTGTCGCCTTAGCCATTGCCAGCGAGCGGCCTGATGTTACCGTCGTAGGGGTCGATTTGATGCCAGAAGCCGTGGCCTTGGCAAGCCGTAATGCCCACGACAACCGCCTTCCCAATGCCCACTTTATTCAAAGTGACTGGTTCGACGCGCTCAGCGATATGAACCCGTTTGAGGTGATTGTGAGTAATCCGCCGTATATCGACAGCGCTGACCCGCACCTTCAGCAAGGCGATGTCCGCTTTGAGCCGGCCAGCGCCTTGGTGGCGGAAGAAAGTGGCTTGGCCGCGATTCGTCACATCGGCCAAACCGCGGCCACGTATTTGGTCGATGGGGGCTGGCTGATGGTCGAACATGGCTACAACCAAGGCGAAGCGGTGCGGTCTGCATGGAAAGAGGCGGGCTGGCCTGATGCCAAAACCCAACAAGATTACGCTGGGCTCGATAGAATCACCTTGGCACAGCGACTTTAACTGACACTGATAGGAAGCAGGAATCGTTATGATCTACATGGCCCTGAAGCACACCCACTTACTGACCGTGGTTTTAAGTCTCTCATTATTTGTGATCCGGTTTGTCTGGGTAATGCGCGACAGTGAGATGATGAATAAAAAATGGGTCAAGGTCACGCCGCATGTGGTCGATACCCTATTATTGAGCACCGGTGTGGCGCTGATTTTTGTGACCGGGTTTATTCCCTTCACCGAATCTGGCGCGTGGCTCACGGAAAAGCTGACCTGTGTCTTGGCTTACATTGCCTTGGGCTTTGTGGCCTTGCACTACAGCCGAGGTAAATTATTCCGAACGGTAGCCTTTTTAGGCGCATTAGGGTGGGCCTATGCCGCGGCTAACCTTGCACTACTCAAAGTTCCTCACGTAATGGGATAAACATGATGCCATTAACCGATCAACAATTAGACGCGCTGACATTGGCAGAAGGGGCGGCGACCCTGAACCATGCCATCGACTCGTCAGTCGATGTGCATCAGGTTAAAGCGTCACTGGATCGCCTTGCCGACGAAGCGGAGCACCAGCTTGGTGCCGAGCCCGATATGGCATTACGTCTGGATGGCCTGTGCCGTCTGTTTTATCACCAGTGGCAATTCAAAGGCGACATCGAGCAGTATTTTTCATCGGATAACGTCTTTATTAATAAAGTATTAGAGCGAAAAACTGGGATCCCAGCCTCATTGGGCGCTGTCTTTTTATATCTGTGCGAGCGCTTGTCGCTGCCGGTTAAGCCAATGGCGTTTCCTAGTCAGCTGGTACTGCGTATTGATGAGTTGGAAGACGCGCCGGTTTTCATCAACCCGTTTAACGGTGAACGGGTTAATGAACGTATTTTGCGTGGCTGGCTAAAAGGGAGCCAAGGCCCACTTGCCGAGCTTGAATCGTCGCACTTGCAGCCAAGTGACAACCCCACGATTATCGGGCGTTGGCTCACCGTGGCGAAAAGTGCGCTATTACGGGAAGAAAAATACGCCATGGCGCTGCGTTGTAGTGAACTGGCGCTAACCTTTAGCCCTGATGATCCTTACGAGATTCGCGACCGTGGCTATATTTTCCAACAATTGGATTGCGATCGTGTGGCGGCGACTGACTACGAGTATTTTATTGAGCAATGCCCGGACGATCCGGCGGCAGAACTGCTAAAAATGCAAGTAAAGGCGCTTAACGAAGAGCAACCAACGTTACATTAATGCGTGATCACGCATGACTAAGGATACCTGTATGACGCAAAAAACCGTCCACATTGGTGACACCCCTGTTGCCAACGATCGCCCGTTTACTTTGTTTGCCGGCATGAACGTGCTGGAATCACGCGATTTGGCCATGCAAATTTGTGAGCATTACGTCAAGGTGACCGACAAGCTTGGCATCCCGTTTGTTTTCAAAGCCTCATTTGACAAGGCGAACCGCTCATCAGTGCATTCTTACCGTGGCCCGGGCATGGAAGAGGGGCTCAAGATCTTTGAAGAGCTAAAAAGCACCTTCGGCGTAAAAGTGATTACTGACATCCACGAGCAATATCAAGCGGCACCGGTGGCGGAAGTGGCGGATGTCATTCAATTGCCCGCCTTCTTAGCGCGCCAAACCGACTTGGTTGAAGCCATGGCAAAAACCGATGCGGTTATTAACGTTAAAAAACCTCAGTTTATGAGCCCTGGACAAGTGGGTAACATCGTCGACAAATTTGCCGAGTGTGGCAACGAGAAAGTGATCTTGTGTGAACGTGGTAGCTGCCATGGCTATGATAACTTGGTGGTGGATATGCTCGGCTTTGACGTGATGAAAAAAGCCTCAAACGGCAGCCCGATTATTTTTGATGTCACCCACGCGTTGCAATGCCGTGATCCACAAGGTGCCGCCTCTGGTGGACGTCGTCAGCAAACGGTTGATTTGGCCCGTGCAGGTTTAGGGACCAAAATTGCTGGTTTGTTTATCGAAGCGCACCCAGACCCAGACAATGCCCGTTGTGACGGGCCGTCAGCGCTACCACTGGACAAGCTTGAGCCTTTCCTGGCACAAATGAAAGCGCTGGATGATGTGATTAAACACTTTGCAGAGATTGATATCCGCTAATTAGCGGTCGATCGATACCGATAAGAAAGCTGCCGAAATGGCAGCTTTTTTTTGTCTGTATTGAAACATAATAGGTCAGCCAGTGACGGGCGCGGTCCCTAGGATAAAAGGGGAGGTCAGCAGTTGCTGAGTAATGAGTCRGCAATCTAGACAAGCAATCAAGATATTTAGATGTTTAGACGTCCATTTGTTGACTGGACGGCTAGAGGTCTGTAACCTTGATCACAGTTTTAAAAGAGGTATTACAAAAACTGCCATGACAACATCAGCAAACACCACACCGCAGCCCTCTGCGCTTGCACTCCTCCCCCTACTATTATTCTTAACCCTTTTTATTGGGGCGGGCGTTTATTTCACTTTAGAAGGCGCGGACTACGCGTTTTATCAACTCCCCGCGCATGTGGCGATTCTGCCGGCCGTGATGCTTGCCATTGGCTTGAGCCGTGAACGTTTGAACACCGCCATCGAACAGTTTATTCGTGGTATGGGACACGGTGACATCATCGCCATGTGCTTAATTTATTTGCTCGCCGGCGCGTTTTCCGCGGTGGCCGATGCGACGGGCGGGGTCGACGCCACGGTAAACCTAGGATTGGCCCTTATTCCAGAGAGCTTAATTTTGCCTGGGTTGTTTGTGATTGCGGCGTTTATCTCAACGGCAATGGGCACCTCGATGGGCACCATTGCCGCGTTGGCACCGTTTGCATTGAATATGGCGACAGCCACGGGGCAGGCACCAGCCGTGATGGCCGGAGTACTGCTAAGTGGCGCAATGTTTGGTGATAACCTTTCTTTTATCTCTGACACCACCATCGCTGCGACGCGCTCACAAGGCTGTAGCATGCGTGACAAGTTCAAAGAGAACGTGGGGATAGCCATTCCCGCCGCAATCGCCGCGATTATTCTGTTTGTGTTTAACAACCAAAGCGCACCCGTCGACGAACCAGAGAGTATTAACTATTTGGCGGTATTACCCTATTTGTCGATCATTGTGTTGGCGCTAGCGGGATTAAACGTGTTTGTGGTGCTCACCGCAGGGATTGCATTGGCGTTGTGTGTGGGCTTAATGAGCACCCCAGATTTCACCGTGATGACCTTCAGCCAAGAGGTCAAAGCGGGCTTTGCCAGTATGCAAGAAATCTTTGTCCTGTCGCTAATGATTGGCGGGATAGCGGAGCTAATGCGTTGTCAGGGTGGGCTGAGCTTTTTAACCCAGGCCGTCAACCGTGTGATCGCCCGGTTTGAGAAAAACCGCGGCGCGCATCACTCTCGTGCAAGCGAGTTTGGCATTGCCTTGCTGGTGTCTTTTTCTAACCTGTGCACCGCTAACAACACGGTCGCCATTGTGGTCTCAGGGCAAGTGGCGAAAAACATTGCCAGCGAGCACTCGGTGCCGGCGAAACGCAGTGCCAGCTTGCTGGATATCTTTTCCTGCGTGGTACAAGGCCTGATCCCTTATGGCGCACAAATCCTGCTCCTCGGCGCGAGCTTTGGCTTGTCGCCTTTGGTGATTGTTAGCCATTCTTACTATTGTTTCTTCCTCGCCGCGTCTGCATTGATTGCGGTGATTAGCCGCCGATGGTGGCAAGCGCGTCGCGCTTAATCGCGACGGTTGACACATCACGGCGCTGTCTTTTCTTGTCTAGATAGGTAAGCAAAGGCTGCGCCGTTTTTGATCTGTCTAGAGTGCAGGCTCTAGAAATTTTGTCTCGATCACCAAAGTCGCCTTATCTAGGCGTTGTAAGGTGATCGTAGCAACAAAAATATGAAATCACTCAGCACCATAGCATCAATTCTTTTAGACTAGATAGCGTTTTATAACCACCGACAATGATGTCGATGGTGGTTTATCCATCGCTAAAAAGGTCTATGATCATGAAGGAACGTCTTTGTTTAAAGGCAGCGGTCAGCGCTGCATTAATTGCATCATTGGCAGGCTGTGCCAACTCTGGTTCAGAGACACAAGAGCAAGGTTGGGCGCCAGATACCACTTATAAACTCACCATTCTTCATACCAACGATCATCACGGTCGTTTCTGGCACAACCGCTATGGCGAATACGGCATGGCAGCACGTAAAACCCTAATTGATGATCTGCGCGCAGAAGCCAAAGCGGAAGGCAGCGAAGTGCTGCTACTGTCGGGCGGTGACATCAACACCGGGGTACCAGAGTCAGATTTGCTGCAAGCGGAGCCTGATTTTAAAGGGATGACCCAAATTGGTTACGATGCGATGGCCATTGGTAACCACGAGTTCGATAACCCGCTTAGCGTGCTTGAACAGCAAATGCAGTGGGCTGACTTCCCGATGCTCTCTGCCAACATTTACGACAAAGAAACCGGTGAGCGTAAGTATCAGGCTTACGAGATGTTTGAGCGCAATGGTCTGAAAATTGCGGTTGTGGGCCTGACTACCGAAGATACTGCCAAAATTGGTAATCCAGAATACATTGGCTCGCTCGACTTCCGTGACCCGAAAGCCGAAGCGAAAAAAGTGATCGCCAAGCTGAAAGAAACCGAGAAGCCTGACATCATCATCGCCGCGACCCATATGGGTCACTATGCCGACGGTAAGAGCGGCGTGAATGCCCCAGGCGATGTGGCGCTAGCACGTTACATGGATGACGGTGATCTCGACCTTATCATCGGCGGCCACTCACAAGAGCCTGTGTGTATGGAAGGCCCGAACATGTATAACAAGAGCTTCGAGCCTGGGGATGCATGTACACCAGACCAACAAAATGGCGCGTGGATTATGCAAGCCCATGAATGGGGTAAGTACGTAGGTAAAGCGGAATTTGAATTCCAAAACGGCGACCTTAGCCTTGTTAGCTATGACCTAATCCCGGTGAACCTGAAGAAGAAAATTAAGGTTGATGGCGAGAAAAAACGCGTCTTTATTCAAGATGAAATTGAAAAAGACCAAGCGCTGTATGATTTCTTGAAGCCTTACCAGGACAAAGGCCAAGAGAAGCTGAGCGTCAAAATTGCCGAAAGCAACGGCAAGCTAGTGGGCGACCGCAACATTGTGCGCTTCCAGCAGACCAACCTAGGCCGTCTGATTGCCACCGCTCACATGGAGCGCGCCAAAGCAGACTTTGCGGTCATGAACTCAGGCGGTGTGCGTGACTCTATCATTGCCGGTGACATCACCTATAAAGACGTGCTCAAAGTGCAGCCGTTTGGCAATATGGTCACCTATACCGACATGAGCGGTAAAGAAGTGATGGATTACCTCAATGTGGTGGGAACCAAGCCAGTTGATTCGGGTGCCTACGCGCAATTCGCGGGTCTGTCGATGGTCGTTGAAGACGGTAAAGTCCATGACGTGAAGATTGGCGGTGAGCCTATTGATATGGATAAAACCTATCGCTTCACCGTGCCAAGCTTTAACGCTGCGGGCGGCGACGGTTATCCAAAACTGACTAACCACCCTGGTAACGTCAATACTGGCTTTGTTGATGCAGAAGTATTGAAAGACTATCTGGAAGACAACAGCCCAATCGATGTCAACGACTATGCGCCACAAGGTGAGATCGTTTACAAATAAACGGATGTAAGATTGCCAGAAGAAAAAGCGGTACCGATGCGGTGCCGCTTTTTTTATGTAATCATTAGTGACGGGTTTACAAATAAGTGGCAAAAACGATGACGCCTGCAATCAAATTAGCAGAAAAACAAAGCATTGCGTTTGAAGTTCACCAGTACCAGCACGATCCCAATAACCTTAACTTTGGTGAAGAAGCTGTCCAAGCGTTAGGGCAAGACCCCGCTCGGGTATTCAAAACATTATTGTTTTGTATTAATGGTGACAGCAAGCAGCTGGCGGTGGCGGTTGTCCCCGTCAAAGGTAGCCTCAACCTAAAAGCCGCTGCCAAAGCCGCGGGTGGCAAGAAAGCAACCATGGCCGATCCGCAAGTGGCCCAGCGCACAACAGGCTACCTGGTCGGAGGGATCAGCCCCCTAGGCCAGAAAAAGCGGCTACCGACGCTTGTCGACAGCTCCGCGCAGCAGTTTGAGACTATTTGTGTCAGTGCTGGGCGGCGTGGATTGGAAATCGAACTCTCACCGGACGATCTGCTGTCTTTGACGGCGGGGCAATATGCCGCGATTGGCGAATAAATAAGAAGGAGACACAGATGACTCTTACCATTTGGGCGTCGCTCGCGTTGGTTTGCATGCTTGGGGCGATGTCGCCCGGGCCGAGCTTGGTGGTAATGGCAAAGCATAGCCTTGCCAATAGTCGCTTACATGGCATTGTGGCTTCATGGGCGCATGCCTTGGGGGTTGGCCTCTACGCGCTAATTACGATGTTAGGGTTGGCGGTTATCTTTAAACAATCCCCGTTGCTTTTTACCGTCATTGCCTACGCAGGCGCTGGCTATCTCGCTTGGCTAGGAGTGAAATCATTGCTCAGTAAAGGCGGGGTGGCAGCTAAATTAGAAGCGGGACAACCCGCCAGTTTAGGCGAGGCGGCACGCGATGGGGCGATGATCTCGATGCTCAACCCAAAGCTGGCACTATTTTTTATTGCCTTGTTTAGCCAGTTTGTTGCGGTGGGCACGGACTTATTTAGTCGTAGTGTGATTGTGCTGACGCCATTATTGATTGATGGGCTTTGGTACACCTTGATAGCCTTTTTGTTATCCAGCCCTGCCATTGTCGACAAGCTACGTCACCACGGCGCGTGGGTCGATAAGCTGTCAGGTGTGGTATTGATTGCGCTGGCAGTGCGTGTGGTGGTTACGCTGCAATAGTGAGGCGAGCCAGAAGCAACAAACGGACGCGTTAATAAAAAGACTGGCAAGTGGCCAGTCTTTTTGCTTTTAAGGGCGGTGGCTTAAGTGACGTTCGCGGGTCTCTAGCTTTTTCTCTTGGCTTTTTTTGAGCATCACATATAACGCACCGGTGCCGCCTTGATGACGGAGTGCCGAGTGATAGCAGAGCACATCTGAAATTTGTTGTAGCCACTGACAGACATAGCTTTTCATCATTGCCTGTGGGTTACTGCGCTCGCCTTTTCCATGCACAATAATCACGGTGCGCACATCCATACGCTGGCATTGTTTTAAAAAACGTAAAATTTCATCTCGGGCTTTTTCCAATGACATCTTATGCAGGTCGAGCCTTGCGTTGACGTCATATTTTCCCAGTCTTAGTTTACGAAACACGCCATCCTGTACGCCATCGCGTTTGTAAGCCATCACCTCGTCGGGCTTCACCATCTGGGCGTACTCGAGTGACAGGTATTCAGGATCGCTGTTTGCCAGTTTCTGTGCGGCCTGTTGGCGTGCAAGCTGGGCCTCAGTGGGCTGATGCGAGCCTGTTTGCTCCTCAACCTTGTCCTGCTTGATGGGCGCCACATCTGACATCATTTCTCGAAACAGCTCAAACTCGTTTTTATCACTCATCACTACAGTGCCATGTGCGTCGTGGAGTCATTTGGGGACAGTATAAACGAAAATAAAAAAAGAAACCTAGAGCCACACTCTGTGACCAACCATGCAACTCCAGGTTAAGCAATTATGCTTAAAGATAGGTAGGCAATAAAACAGGTTATTGAGGTTTGGAAGTCATCACTTTGTAGACAAAATAGCCGCCGAAAAAGCTGATCAGGCCAAATGTACAGATGATGACAATCATGGATGACAAGCCCACGGCGTTGCCGAAAAGTAGATCAAGCCAAAAGTCCATAGTCTGTACCCTCGTGTCCGTTAATGTAGGGTCAGGATGCCAATAGGAAGCGGGTTGAATACTGATCAGGATCAAGAGAAATGTCGAACAAATTATCAACATTTGTTAACAACGATCCGATCACAAACTGCGCGCAACTGATGCGAGTTTCACCGTTTAATGCGCTTAAGTGAAAAAATACACGGCGAGGGCTTGAGGTTTCTCGGTGCTTGAGTATGATAGGCGACCTCAGCAGGCAGGATGCACTTAAACGCATACTAAGCTGCTTGACAAGTTTGGTACCTATTCGTAAAACTTGTCAGAGATGTCGGTGAATAGCGCAGTTTGGTAGCGCATCTGGTTTGGGACCAGAGGGTCGGGGGTTCGAATCCCTCTTCACCGACCACTATTTAGGTAGTGGAGAGCGCGTTTGGTCGGGGGCCGGAAGCCCGGTCGCGCGGGGGCCGCCCCATCAAAGCCCTCTTCACCGACCACTATTTTAAAACTGAGTGATCCAAGGTTACTTGGTTGACGTAAAAAGCATTAACGGTGAATAGCGCAGTTTGGTAGCGCATCTGGTTTGGGACCAGAGGGTCGGGGGTTCGAATCCCTCTTCACCGACCAACGCAAAACCCCAGCCTTTTGGCTGGGGTTTTTTCATTTCAAAATGGAGCATCGGAGTTATGCTTGCAGAGGGTCGGGGTCCGGAAGCCCGGTCGCATCAAATCCCTCTTCACCGACCACTATTCGGGTAGTGGAGAGCGCATTTAGTCGGGGGCCGGAAGCCGGTCCAATCGAATCCCTCTTCACCGACCAACAAGAAGCCCCAGCCTTTTGGCTGGGGTTTTTTCGTTTTATTGCAGGTGAGTGCTTAAGGCTTAGGATAGTGCTGGAAAGCCTTAGTATGACCTGTTTCGTCAAATGCCATCACCGTATATGGCTGGTGACGATCGCCATATTCCATACCCGGCGAGCCGATCGGCATGCCGGCGACAGCGAGACCTTCATAGCCTGTATGGGTGGCAAGGAGCTTTTTCACTTCTTGCGCGGGGACATGGCCCTCAATCACGTAGCCGTTGATGCGTGCAGTGTGACATGATTGCATGTCGGCAGGCACGCCCATCTCTTGTTTGATGGCCGCCATATTGTTGTGCGGTTTAACCTCCAGCTCAAAGCCGGCTTGCTCCATGTGCTCAACCCAATCGTCGCAACAGCCACAGCTGGGCGATTTATACACCACGCCGCTCGCGGCCATCGCTGAGGCACTCATCAGGCCCACGGTTGCTGCAAGTAATTGTAAACGCTTCATTATCGCTCCTTGTTACTTATCGTCTGATTTTATTTTGAAAAAACGTAGTCGATTGGCGTTGGTGACAACCGTAATCGAAGACAGCGCCATCGCGCCCCCTGCGATAACTGGGCTGAGCAACATGCCAGTGAAGGGATAGAGGATGCCGGCCGCGACTGGGATCCCTAAGGTGTTATAAATAAAGGCCCCAAAGAGGTTCTGCTTCATATTGCGCACGGCGGCTTGAGACAAAGCAATCGCGTTGGCCAATGCCCCCAGGTGCTGGTGCATCAAGGTGATTTGCGCACTTTCTATGGCAATATCACTGCCACTGCCCATGGCGACACCCACATCGGCTTGTGCGAGTGCAGGGGCATCGTTAATGCCATCGCCGACCATCGCCACACGCTTGCCTTGCTGTTGTAGCGCTTGAATTTGCTCGGACTTACCATCGGGAAGCACACCTGCAATCACATGATCAATGCCTAGCTGACGACCAATGGCATTGGCGGTATCAGGATGGTCACCAGAGAGCATGATCACTTCGAGCCCTTGCGCTTGCAGGTTGGCAACGGCCTCAATGGCATCGTCACGAATAGGGTCACTGACGCCAATCAGCGCTTGCACGCTGTCTGTATTGGCAAGATAGATGGCGGTCTCGCCACGTTGGGTCATGGCGTCGATGTCGCTTTGATGGGAGGCAGTCTCGATCCCTTGTGCGTCCATCCACGCCTGGTTACCAATGAAGTAGCGCGCCCCATCGATCTGCGCCTGGATCCCTTTGCCAGATTCGCTATTAAAGTCGTTTGATGTTGGCAGTGAGAGATCTTGTGCCTTGGCATAATTAACAATAGCCTGCGCCAGCGGGTGCTCAGAATGCTGCTCCAGCGAGGCGGCGATTGCCATTAAACGTTCTTGGTCACCGTTAATCGCTTTTACATGGGTGACTTCGGGTTGGCCGCGTGTCAATGTTCCGGTTTTATCAAACACTATCGTGTGGAGTTTGGCGGCGGTTTGTAGCGCGTCCGCATCACGAATTAATACCCCGACCTCGGCGGCGCGACCCACCGCAGCAGTCACCGATAAAGGCGTGGCGAGACCAAGCGCGCACGGACACGCGATAATAAGCACGGTCGTGGCGGTGACGAGCATATAGCTGACCGACGGCTCAGGGCCGACAACATACCAGATAGCTGCCGTGATCAGCGCAATGGCCACTACGATGGGCACAAACACCGCGGAAATGCGATCGGCAAGCTTGGCCAGCTCAGGTTTACTGCTTTGGGCTTCGCGCACCAAATCGATAATACGCGCCAGCATGGTATCGCTACCGACGCCGGTGGCTTTAAACGTCAAGCTCCCTTTTTGGTTGACTGTCCCCGCGTGCAGCGTGTCTCCCTGCTGTTTGCTGACCGGCACGGGCTCACCTGTGAGCATCGACTCGTCAATATAGCTGCTGCCTTCGACCACTTCGCCATCTACCGGCACTTTCGCCCCCGGTTTTACCCTAAGCGTCATCCCTTGTTTGACTTCATCAAGCGGACGCTCTGTCTCCTGGCCGTTCTCGATAACCAGCGCCGTGGGCGGCTGCAAATCAAGCAGCTGGTCAAGCGCTTTGGAGGTGTTGGCACGTGCGCGTGCCTCAATCGCATGGCCTAGGCTAATCAAACCAATGATCATCGCTGAGGCTTCAAAATACACATGCCGTGCTTGTTCAGGGAATAATGCCGGTGCCACGACGACGGCGGTAGAATACAGCCATGCTGCGCCTGTCCCGAGTGCCACCAAGGTATCCATGGTGGCACGTTTGTGCTTCAGTGCCTGCCAAGCATTGGCAAAGAAGTGACGGCCACCCGTAGCCAAAAGCAAGAGGGTAAGGATGGCTACCGCGCCCCACGCCCACTGATCTTGGCTGGATTGAATGGTCATGCTGCCACCGACTATCCCCCAAGCCATAATTGGGCCACCAAGACCTAAGCCAGCTATCGTACTGCGTTTAAAGTTTTTTAACTCGGCGGCTTGTTGGTGCTGCTGGCGCTCGCGGCGGTCATTATCATCCTCGACTTTTTCTGCGCCGTAGCCAGCGTTCTCCACCGCGTCAACGATAGCATCAGGTGAGGCATTGCCTTTTACTATCGCACTGCGTTCGGCCAGATTAACGCTCACATTGGCCACGCCATCAACGCCACTAATGGCGTTTTCCACACTGCTTACGCAGCTGGCACAGGTCATCCCCGATAAAACGTATTGCTGACGGCTCACGTTGGAAGTTGCTTTCGCGGTGTCAGCGCTGGATGAATGCGCTTGTTCAGAGTGAGAGGCGGCGGAGCCGTTGTGTGCACTGTCACTGGGCTCGGCCCCTGACTCTGTATCACTGTCCATGTCTGAGGTTGCTTCATGATCAGTGTGAGCGCTTTGGTTATCGTCGGTGGCAAGCTCAGCCTGATAGCCGAGCTGGTCAACCAGCTTAATTAGCGTATCAGCACTTAAACTGGTGTGTACATGAGCCTCAGTTTTACTCACCGAATGAGAAAACACCGTGGGCTGCTCGTCCAGCGCTGCTTCGACTTTGGCCACACAACGGCCGCAGTTTAGCCCACTTAAGGCCAAGTGATAATGCTCGCCGACCTGATAGCCGAGCGCTTCAATCGCGGTAACCGCTTGGCGAAGTGGGTACTCGGTGCTTTCACCCAGGGCCTCTAACGACACTGACTGGGTGTCAATCTCTTCAATACGAATCCCGTCGATACCCTCAAGTGCTTTTGTCACTTTTTTCACACAGCCTTGGCAGCTTAAACCACTAAGCGGCAATGTGTAGTAGGTGATATTAGTGTCGGTGGTAGTCATTGCCTCTCCTTATCGCCTGACATGATTCGATGTTGGCGATTGTCGCAATTTTCGTTAGGCTAAACTGTAAACCTTATAGCTACTGGAAGGTCAAGCGAGCAAAATGAAAATTCAACAAGTGGCAGAGAAAACCGGCCTAACTAGCAAAACCATTCGCTTTTACGAACAAAAAGGGCTGATCACCCCGCCGCATCGGGCGGAGAATGGCTATCGGGACTATCGCGCGCAGCACGTGAGTGAGCTGAAAATGATCCGTCGGGCGCGACTGGTGGGGTTTACCTTAGAAGAAAGTGCGGATTTGTTAGCGTTGTCGCGCGATCCGTCGTTACGCAGTGCCGATGTCAAAGCGCGCGCCGAGACAAAATTGGTAGAGATTGATGAGAAAATGGCAGAACTGGCGGCAATGAAAACCACACTGCACGCCTTAACGCAGGCTTGTCCGGGCGATAGTGACGCGCAGTGCCCGATTATCGAAGCACTGCGCGGTGACAGTGAGCTAGGCGAGTTGGACGCCAGCCCCTCAAGTTGTTGTGCATCAGGGGATGAATCGCCCGTGACAAACTAACATTTAGTAAAGCAGCGAATAGAGCTGACGACGATAACGCGACGCCACCTCATTGCCTTGGCCGAGCGCGGTAAGGATGTCCATCAGGGTTTTCTTAGCTTCACCCTCGGCATGATTCATGTCGCGGCGAAGAATGTTCATCAGTAGCTCCAGCGCTTCTTCACTGCGATTAATCTGATTGAACTGCACTGCCAGCTCATAGGCGACGCTGGCGTCGTCTGGGTTTTCTTCGAGTTGAGCTTGAAGACGGCGGATTTCAGGCGCATCAATCGCTTGGTTATGCAGCTCAATCTTGGCGACCAAGCTTTTGTAGGTGGCATCTTGATCTTGCATCAGCACGGTATCCAGCAGCGCTTGCGCCGCATCAAACTGATGAGTCTCGACCAAGCATTCCGCCATCGCCAGTTTGTACTCACCCTTATCGCCGTGACTGGTTTCCAGCGGCTTTAAAATCACCAAAGCATCGGTGTAATTGCCTTCGGCCATAAGCTGACGCGCTTGCTCGAACGCTTGATCTTCTGGGCTTGGAAGGTGCTTGTTCAGCATCTCGCGTACGGTTTCTTCATTTTGCGGGCCAGCGAGGCCATCCACAGGTTGACCGTCTTTAAACAGCGCCAGGGTTGGCAGCGCACGCACGCCAAATTGCGCGGCAATCAGCTGCTGCGCTTCGCAATCGATGGTCGCCAGTGTGAAGTTGCCGTGACTGTCGTGAGCAATTTGTTCAACCGTGGGTTTAAGCTCCACGCTTTCGGGCATCATGCTTGCCCAAAAGTACACCAGCACCGGCGTGCGAGACGACGACTCGAGAATCTGCTGAAAATTATGCTCGGTTAATTCGACGATATAGTTTGCGTTCATCATGGATCCTGACCAAGTGGATTTGCTTTAAGGGTGGGGGCAAACGTGCAGAAATTCAAGCAACTGGGCGTGTATTTGGGCGTGTTATTACGGTTCTGACCAAAGGCGAAAGGGATTAAAAAGAGAAAAAACGAAAAAGCCACCGGAGGGTGGCTCATTTCGTCGGTCTGCAAGCGAAGTCATTACAAAACAAGTGCGAGTTACAACACGAGCACCACGCACAAAGCGACGCTCAAGCAGAGCCAGTTCAATTGATGCAAGGTCATCAGCCGGCTCCTTTATGATTGTTATCGAGGGTGTTGCGTTATTGGCGGATAATGTTCTAACGGACGTTTTCCACCAGTGACGGTCAGATTAGCGCTCGTCTATGACAAACGTATGACAAATGCGACAGCAACCACGCTTTTTTGGCGTTTTTTTCGCTGTTGCATCAACCGCCTTTGAGCAAGACCCGATCCAGCCAGCGGCTGGGAAGGAGCCGTTTGAGGATTGCCATCCACACTGTCGGTTGAGTCACGCGATAACGTATTTTGGGGCGAGGTGAGAACAAGGCATGCGTCAGTGGTGCGACAAGCGCGTCAGCGGGCAACGTATATTTGTTGCCACCTTCGTCTGCCGCAAGGCGATCAAGTTGGGCTTGGTAGGCCTGGTGATGGCGGCTTTTATTAGGGTCTACCCAATGTTTAAAGGCGCTGAGTGCATTGGCACGAAACGCGGTTTCAATCGGGCCGGGCTCAATCAAGCTCACCTTAATCGGCGTGTCGCTGAGCTCTAGACGCAAGGTATCGGTCCAGCCTTCGAGGGCAAATTTGCTGGCGTTATACGCGCCGCGGTATTTCAATGCCACGATACCCAGCACCGAGCTATTTTGCACAATGCGTCCCTCGCCATAATTAAGCAGCATCGGCAACAAGGCTTGGGTTAAATGGTGCCAGCCAAACACATTGGTCTCAAACTGAGCGCGTAAGGCGTCGGTGGGCAAATCTTCCAGCGCGCCCGGTTGGCCGTAAGCGCCGTTATTAAACAGTGCAAAGAGTTTGCCGCCTGTCATTTGCTCGACGGTGTCGACCGCTTGGTTGATGCTGGCCGTGTCTGACACATCTAACTGAATACAAGTTAGGCCTTCTTGCTGTAAACGGCTGACATCGTCAGCCTTTCGGCAACTGGCGATCACCGTGTGTCCTTGCTCATGCAAGGCTTTGGCGCAGGCATAGCCGATGCCGGTAGAACAGCCGGTGATTAAAATGGCGTTATTCAGCGGTGAGGCAGTGTCCATAAGATCCTCATTCATGATTCGGTTGCGTCAGACAAGTAAGGCGCGAGTTTTTCTGCCATAAAATCGGCAATCCAAGGTTGTGCGGCCGGCATCGGGTGAATGCCATCATCACGCATCCATTCAGGCTTTTGGATCACAGTCTCCATAAAAAAGGGCAGCAAGGGGGTTTGTGTTTGCTCTGCCAGTGTAGGATAAATATCAGCAAATCCTTGTGCATAGCGCTGACCATAATTAGGCGGGATTTGGATTTGCACCAACAAAGGCGTGGCATCGGCGGCGCGGGTTTGAGTGATCAATTGCTTAAGGTTGTCTCGTATACGATTAAATGGCCAACCGCGTAGGCCATCGTTGCCGCCGAGTTCAATCAGCACCCATTCGGGCTGGTGGCGTTCTAATAATTGCGGCAGACGCTGCAGGCCATTGGCGGTGGTGTCACCGGAAATGCTGGCGTTAATCACCTCAACCTCGACATCGTGGTCGTTGAGCGCGCGCGGCAGCTTGGCAGGCCAGGCTTGTTCAGCCGCCATTTGGTAGCCAGCGCTTAAGCTGTCACCAAGGACAAGGAGCGTTTGTGCACTGGCACTGCTCACCCACAAAAAACACAACAAAGTAAGGATGCGTAACATGGCCTCTCCTGTTATTCGAGCCGAAAAAATTGCAAAACATGTCGTGACACGCGAACAGCCGCTTACCATTCTGCAGGATGTCTCGCTACAAATCGAGGCAGGCGAGTCGATTGCATTAATGGGCGTGTCCGGCGCAGGAAAATCCACCTTAATGACCTTGCTTGCAGGATTAGATACGCCCAGTGAAGGCGAGGTCGATCTGCTCGGCCACAAGCTTTCCACCTTGGATGAAGATGCGCGTGCGGCGCTTCGTGCCGAATCGGTGGGGTTTGTGTTCCAAAGTTTTTTACTGGTGCCGTCACTGAACGCGCTTGAGAACGTGATGCTGCCGCTCACCATTCGCGGTGAGGAAGAAGATGAAACCCGCGCCAAGCAACTGCTGGCCTCGGTGGGCTTGCAAGGACGCGAAAGCCATTTGCCATCGCAACTCTCTGGCGGGGAGCAACAACGGGTAGCGCTGGCGCGTGCATTTATTATTCGTCCGCACGTGCTGTTTGCCGATGAGCCGACCGGCAACCTCGACCAAAAAACCGCGGCGACCATCATCGACCTATTGTTTGAGCTGAACGAAAAGCATGGCACCACCTTGGTGTTGGTCACTCACGACCCGGCGCTGGCAAAGCGTTGTCAGCGTACCTTGATGATGGACAGCGGCAAACTACAGGAGCGAGTGAATGGCGAGTAAAAACGGACTACTCAACCGCTGGGCGTGGCGCGAACTGTTACACGGGCAAATTTGGCCAGTGGCGGTGGCGCTGGCACTGATCATCACCTGTGTGTTTGCGTTGTCGGCATTGGCCGACCGCATTGAAAATGTGCTCACCCAGCAAGGGCGTAACCTGATTGCCGCCGACACCGTGTTGCGCACTCGCCAGCCGCTTAACACCGAACAAATTGATGCGTTTAAACAAGCCGGCGCCACGGTATCTGCCCAAACCCGCTTTGGCACCATGGCGTTTAGCGAGCAAAAAATGCAGCTGGTGAGCGTGAAAGCGGTGGATAGCCTTTATCCGCTGCGTGGCGACTTGGTGCTGGAGCAAAACGGCCAAGCGATTGGCGGTGACCGACGCATTCAACCTGGTGAGCTATGGCTGTCTGAGCGGGTGTTTAGCTTGTTGAGCGTCAAACCCGGTGACACCGTGTCGATTGGTAACCTCGATTTAAATGTGAGCGGCACTTTGGCCGCCGAGCCGGAACTCTCGTTTAACCCCTTTAGCCAAATGCCCGCGGTAATGATGCACCGTGCCGATGTGCCGGCTGCGGGCGTGGTGCGCGAAGGCAGTCGCGTGCGTTATCGCTACTTTTTAACCGGTGACGAGCCCAGCCTAAGTGCGGCTAAAGCCAGCTATACGCTGCAAGATGGCGAGCGCTGGGTGGATGAAAATACCTCCGATCGCACCGGCGATATGCTGGATCGCAGCCGTCAGTACTTGTCATTAACCGTGGTGCTGGTGATTGTGATGGCCGCGGCGACGTTAACCTTAACTTGTCAGCACTATGCCAAAAGCCGTGCGGACTTGGTGGCGATGCTAAAAAGCCTCGGCGCTAGCCAGCAATGGGTGCGGCGCTGGTTGGCTCGGCAGTTAACCTTATTGTTTGTCCTTGCCACCGCCGTGGGGTTAGCGGCGGGTTACACCCTCGAAGTGCTCTTGCGGTTGCCGCTGACCGATGTGCTGCCCTCGCCATTACCAAGCTATGGCTGGGTGCCTTGGGTGCTTGCGCCCGGTGTCGCGCTGTTGGTGGCGCTGCCAGCCTTGGGGGTGCCGCTGCTTAAACTGCTGGATGCGCCCGCGTTGGCCGCCGTGCAATCGCAGGCTGCCATCGGACGTCGCCGTCGTGGCACCGCGGCTGTTTTGATTGCGATACCGGTGGGGGCGCTTGCGCTGTGGGCGTTTGACAACACCTTGCTATGGACAGTGCTGGGGGCGATGGCGGTGATGATCGTCTTGCTGGCGCTGGCAGGGTTAGGCCTGCTTAGGTTGGTGAAATCACGGGTGCGTGCGCCGTCGGTCAAGCTCGCCTTAAGCCGAATTACCCGCAACAAACTGGCTAGCAGCGTGCAGTTAGGGGCGCTCGCGATCTCCTTTATGCTCTTGGCGATTATCTGGCTGCTGCGCACTGACTTGCTCGCCGATTGGGGACGGATGCTGCCGCCCGATGCGCCTAATGTGTTTGCGCTGAATATCGCCCCGAGTGAGCAGCAAGACTATGTGGGTGAACTCGACGAAGCCAGCCTAATGCGCTCCGATGCCTACCCCATCGTGCGTGGCCGGCTGGTGGGCAAAAACGGTGAGCGTTACCAGATCCCAACCGACGAGGCCGAGCGCGATGAAGCGGATGAGGCCTTGCGCCGCGAGCTTAACTTTACCTGGCGTGACAGCTTGCCGTCACACAACGAGGTGATTGCCGGGGACTGGCCAACCGAGAATGGCGTGTCGGTAGAGGCCGACATTGCCGAGCGTTTGGAGATTGAGATTGGCGACAGCCTGACTTTTAGCGTGACCGGCCAAGACTTTACCGCCATGGTGAACTCGATTCGTGAAGTCGAGTGGCGCAATATGCGGCCTAACTTCTACTTTATTTTCGACCGCGAGACGCTCGCCGACAAACCGGCCAACTGGCTGGTGAGCTTCAGGCTCGATGAATCACAAACCCCGCTGCTCAATCGCTTGGCACGGGAGTATCCGACCGTCACGCTGCTTGATTTGCGCACCATGAGCAGCCGTATTCAGTCGATTTTGCGTCAAATTGGCTTGTCGCTCTCGGTATTAGCGGGGCTGGCGGTGATCAGCGGCTTGCTGCTGCTACTGACTTTGCTGCGTATCAGCCTGAGCGAACGCCAGCAGGAGATAAACCTCTATCGCACTTTGGGTGCGAGCCGCACCCGTATTCAACGCACCTTGTGGAGCGAATACGGCGTGATGGCCTTTGTATCGGGCTTAATGGCGGTGCTTGGCGCAGAAGCGGCGATGGTCGGCCTGCTGAAATGGGGCTTTGAAATGGAAGTACGTCTGCATCCTGAGCTCTGGGCGGTGTTGCCTGTGTTGGCGGTGGCGCTGGTGTTTGTCACGGTCGCCTCGATGCTGCGTAAACTGATTGACCCGCAACGGCGTTAACGCGATAAAACATATCTGATTCGTCGATAACAAAGCGGGTATCAAGAAAATTGATACCCGCTTTTTTGTGCAGAACGGCTAGCAAGCAACACGCTGTGTGAAAGGAAAGGGCCGCTATTTAAAAAGTGACTGCATCGCTTCTTCCACCTTGGGGTGCTGGAATTGAAAGCCCGCATCCTCGAGTGCGTGAGGCAGGGCGCGCTGGCTATCGAGCAGCAAATGCGAGGCTTCGCCCATCATGGTTTTAATTGCCAGTGTGGGGACAAAGAACACATGCGGGCGTTTTAAGGCACGGGCGAGGGCCTGGCTAAAACGTTTATTGGTGACCGGCTCTGGCGCGGTGCAATTAAACGGCCCCTTGAGCTCAGGGGTGTTGAGCAGATGGATAATCGCACCGACCATATCATCAATATGAATCCACGGCATGTATTGCTGGCCTTTGCCAATTGGGCCGCCCAACCCGAGTTTATACGGCAGCATCATCCGCTTTAGCGCACCACCTTCAGCGCTTAACACCACGCCGGTACGCAGCAAGCACACCCGCGTTTGTTGCGACGCGCCTTTTAAGGCAATTTTCTCCCACTGATGACACACATGTTGGGCAAAATCATCGGCATGGACCACCAAGGTCTCATCAAAGCTGCGATCTTGCTGATCGCCGTAATAGCCTACTGCCGAGCCGCTAATAAAGGTGTGTGGTGGGGTGCTGCTGGCATGAATTTTCTCCACCAGTTTTTCGGTTAGCCCCCAGCGACTGGTGCAGATAATCCCTTTTTGCTGCTCACTCCAGCGTTTATCGGCAATCGGCTCACCCGCCAAATTAATAATGGCATCAATATCATTGAGGTGAGGGAGGTCATCAAGCCGCTCTAACGGGGTGACCTTATCGCCAAAGCACTGGGAGACCTTTTGCTTGGAGCGGGATAACACAGTGATCTGATGCTCGGTCAGCAAGCGTGGAATTAACGCCTGACCAATCAGGCCAGTGCCGCCAGTGATTAAGAGTTTCATGCCTGATGTCCTAACGTCGAGTAATGGTGATTATTACTAACGCTAAGAGGGTTTTAGACTTAGCGCAAGTGATTGCTTTGTATCCTGTTACGTGCCGCAACCAAAATCGGTTTGATCGCGCAGTTTTCTCTTCTGCTCCTCGCACCCCAAATTGGGAGTGCTAACATTAATAGGCACATAAAAGGTGTGTTTTTCATTCTATTGCGCAGGGAGTCATGTCGCCTACATGCAAGCGTTATTCAAATCATTGCTAGGAAGCTTTCGCGATCTCTTACCTATCATCCTAGTGATTGGCTTTTTTCAAGTGATTGTTCTGCAACAACCGTTGCCTAACTGGATATCCATCACCTTTGGGTTGGTGCTAGTGGTCGTCGGGCTGACCTTATTTGTATATGGCTTAGACATGGGGCTATTCCCGATTGGCGAATCCATGGCGCACTCCCTTGCCCATAAAGGTAGCTTAGGCTGGTTGATTGCGTTTGCGTTTTTGCTCGGCTTTGGCACCACCATTGCCGAACCCGCACTCACCGCGGTGGCGGCAGAGGCGGCAGATGTCGCCGCCAATGGCGGGATGATACACACCAGCGAAGCGGCCAAAGACAACTATGCCAACGGCCTGCGGCTAACCGTGGCGCTCTCGGTTGGGTTTGCGATTGTACTGGGTGTGGTGCGAATCATGAAAGGCTGGCCGATCCACCGTTTGATTATTGGCGGCTATTTGCTGGTGGTGGCGATGACCATGGTCGCACCGCCGAGTATTATCGGCATTGCCTATGACTCAGGTGGGGTGACCACCTCGACCATCACGGTGCCATTGGTCACCGCGCTCGGCGTGGGACTGGCGACCGTGATCAAAGGGCGTAATCCTATGGTGGATGGCTTTGGCTTGATTGCCTTTGCCTCTCTGTCACCGATGATCTTCGTGATGGCCTACGGCATGGTGGTGGCATGAACAATCCACTCACCCTGTTTCTCGACACCTTTTTCTCCACCGTGCGCGATGTGATCCCGATTATCGCGATCATCTTTGGCTTTCAGCTGTTTGTATTGCGCAAAGCGCTCAACAACCCCAAACGGATCTTTCTCGGCTTTTTCTATGTCATTCTCGGCTTGAGCCTGTTTTTAATGGGGCTCGAGTTGGCGCTATTCCCACTCGGTTCGTCGATGGCCGAGCAGCTTACTGCCCCCGATTTTGTCGGCGCAGCGCTCAAAGCAGGCGGCGAGATTAACTGGCAAGCCTATTACTGGGTGTATCTGTTTGCCGCAGCGATTGGCTTTAGCACCACGGTGGCTGAACCCTCATTGATCGCAGTGGCGATTAAAGCGGCCAAAGTGTCGGGCGGGGCGATTCGGGTAAACGGTTTACGTGCCTCAGTGGCACTGGGCGTTGCCATGGGGATTGCTTTGGGGTGTTACCGCATTGTGGTGGGCGATCCGCTCCATTATTACATCATCACCGGCTATGTGGTGGTGGTGATCCAAACCTATTTTGCCCCGCCGTTTATCGTGCCTTTGGCCTATGATTCTGGAGGGGTGACCACCTCAACCGTGACCGTGCCCTTGGTGACGGCGCTGGGGTTGGGGCTAGCCTCTACCGTACCGGGAAGAAACCCGATGCTCGATGGGTTTGGCTTAATTGCGTTTGCCAGTTTGTTTCCGATGATCACCGTGATGGGCTATGCCCAAATCACAGCCTATTTACAGAAAAAGCACGCACAGCGTTCATCGTAAGGAGAGCCTATGCGGTTCAAATTAATCATGGCGTTTATTGAAGATGCCAAAACCGATGCGGTGCTCGATGCCGCCAGACAAGCCGGCGCTACCGGCGCGACCATTATTAACAACGCGCGTGGCGAAGGCTTGGTGAAAAAGAAAACCTTTTTAGGGCTGACGCTGGATGTGCAGCGGGACGTGGCCATCTTCCTGGTGGAAGAGCACTTAGCGCGCACCATACTTGAAACCATTAATGACGTGGGCGAGTTTGATGCTACCTCCGGCAGTGGCATCGCAGTGCAAATTGATGTGGAAGATGCCGTGGGCGTGGCCCACCAAATGCGAGAATTAACCGAAGTGGTGAAGGACGAGTTATGAAACAACATAAAACGGTAAGAGATGTGATGCATGCCCATGCCGTGTGTATTGATGGGCTCACCACGGTCGAAGAAGCGATCCGCATTGCACGCGAACAAGAAGTGAAAGCGATTATCGTCAATAAACGCGATGAGCATGACGAATTCGGCATTGTGTTAATGAACGACATTGCCAAAAAAGTGCTCGCCAAAAACCGCGCGCCATCACGGGTGAATGTTTATGAGATTATGACCAAACCCGCGCTCAGCGTCTCTCCCAATATGAATGTGAAATACTGCGCCCGTTTATTCGAACGCTTCGGCATCAGCCGCGCCCCTGTTATCGAAAACGGCCAAGTCCTCGGCATGGTGAGTTATAACCTGATCGTGATCTACGGCATGCTCGCCGAGGAAGTGGAGAGCCAGCATAGGAAGGATTAGGGGGATAGGTGGTAAAGGTTATCTTTTAAGTTAATGGGGGAGGGCTAACTTACTACTGCCCCATTGTGAGTTAATGTTGTTCCAATTCACTAGATCTGCAGCCATAACTTGACCAAGTTTTCCTAATGCGTGATTATGTGATCAGTTGAGTATTTGGGCCTTAAGTTAGCTACTGAAAGATAGGTGCATTTAGCCAAACTAGTGAGGGAAAAGTGAGCGACTCTATAACAATAAAAGGGGTTACTAGCTACCATCCGACCACTCCACAAATTATCGATATATCAAAGCAGAACACGTTGATTTTTGGTTTAAATGGATCTGGTAAATCCACAATTTCTAACTTCTTGTATGATAGGGAAAAATTCGACAGTTGTAGTCTTAATATTGAAGGGAATATTACCCCGATAGTTTACAATCAAGCTTTTGTAGAGCAAAATTTTGTAAATAGCTCAATGCAGGAAGGTGTTTTTACATTGAGCAAAGACAATGCAGATCTTGAAGCTAGAATTGCTGAAAAGTCAAAATTGAGGGAAAAGCTCTTAGCATTATACAACGGGATCAAAGCCAAGATATCAGAAGCTGAAAAAGCTCAAGGAAAGGCGACAGATTCTGCTATCGAAGAAGTATTCAAACAAAAATATATCATCGAAAAGACATCTCTTGCACCATTTCTTGAAGGTTTTAAAAGGCCTAAAAGTAACTTTTATAAAAAAGTAAAGTCTCAAAAAGGAGTATCCCAAGACTCTATTGAAAGCCTTCAAGCTGAGTATGATTCCTTAACTCAATCTGATAAAGTGCTACCGACACTAATTGAGCTACCTTCCCCACCAAGCCTAAGTATTGAAGAGACAACTATTCTTTCGGAGCCAATTATAGGCTCATCAAGTAGTCAGCTCGCGGAGTTTATCACTGAACTCGACAACCAAAATTGGGTTAAGAATGGAAAAGAAAATTATTTAGGGAAAGAGCAAACAAAATGCCCTTTTTGTCAAAAAGATACTATAGATGATACCTTTCGCGCTGAACTTTCCTCATTATTTGACAAAACATATGATTCCAATGTGAAAAAAGTTGAAGCTATCTCTAAGTCTTATGCTGATGCTGTCACTAACTATATAGCATCCATTAAAGGGGCCTTTATCAATTGCTCGTTATATGACCCAAACTTACATAATGTTGATCCAATTATTGCCCTATTAGAGCGTGGCTATCAAGACAACCTAGACTTGATCAAATCCAAGGTTAAAACACCAAGCTTATCCATTAAAATAATTGACTATAAAGAAAGAACGGCCCCTTTAACACGTATATCTGAAGAGATAAATGAAGCCATTCAAGTGATAATAAAAAAAGCAAAAAAATTCAGGGAAAGCAAGAAAGATATTCAAGACAGGATGTGGGACTCGGTGAAATATCACACTGAGCCTATTTTCTCATTGGAAAAGCGCTTAATAGATGAAAAGTCCAGTGAAATAAAACAACTGAACGAAGAATTGAAAAGAGTGAAACAGGTTGGACAGAAAGTTGCTAGCAGAATTAGTTATCTTCGGTCAAAAACGTCAAATATTGATGATACCATTGAAAGGATTAATGTAAATTTGAAGAGTCTAGGTCTAACGAGCTTTGAAATTGTCTCTTCAACTGACCCAGAACAAAAAAATTATTTTGTGCTTAGCCGAGGGGAAAAGGCTAATGAAGGAAAAGAAGTGTTTAAGTCTCTCAGTGAAGGTGAAAAAACACTTATAACCTTTTTGTACTTTATCGAGAAATGTAACGGAAGTATGAGTAAGGATTCAGATATTGCTGATAAAGAAAAACTGATCGTTATTGATGACCCTATTTCTAGCCTCTCTCAAAACTATATCTATGACATCGCTTCTCTAATCCACACCAAAATCATTAAAGGCAGTAGATTCAAAAAGGTCATTGTGCTAACCCATAGCTTGTTTTTCTATCAAGAACTATTGAAGTTAGCCCCGCAAGGTAAAGACAGAAAAGGAAATTATAGGTTCAATGATAAATACTCACTATATCGCTTAAATAAAAAGCAATACACATGTTTACAACCGATGAATAGAGATGAATTAAAAAATGATTATCAGTCTTTATGGCAAATAATCAAAGATGTGATTGATGGTAGTGCTAACCCTGTCGTTTTGCCTAATGTGATGCGCAACATTCTTGAGTATTATTTCGGTTTTGTACATCAGAGAGATAAGCTGTCTGGTATCCTGAATGAATTAGCAGAAAGAGAGCCAGACCAAGGATACAAAGCTTTTTATCGCTACATTAATAGGAGTTCACACTCCGATCCAACGAACATGGGTTTGATGGTCGAAGTTGAGCCTCGAGCTTACTTGGAAAGATTCAAATCTATATTTGTACAGAGTCAAGACGAGGAACATTACCGTTGCATGATGGAGTTATAATGGTTACCACTAAGGTATTCAATCAACTTATCGTCTTGGCAGCGATCGGCGGTGTTTACACACTACCTCAAGCTTGCCTAGACGAAATCGAGTGTACTGACGTACATCAACGATTTTCTGTCTCATCGGCAAAATCTCCACTTATTGCCTGTGCTTGCCACAGGCAGCCTCATCACACAATGTAATAAGCTACTTCGGTTCAGTAGGCTGGAGAATTACCTAAGTGGTAACAGTACAAGTCTAATATACTTCTATTTTTGTGTAAATCGATTACATGGTTTGAATGAGGTAGATTTTAGTTACTCTTACAAATCTGAGTTATGTAGGATAGGGGGCGTTGTTGATTAGATTGCTCATGTAAAGTTCTGATATAATTATAATTACTCCTGTTGCTCAACTCGGTAGCTAACAGATATACCGAGTCTTATGACTTTGTTCATCGCTTCCAGACTCTGACAGCAGCACCGCTATAGTTACTATGACTTCATTGACTTCGAGTAACCAAGCCTCAACTCTACCCCTAATGCATCCAAAATCGCTATCAGTGTCTTAAGGTTCGGATTGCCTTTTTGGCTGAGTGTGCGGTAGAGCGTTTCTCGTGAAAGACCGGTTTGCTTGGCGATATCTGCCATTCCTATGGCGCGTGCGATCACACCCAGTGCATCGGTGATAAATGCGGGATCGCCCGTTTGCACCGCTTCATCTAAGTAGTCTTGAAGTGTTTCTTGATTGTCCAAGAACACCGCTGGATCAAATGGGTGTGTCGTTATCATCGCTGAATCCCTTTTACATCTAGCATGTGAGGTCCTGCTATCTGCCGCCGCTTTCATGCCTTCTAGTCTAGCGCTTAAGCAACGCCTGTGATCCGCTATGCTCAAATAAAAATCGATAAACCTTATCATGGTTAACGCTATCCTGTGGCTTTTCGCGCCATTCCGTCAGCCCGCCATTAACCCACATGTCTCTTTATGCGTATTTTATGTCGCTTAGTGTCAAGTTGTGGCGTGTTATTCCGGACACACTGTGGCCAGTTTAATCAAGCGACAAGAGGCCGAACATGAATCGCAGCGTCATTCTTACCTGCGCCGTCACCGGTGCGGGCGATACCACGGGCAAAAACCCCAATGTGCCAATCACGCCAAAACAGATTGCCGACAACTGTATTGAGGCGGCGCGTGCTGGTGCCAGTGTCGCTCATATTCACGTGCGTGATCCTGAAACGGGCGGTATTAGCCACAACATTGATCACTTCCGTGAGGTGATGGAGCGCGTTCGCGAATCAGACGTCGATATTGTCATGAACATCACCGGCGGTGGTGGCGGGGATTGGGTGCCGGATGCCCAAGACCCAAGCCGTGGTGGCCCGGGCACCGATATGCAAACCCCAGCCGAGCGTCATGCGCCAGTGGGCGAGCTATTGCCTGAGCTTTGTACCTTAGATTGCGGCAGCCTGAATTTTGGCGACATGGTGTACATTAACACCGCTGACTGGCTGCGTGAGCAAGCCCGAATGGTGCAGGCCGCGGGTGTGAAAGCAGAGCTGGAGTGCTTTGACTTAGGCCACGTTTGGTTTGCGCGTCAGCTGCAAAAAGAAGGTTTGCTCGAGGGCGATCCGCTGTTTCAGCTGTGCTTAGGCATTCCATGGGGCGCGGAAGCGGACACCGAAACCATGCTGGCAATGCGCAATAAGTTGCCGGAAAACGCCAACTGGGCGGCGTTTGGAATTGGTCGCCATCAGATGCCGATGGTCGCGCAAGCCATGTTGCTGGGTGGCCATGCGCGCGTGGGCTTGGAAGATAACCTCTACCTGGAAAAAGGGGTAATGGCGACCAACGGCGGCTTGGTAGAAAAGGCGAGCACCATCATTGAAAACCTCGGTGGTCGTATTATGACGCCTGCACAAACGCGCGCCGCGCTGAAACTGGTTGACCCTAAAACCGGTAAGCCGGTTGAAGGAGGTGAGCGATGAGTAAGCAGTTAGCGGTCATCGGCACTGGCGTGATTGGTAATGGCTGGATTGCGCGTGCCTTGGCGCAAGGCTGGGACGTGGTTGCTTATGATCCCGACCCACAAGCGCCTACTCGCACCCGTGCCTTCGTGGCCAATGCCTGGCCATCGTTAGAAAAGCTAGGCCTTGCTGAAGACGCAGATCCTGCCCGGTTAACCTTTGTTGATAGCCTTGAGCCGGCGGTGAAAGAGGCCGATCTGGTTCAAGAGAACGTGCCGGAGCGCATTGATATTAAGCGTGAGACCTTGGCGGCTATTGATGCGGCTGCGGCGCCAAACGCGATTATTGGCTCATCGACGTCTGGGTTTAAACCCACTGAGCTGCAGAGTGATTGTGATCATCTTCCCGGACGCGTCATCGTCGCGCATCCTTTTAATCCGGTGTATCTGCTGCCGTTGGTGGAATTGGTGGGCGGCGAAGCCACTCAATCCGATCATATCGATCGCGCCCATGCACTCTACCAAGAATTGGCAATGCGTCCCTTGGTGGTTAAGCGTGAAATCGAGGGGCACATTGCTGACCGCTTGATGGAAGCGCTGTGGCGTGAAGCCTTGCACCTGGTTAACGATGGGGTGGCGACCACCGAGGAGATTGATGCGGCAGTGGTTTATGGCTGCGGCCTGCGCTGGTCACTGATGGGCACCTTCTTAACCTTCCATCTGGCCGGTGGCGAGCAGGGTATGCGCCATATGCTAGAGCAGTTCGGCCCGGCGCTAAAACTGCCGTGGACCAAGCTGGAAGCGCCTGAGCTCACCGATGAGCTGATTGATAAAGTGGTCGAAGGCTGTGAACACCAAGCCGCGGGTCGTCCGGTCTCTGAGCTAGACCGTCGCCGTGATGCCTTCTTGGTCGAGCTTTTGGACTTGGTACAAAAATACTGGCCCGAGGCTGAAGGTTTGGAAGGGCGCATCTAATGGCACTGTTAAAGATAGACGTCGCCCCCGAATGGGTCGATTATAACGGGCACATGAACGACGCCGAGTACGCGCGTGTGTTCTCGCTGGGTGTCGATGCGTTAATGGCCACCATTGGCTTGGATGACGCAGGCCGCACCCAACATCGCTACACTATTTATACCCTAGAAACCCATTTGTGTTACCGACGTGAGGCGCATCAAGGCCAGACCTTGGTGGTCGACGTGACCGTGTTAGCGCGGGATCAAAAGCGTCTGCACGTGTTTATGCAAATGTGTGATACCCAAGGTGAGGTGCTGGCCACCAGCGAGCAGATGCTGATGGGCATCGATACGCAAACCGGTCGCCCAGCGCCGTTTCCGGATGTTGTCGCCAGCCTGATTGAGGGGCTGCCTGCCGCATCCGATCATGATTGGCCCCAGCTTGCGGGGCGTCGCATCGGTCTGCCCAGTAGGCCGTGAGCGCGTCTTCACCGAGATGGTGAGCCATCATGAGGTCCCGCCCAGCAGTCGGCTGGGCGGATAACGGGATCGCCGGCCCGACTTCCGGCTCAAGGAGGAATCATTATCGCTACTTCAACACCCCCACACTCACCCCAACGCGGTGACAGCCAGCAGGCTGCTACCTCGACCGATTATATGGTCACCGAGCTTGCGCAAGGTGGCTTCTTTCAAGGCATGCATCGCGGCATGACCATTTGTTCAGCCGTGCTGGTACTGGCGTTTGTATTGTTCACCGGCTTTCAATCCGAGACGGCCAGTGTCTTGTTTGGCACTACGCGCACCTGGATTGAAAGTACCTTTAGTGGCTACTACCTGGTCACCGTGATGCTGTTATTGACCGTGTGCGGTTTTATCGTTTTCAGCAAGTACGGTAACGTGCGGCTCGGCCCTGACGACAGTCGCCCGGAGTTTAGTAACTTCTCCTGGTTCTCGATGCTGTTCTCTGCCGGCATCGGTATCGGCATCCTGTTTTTTGGGGTGGCCGAACCGATTTTTTACCTCGATAACACCGGCGGATTTGGTTATCCCAACAACCCCCACGCTGATATGGCGGGCGCGGCTACCATTGGCTATGAGCGCGCCATCGATGCGCTGCGGGTCACCGTGTTCCACTGGGGGCTGCATGGCTGGGCCATCTATGTGATTGTCGGTATGTCGCTGGCGTATTTTGCCTACCGTAAGCAACTGCCTTTGGCCCTGCGCTCGGCGCTTTATCCTTTTATCGGCGATCGTATTTTCGGCGTCTGGGGCCATCTGTTTGACATCCTCGGGGTGCTGGGTTGCGTGTTTGGCGTGGCGACTTCACTCGGGCTTGGCGTGAGTCAAATGGCCGTGGGGCTGGAGCGCTTGATGGGTATCGCCTCTGGCTTATCGACCCAACTGGTGTTGATTGCAGTGATTTCGTTTATCTCGATTGTTTCGGCGGTCTCTGGCGTGCGCCGCGGGATCCGTATCATTTCGCAGATGAATATTTGGGTGTCAGTGTTTGTAGTTGGCGTCTTTTTAATTGGCGGCCCCACACTGTGGCTGTTCGGCGCGTTTGGCGAGACCTTACTCGACTATGCGATTAACTTTATCCCCATGGGGCTGTGGTTTGCCGACGAGCCGGGTACGGTAGATTGGCAGCAGGCTTGGACTATTTTCTATTGGGGCTGGTGGCTTGCTTGGGCGCCGTTTGTAGGGTTGTTTATTGCGCGTATTTCCAAAGGGCGCACCCTGCGTGAGTTCGTGTTGGGGGTATTGTTTGTGCCTACCTTGCTGATCTTTGTCTGGTTGGTGATTTTTGGCGGCAATGCGATTTATCAGGAGCTTTATGCCAGTGGCGGCGTGGGTAGTGCCGGCATTATTGACTTGGTCAATGCTTGGGAGTTACCAGCGGCTCTGTTTGCGGCTGCCGATGGCATTGTTGGTACGGGGACTTTCGGCTGGATACTCTCGGCCTTGATGGTGTTCTTGCTGATGAGCTGGTTTGTGACCTCGTCGGACTCAGGCACCTTGGTGCTGACGACGATTTTGTCACTGGGTGATGAGGAGCCGCCGCGGCGTTTCCGCATTATCTGGGGCGTGGTGATTGGCTTAGTGGCGGCGACGCTGCTGATGGCTGGTGGCCTTAAAGCGCTACAGACGGCGTTGATCGCCGCTGCCTTGCCACTGAGCGTGGTGATCCTAGTGATGACCGCCGGGGTGTTAATCTCGCTGTTTGGTGAATCCCGCCGCTCGTTAGTCGCGGCTAAAAAATAGCGATTCGCAAAAAAATAGCGATTCGCCAAAAAATAGCGGCTTGAAGCGTCGCCCTGTGACGCTTTGAACGCAATATCCGCTCACTCCGTTGCCGATTAAGGTAGTGGGGTGAGCGCTTTTCTTTTCTTACCTCTACGGCGCTTGACGTATCTGACGCGGTGATGCGCCGTAATGGCTGCGAAAGGCGCGGGAAAAGCTCGAGCTTGAATTAAAGCCACACGCCAACCCCACGGACAACACATCGAGATCGGTTTCTTTTAGCAAGTAACGGGCTCGCTCTAGCCTTAATCCCAAATACCAGCTTCGCGGGGACTGGTTTAGCTCGCTGTGGAAAAGCCGTTGCAGATGACGAAGTGAAATACCGCTGCGCTGAGCCACCTCGGCCAAAGATAGGGGGGATTCTATATGGCGTTCCATCACATCCACCGCTTCGACCAGACGTCGTCGATGGGTGCCGAGGCGGCGGGCGAGTGTCATTCGCTGCTGATCGCGCCGAGTACGAATGCGCTCGTGCACCAGCTGCTCAGAGACGTCGATGGCCAATTGGGTGCCGTGGCGACGTGCAATCACATCCAATGCCATGTCCATCGCTGCTGCGCCCCCCGCGCATGAGAAGCGCCGCGGTCCCAGTTCAAATAGCTCATCTGAGGTTTTCACCTCCGGGAAGCGCTCTTGAAACGAGGGCAGGCTTTCCCAATGTAAGGTGACACGTTCCCCTTTAAGCAGTTCGGCAGCGGCCAGCAAAAAGCAGCCGGTATCGAGCCCGCCGAGCGCGCACCCCGCCGCATCAAGACGGTGCAGCCAGCGCATTAAGGGGCGGCTTAGATAGGCTTCTGGGTCAAAACCGCTACACACGGCCAGCGAGGGTAGGTCATGCACCGCATCGATGGCTTTGTCGGCCAGCAGTGACATGCCGTTAGACGCCTTCACCGGTTTGCCATCTTCACTGATCATTTGCCAATCAAATAGCGCTTCGCCACTGATTTGGTTGGCAATACGCAGCGGTTCGACGGCAGAGAAAAAGGCCATCATCGAGAAGCGGGGCAGTAAAAGAAAGCCGATGCATTCTGGCATCGGGCCGGTGTATTCAAGACGCATGACCGCAAGCTAAACGTGAAGAGTGATGAACTATGATGACTGGCCGCCGCTATGGGGGTCAAGTAATCCTGAATATGTTGAGCGGTGAGGGGATTGCCGGAGCTGTAACGCCACCATAAAAAACAAAGCCCGCGCTTTTCAGCGCGGGCTTTATGTATTATTGGGGGTGTTTTTAACTTAAAAAGCGCCAAGCGCCAAGTCTTGACACTAATAAGAACAAAAAGCATGTTGATAAAACAATGGAAAAACAGCTGCTTACGACAAATATCCGACGTAAACCATTTTCAATATTTTCCTCATCTCCACTACCGACAATAAACATCCGGCGTGGCTCTTGAGAAGGGCCGATAATATGGAACGGTCCGTTTATTTTCCCGAGTGAGTTTAACCAATGACCTATTTGTTGCGCGGTTGAATTATAGTCCCATTCTTTTGGGGTCGTATTTGGGTGGTATAATTTAAGATTACCTCCGATCTCTTCCATGTAATCGGTGCGCCACGTTTTCAAGCTTTCTTCTAAGATCTCGTCAGTCTTACTGACCTCAGCGCCGTCAGTCGTTGTTAAATGACCAATAACGTAGCCGGGGCCTGCTTCAATGCGTTCCTCACAATAGCGAACCTGACTCGATGGAAGCCCTAAGTCCCTCGGACGGAAGTATTCACTCACTGTTTTCAGACGCAGGTTTGCCCACTTAGGTAGAATAAAACACTGGCCAGTTTCATCAACCAGTCGGAAGGGACGAGGGTCGCTCTCACTATAGACGGTGACCCACTCGACATCATCGCCGGACTTTCGCGCTTCTTCCATATAGACGCGATACCAGATGCATGGCTTACCGGTAAACGGCGCATAGATAGGCTCATCGGGGTTAAGCGGTTCAAATTGTCCTTTTAGCTCTACATAGCCTTGTGGAGCACTACGGACAAGCGATGTTGGCGTGTCGGCAACCACTCGGTAGGCGCGGAATTTTATGATTGCAATAACACCCGCAAAGGTCGCGAAAGTACCCGTGAAAAAAAACGCCCCAATGAAAAACATCCAATCCATTTTTTCGATGTTCCAAGCGAGTTCCATTATCAGATGATCCATGTCTTTATTTACCTTGATAACAATAATGGCTGGTGTTTATTGGCCACGACTAATTACCGAAAAGCGCCGACAGGTTGTGGTCCTGTTTTTCAGACTCTTGGAACTCAAGCAAGTCAAAGGCTTTGAAGTTCATAAGGTTGGCTATCAGTACATCAGGGAATTGCTCAATACGAATGTTGTTAGTGTTAACTGATGCGTTATAGAATTCACGGCGATCGGCTATCTGGTTTTCTAATTCAGAAATGCGTGATTGCAGTTGCTGGAAAGACTCATCGGCCTTGAGATCTGGATATTCTTCTGCTAGTGCCAAAAGTTGACCCATACCACCACGTAATTGCTCTTCGGCGTGACCTACTTTTTTGGCATCGCCTTCCTGACGAGCGTCCTCAACTTGATTACGAGCATTAATCACTTGGACAAGCGTTTCCTGCTCGTAGCTCATATACTGCTTTGCAGTATCGACTAGCTTGGGTAATTCATCGTGGCGTTGCTTGAGCAAAACATCGATATTAGACCAAGCCTTGCTCACGTTGTGCTTAACGGCGACCAAGCGGTTATAAATCCCGATGAGATAAAAGGTCGCGCTAGTCAATAAGACCAATATTATGACCGTGATAATCAGGCCCATGCTATCTCCTAAATTGATGCTTTATTAATCCCTGATTGCTAGGAAGGGATGGGGTGTTTTGATGGAAGAGAAAAAAATCTACCAGAAAATTTAAATTACTCAAGCGATTAGAGAAATATGAGAGGCTAAACGTTATGGCGATTCCAAAATACGTTTGCTACTCGTGTTTCTGACCATAAGCGGAGTATTCCGAATTAAAAGAATGCTAATCTGAGAACGCACGTTTTCGCATCAAATTGTCACCATTTTTTATCTGTGCGGTATTGCTGCTGGAAATTAAGGTTGAGAACTATGATTAAAAAACGCCACAGTTATTTCACCAGTCACTGTGGCGTTTGTCTAGCTATTTATACTGGTTGGCATCGATGCGTTCGTCTGAGCTAACACATTGTTATGCTAGCTTACCAGCCTTTTACCACGGCGCCGTCGAAGATTTCCATCGCGGCGTTGTAAACCGCATCAGTTTGGTAGGCTTTAACAAAGGTTTTGACGTTTTCTGCGTCGACGTTGTCTTTGCGCGCCACAATCAGGTTCACATAAGGTGATTCTTTGTCTTCAACAAAGATACCGTCTTTGCTTGGCGTTAGGCCCACGCCTGCTGCAAAGGTGTTGTTGATGATAGCCAAGTCCACATCTTCCAATGAGCGAGGCAGTTGTGGGGTTTCTAGCTCGATGATTTCTACGTTTTTCGGGTTCTCAACGATATCCAGTTTAGTCGCGTTGATGCCTGCGCCTTCTTTGAGCTTGATGATCCCTTGCTGCTCAAGCAATACCAGTGAACGGCCTAGGTTCGATGGGTTGTTAGGCACCGCAATTTTACCGCCTTCTGGTAGATCCTCGACGCTATCTAGCTTGTAAGAATAAGCCGCAATCGGATACACAAAGGTGTTGCCGGCAATCGCAAATTCATAACCACGGTCTTTGATTTGTGCGTCCAAGTAAGGTTTGTGTTGGAAAGCATTCACGTCGACCGAGCCATCATCCAGTGCCGCGTTCGGTGACACGTAATCGGTAAAGGTCACCAGCTCTACCTCAAGACCGAGCTTTTTCGCTTCTTCCACCGCATGTTCAGCGACTTGTGCTTCTTCGCCGGCCATCACGCCCACGGTGATGCTGTTGGTATCGGTCGCGGCTTGTTCTTTCTCGCCGCAGCCAGTCAGCACCAAGGTTGAGGCAAGGCCAAGAGTGGCAAGTAGTGTTTTGATCGTGGTTTTCATTGTCTGTCTCCCTGTTTGGAACATATTCGTCATTATTGTGTTTGATTTAGCGGTGATCGGCGCGTCGCACCAAGTAATCACCAAAAGATTGAATCGCTTGCACTAAGACTACCAGCATTACAACGGTGATCAGCATCACTGTGGTGTCAAAGCGCTGATAGCCATAGCGGATGCCCACATCCCCAAGGCCGCCGCCGCCGACCGCACCGGCCATGGCCGAGTAGCTCACCAAGGTAACCCAGGTAATGGTCGCGCCATTGATGATGCCGGGGAGCGCTTCAGGTATGAGCACTTTATAAATAATCTGGAACGGGTTCGCGCCCATCGCTTTGGCCGCTTCCTCTAGCCCAGCCGGTAACTCGAGTAACGCCCCTTCAACCAAGCGGGCAATAAATGGAATCGCGCCGACGGTAAGCGGCACAATCGCCGCTGCGGTACCAATCGAGGTACCAACCACCATGCGGGTAAACGGAATAATTGCCACCAGCAAGATAATAAAGGGGATAGAGCGACCAATGTTCACTATTGCGCCGAGCACCTGGTTAACTTGCGGCTGGCCCAGCAAACCACCGGGTTTGGTCACATGCAGTAACACGCCCAATGGGATGCCAATCACAAACCCCATGATCCCGGAGGCAAACACCATGTACAGGGTTTGGCCAGTGGCTTCGAGGAGCAAGTTGATAAGGGCGCTGTTTTCATTGACCCAGTGGGTGAGTTGATCAATCAACATAGCCGAGTACCTCCGTGTTGACATGGTGCTTGTTGAGGTAAGTGATGGCGTTTTCAACCGCCTCTTTTGGACCCATGATTTCCGCAAGGAGTAGGCCGAATTTCACGCCGCCGGCGTAGTCGATATCTGAGCTTAAAATGCTGATGTCGATATCAAACAGGCGCGAGATCTGGCTGATTAATGGGTCATCGACCGTCGCGCCGGTAAACTCGAGGCGCACCAAGGGGTAACTGCCTTCGAAGTATTCTTGTTGTAAGCGCTGGGCAAAATCATGCGGCACTGACAAGTCGAGGGTTGAACGAATAAATTGTTTGGCCAAGTCGGATTTGGGATGCGCAAAAATCTCGCCCACCGGACCGGACTCGACGAGCTCGCCATCGCCAATAATAGCGACGTCGTCACAGATACGTTTGACCACATCCATTTCGTGGGTGATCAGCAAAATGGTGAGGTTGAGCTTTTGGTTGATGGTTTGCAGCAGCGACAGAATGGATTGCGTAGTGGCTGGATCCAGTGCGCTGGTGGCTTCATCACAAAGCAGAACGTTGGGGCTTGGCGCCAATGCACGGGCAATGGCGACACGTTGTTTTTGTCCGCCACTGAGGCTGGCAGGATACACATCACGCTTATCGGCCAAGCCGACCAGATCGAGCAGTTCGCTCACGCGTGTTTCAATCTCATCGCGGCTCGAGCCACTTAGCTCAAGCGGCAGGGCGATGTTGTCGAACACGGTGCGTGACGAGAGCAAATTAAAGTGTTGGAAAATCATCCCGATTTTACGGCGCGCTTGGGTTAACTGGCGGCTGGGTAGCGCAGTGAGGTTAGTGCCACCCACTTTGACTGAGCCGCTGGTTGGGCGCTCGAGCAGGTTAACCATCCGGATCAGGGTACTTTTCCCTGCACCGGAGGCACCGATCACACCAAATACTTTCCCCTTGGGAATAAATAAGTTGATGTCATTAAGGGCATGAATTCGGCGTTCCCCGAGTTCGAATACCTTGTTGAGGTTGGTTATCTCAATCATCACATGTCCTTGGCGAATAATTTGATCACAGCAGACTCACTCAGCGGCTTGTGCCACATTCTTGCTGTCGCTCTGGTTATTGATGCTATGAGTTAGTCAAAATTAAGTCAATGGATATTTTTACTTCTGGACGTCTAAATGGCAATAAGTCCAATCGCTTGGTTATAAACTCAACAGTAGGCTTGATCTCAAACGATAAAGGGCGTTTACTAGGAGCTCCTGTAGTGCTTTGTTCTGATTACGCTTTATGCCAACTGCTTTGATTGATACCACCATGCTTTCCTTGTTCATCCCGACCTTTTTTCTGGTGTCCGTGACACCTGGGATGTGTATGACCCTCTCGATGACGCTGGGAATGACCATCGGCGTTAAGCGTAGCCTGCATATGATGTGGGGCGAGTTAATTGGCGTGGGGTTGGTAGCGATTGCCTCGGTAATTGGGGTGGCGGCAATGATGCTTAACTATCCGTCTATCTTTCAGGTGTTCAAATACG
This sequence comes from Salinivibrio sp. PR6, assembly GCF_001995955.1. Classification (NCBI taxonomy): domain Bacteria; kingdom Pseudomonadati; phylum Pseudomonadota; class Gammaproteobacteria; order Vibrionales; family Vibrionaceae; genus Salinivibrio; species Salinivibrio sp. PR6. Next base: position 96,723 of record NZ_MUFA01000002.1, on the reverse strand, counting down.
TCGGTGGTGCCTATCTGGCGTTTCTTGGGGTACAAATGTGGCGATCTCGCGGGAAAATGGCCATTCCTGAGGATGATGACGCTAGCCCCAGTGAAGCATCAGCGTGGTCCTTGGCGACCCAAGGATTTGTCACCGCGATTGCTAACCCGAAAGGCTGGGCGTTTATGATCTCACTGTTGCCCCCGTTTATTAATCCTAAATTAGCGCTGCCCAGCCAGTTAAGTGTGCTGGTGTTGATTATTCTGCTGACCGAGTTTAGCTGCTTGATGTTGTATGCCAGTGGCGGTCGCACGTTGCGTCAGTTTCTGCAGCAAAGAGGCAACGTGCAACTGCTTAACCGTGTCGCCGGCACCTTGATGGTGGGCGTTGGCGTGTGGCTGGCGCTGGGGTAGGACGTGATCAATCCGTGTAACGCCCGTGATGCTCAGCGACCAAAGCGGTAAACATCGCCCTAGCGGTGGGGAGAATCGCATCGGGAAAATCATAATCGGGGTTGTGCAGTTGCGGATGATGCTCGCCACTGCCAATACCAAATAACGCGCCCGGCCAACGGGCGAGAAACTCGGCCACATCTTCTGACCAACGCATCGGTTCATTAAGCCAATGTACCTCAACCCCTAGCGACTGCGCGGCATTGGCGACATGCTGTGTATGGTGGGTACTGTTCTCGGCCGCGATAAAGGGCTCATGCCAGCTAAAACTGACCGTCAACCCTGCCCGAGCCGCCAGCGTGTTCACTTTGTCTATCAAGTCGGCTTTCATGGCATGAAAGCAGGCGTTGTCATCACTGCGCAAGGTAGCCATCACGGTCGCGTGGCCGGGGGCGACGCCGTAGGCGGGCTCTCCTAACTGGGCATGAACCAAGGTGACAAGGCTGTTGGCCTCAGGGTAGGCGTCGGGCAGTTGTGTCAGGGTATGCATCACGCCTGTCATCGCACCGGCAGGGCTAATCCCGCGTTCGGGGTAGGCGGCATGAGAGGTTTTTCCGTACAGCTCAATGGCGACTCCAGTCGAGGCACAGGCAAAGGTCCCTGGGCGTACCACGATTTGATGTTGATTAAAGCCGGGGAGATTGTGAAAGGCGTAGACGTTATCAATTTGCGCGTTGGTAAGTGCGGGGGACTCGCACATACGCGCTGCGCCTTCTCCGGTTTCTTCGGCAGGCTGAAAGGCAAGCAGCACAGTACCACGAGCGGGCGGCGTGTGGCTAAGCTCGGCAGCGACGGCTAGCAACGCCGCGGTATGACCATCATGGCCACACGCATGCATCACGCCCGAATGCTGGGAGCAATAAGCCTGTGTTCCACGCTCTTCAATCGGGAGCGCATCAAAATCGGCGCGTAGCAAGGTGGTGGGCCCTGGCGCAGCGCCTTGAGTGGTGACCAGGATCCCGTGGCCGCCGACATCAGTGGCTGGGTGAAAGCCAAATTGCCGCAACTGAGCAGCGATAGTGCGTGCGGTGAGGGCTTCGTGGTTAGAAAGCTCAGGGGTTTGGTGCAGGGTATGCCGTAGCGTGACGGGATCGAACTCGTTAGCCATCTTCGACTCCAAAACCAGAATGGATACGCCATGCTAGATCGCGTTTGCATGTCACGTTGTGAACGCAAACGCAAAAAAGCCAGCAACAGGTGCTGGCTTTTGTTTTATCTCGACAGGGCGTGGTGAAAATTACACTTGGCCGTTGTCTTCCGCTTGTTTCGCTTGGATAGCTGTCAGGGCCACTGTGTAAACAATGTCATCTACCAGTGCGCCACGAGACAGGTCGTTCACCGGTTTGCGCATGCCTTGCAGCATTGGACCGATAGACACCAGCTCAGCAGAACGCTGTACCGCCTTGTAGGTGGTGTTACCTGTGTTCAAGTCTGGGAAGACGAACACGGTCGCTTTACCGGCAACCGGTGAATCCGGTGCTTTCGACTTAGCAACATTTTCCATGATTGCTGCGTCGTACTGCAGTGGGCCATCAATCACCAGATCAGGGCGTTTCTCTTTGGCAAGGCGGGTGGCTTCGCGAACTTTATCCACGTCAGCCCCTTTACCCGAGCTACCGGTTGAGTAAGAGATCATCGCTACGCGTGGCTCGATACCAAAGGCGCTGGCTGAATCGGCCGATTGAATGGCGATTTCTGCCAGTTGCTCAGCGTTTGGATCTGGGTTGATCGCACAGTCACCGTATACCAGCACTTGCTCAGGCAGCAGCATGAAGAAGACCGACGACACCAATGAGGCGTTCGGCGCTGTCTTGATGATCTGCAGCGGTGGGCGAATGGTGTTGGCCGTGGTGTGCACGGCACCGGAAACCAGGCCGTCCACCTCGTTGGCCTCTAGCATCATGGTACCCAGCACCACGGTGTCTTCCAGGTGCTCTTGCGCAATCACTTCGGTGATGCCTTTGCTCTTACGCAGCTCAACCAAGCGGGCCACATATTTGTCACGCGCTTTCACGGGGTCAATGATTTCTACGCCAGCGCCCAAGGTAACGCCTTGCTGATCGGCAACACGTTTAATTTCTTCTGGATTACCCAAAAGCACACACTCAGCAATTTTACGTTCCGCACAGATAGCGGCCGCTTTAATGGTGCGTGGCTCGTCACCTTCTGGCAGCACAATGCGCTTGGCGGCTTTACGCGCAAACTCGGTGAGCTGGTAACGGAAGGCGGGTGGGCTGAGGCGACGCTCGCGGTTAGAGCCAGAGCTTAGTGACTCAATCCAGTTGCCATCAATGTGGCTGGCCACATGGTCGTTCACAAACTCAACGCGCTCTTTGTCGTCAGCCGGGACTTCGAGGCTGAAGCTTTGCAGGTTGAGTGAGGTTTGCCAGGTGTTACCTGCGGTGGTGAACACTGGTAGGCCGGTTTCAAAGGCACGGTCACACAATGCTTTGAGCTGATCAGGGATCGAGTAACCACCGGTCAGCAGCAGCGCACCGATTTCCACGCCGTTCATTGCTGCCAAGCAGGCCGCGACAATCACGTCTGGACGGTCTGCCGAGGTCACTAGCAGTGAGCCAGGGCGGAAGTGCTCAACCATGTTAGGAATAGAGCGTGCGCAGAAGGTAATGCTCTTGATACGGCGCGAGTGAATTTCACCTTCATTGATGATGGTGGCATTCAAGTGCTTAGCCATATCGCTGGCACGGGTAGCAATCAGATCGATTTTCCATGGCACACAGCCCAGTACGCGGATTGGGCTCGTGTTGAAGATCTGCATCACTTCAACGTTAGTCGGACGCGCGCCGTCTGCATCGTCAAAGATCTCTGACAGATCGGGACGGGTGCGGCCAGCATCATCAACAGGGGCATTGAGCTTGTTGATGATCACGCCAGAGATGTTGCCGTTTTTGCTGCCACCAAAGTTGGTGCAAGCAAACTCGATACGCTCTTTTAGCTGCGCAGGGTTGTCGGTACCTGGTGTGGTCACAAAGACAATCTCTGCATCCAGCGTCTTGGCAATCTCGTAGTTGATTTGGTTGGCAAACGGATGGTTACGCGTGGTGACCAAGCCTTCAACCAGTGCCACTTCGGTGTTTTGGGTGGCGCGTGTAAAGCGTGCAAGTACTTCTTCAAGCAGCACGTCTTCTTGATCGGAACGCAGCAGATCTTCGGCCTGGTTCATTGACATCGACTCGGCGACTTTCATGTCACTGTTGGCGTGAATGATTTCTGTCGTCAGGTCAGTGACATCAGTGTCGCTACCGTGATGAGGCTGCGCAATGGGTTTAAAAAATGAGACGCGGACGCCTTTACGCTCCATCGCTCGCATCACGCCGAGGCTGACACTTGTCAGGCCGACGCCGGAGCCGATTGGGATTAGCATAATAGTACGGGACACGTTGACTTCCTCTTACTATCTGATTGGCGTGCCGGACAGGCCGGCACAAATATAAAAACGGCTGAGTGGAATCAGCCGTTGGGAATGGTCTTACAGGCCAGTTAGGCGCGCGGTGTCTTGCGCAATGACCAACTCTTCGTTGGTTGAAATCACCATCGCAGGCACGCGGCTTTCGTCTGTGGTGATCACGCCTTCACCGCCAAAGCGGGCTTTCAGGTTGCGTCCTTTGTCGACATCAACACCCAGTAGCGACAAACGCTCAAGTACTAGTTCGCGGATTGGGCCTGAGTTCTCACCGATACCGCCGGTGAAGACAATCGCGTCTAGGCGACCATCGAGGGTCGCGGTGTAGCTGGCCACGTACTTAGCAAGACGGTGACAGAACACGTTCATCGCGCGAGTGGCTTCTTCTTTCTCGCCATAGTTGTCTTCGACAAAGCGGCAGTCAGAGGTCACTTCGGTCAAGCCTTGTAGGCCAGACTCTTTGGTCAGCATGGTGTTGATTTGCTCAACGCTGTAGCCCAGTGCATCGTGCAGGTGGAAGATAATCGCTGGATCTAGGTCACCAGAGCGGGTGCCCATTACCAGGCCTTCCAACGGGGTCATGCCCATTGAGGTGTCGACGGATTTGCCGTTTTTAATCGCACAAACTGACGCGCCGTTACCGAGGTGGCAGTTAATGATGTTCACTTCATCAACAGGTTTGCCAAGCTGCTCAGCGGCGGCGTTAGCGATAAAGTAGTGCGAGGTGCCATGCATGCCATAGCGACGGATGCCGTGCTCTTTATAAAGGTTATAAGGCAGTGCATACAAGTAGGCTTCTTCTGGCATGGTTTGATGGTATGCCGTATCGAATACAGCGACATTTTTCAGCGCTGGGAAGGCTTTTTTCGCCGCTTCGATACCTACGATGTGGGCTGGGTTGTGCAGCGGTGCAAAGCTGGCTGCATCGTGGATCCCTTTCAGTACATCGTCCGTAATTAATGCTGACTGAGTGAAGTGCTCGCCACCGTGAACAACGCGGTGGCCAATGGCACCTAGGTTCTCGGCAAGCTCAGGCTTAGAAGCCAGGATGGTATCAACAATGAAGTTAAGCGCTTCATTGTGTGCGGCACCTTCGCCGAGTTGGGCTTCATGCTTGCCGTCCATCTTCCACTTGATGCGGGCTTCTGGAAGGTGAAGGCATTCGGCTAGACCGGTAAGATGCTCATCGCCTGATTGAGCGTCGACAATGGCGAACTTCAAAGAGGAGCTTCCGCAATTGAGTACGAGAACCAGCTTGGACATGTATGACTACCTATGTTTCGTAAGACAGAGTGTATTGAACAAAAAGGATAGTGGACAAACAGAGACACTACCTTTTTAAAAAAAGAATTATCTCATGCGTTGTCGCGGGGAAAGAACCATCTTTATCCGTCCTGGATAAATGAACGCTCCGTCGAGTACAACCAGATTAGGTTGCGAGACAATCGAATCCGAGCAACAATGATAAAGTGCGCTAAGGATAGCGGGACTTGATACAGATAACAAAAATTTTTTGAGCAATACTGGTTAATTTTGAAAGTTTTTAAACAGTTTGTTTAATTTTTATTGTAAAAGTTGAGTGACAGCGCCTTGTGTCACACTGAGCGAGTCACACGAGTAAGTGAGGTAGGTATGACAACGAATAAGTCAATCTGGCGTTGCCTGCAAGATGGTCAGAAGTACATGCAGGAATGGCCAATGAGAAAGGAGTTGGCACCGGTATTCCCCGAGAACCGTGTGATTACCATGACTCGCTTTGCGATCAAAGTGATGCCAGCGGTGGCGGCGATTAGCGTGTTATTACAGATGTCGGCCAATAATGTACAAGGGCTGCCGCAGGCGGTGATTGTGGCCTTGTTTGCATTGAGCTTGCCGGTGCAAGGTTTGTGGTGGTTGGGTAAGCGTCGTGATACGCCTCTGCCGCCAGCGCTTGCGGGTTGGTATCGCGAGCTGCATCAAAAGATCACCAGTGAAGGACATGCGATGCAGCCGATCAAAAACCAGCCACGATACAAAGAGCTTGCGCATGCGTTAAGCCGCGCGTTTAAAGTTGATCGCGCTGCGTTGGAGCGTTGGTTCTAACAGACACGCGGCGGCGTCGCTATCGACTAGCGAACAGATATAGAGAAGAAGCGACAACAAAACGCCGACCGTTTGGTCGGCGTTTTTGTATATGGGAAAGTGTCTGTGGGAAAGCGTGAGCGCTTAGCTATTTGTGGCGCGCTTGCACTGAGCGGCACCTTGCCCTTTCATTTGGCTCACCGCTTGGCGCATTTCGTCCATCGACAGCCAGCGCTGTGGCATGGGTAGCACGTGTAAGCGCAAGTCGGGCGCGTCGTCGCTTAGCATGGCTTGGTCGCTTACCGCGGTGATCAGTGCAATGCGCAGTTCAGGGTCGCGGGCGTGAATTTGTGCCGCGGTTCCCAACCCTTCAGCCACGTGAAAACGCCCGGCGATATGCACAATTTGGCTGTTGGGGTGAGCGGCATGATACGCGACGATGCTTTCGGCCATGGTGGCATCCCAGGCAAGCTGGGCGGCATATTGCGCGTCTGTTTGGCTGGCGCTGCCATGGTGCATATTGGCCTTAAATTTGCGCTTATACGGTGAATCTTGGGTATCTATGGTGTCGGCAAACCAGCTACGCTGTTGCTCGGACAGACTATCGAGATATGACAAGCCTTGCTGACCAATACAGCGCACCAGTCGCTTGGGGGCGTTGGCAGCAATCACCTCGATTTGGCGTTGCTTGGCCAGTTCAATCAAGGGCCGGTAACTGCCATCATAATTATCCCATGCATTGGCTTGTCGCTTTAACGTGTCTTCGCCGATCTCGCCAGCAAGATATTGGTCAAGTACGGGTTGTGCATCGCGACTGAATTGCTCCATCGACAGGGCCACTGGGTGCTCTGAGGCGAGTTGGCTGAGTAGCTCAGCTTGAAAGCGGTGCACGCCTGGATGGCCGTGCCATTCGCCAATGAGCACCACATCGGCATCCGACACTTGGCGGGCCACTTGGGTCAGGCTCAATGATTCGCCCTCTGCGCGGGTGACTTGGTAGTCAAATAAAGTGGCAAGCGCATCGGTTCTTGCATGAAGCGTCGAACTGGTGAATACGATGCAGGCTGCGGCGAGCCAGGCGCTGATGATACGAACCGATACGCGACCTTGTTTCATGGAATGTCTCCTTGGCTATCATTGCTCGGCGGCGTGATGGCGATACACGCGCAGGGTGAAGTCGGCGTCGCACTCAAAGGCCTCGCTGTTCGCTAAGGTGTCACGCCATTCATCCGAGGCGCGCCAGGCAAAGGGCGTCATTTGCAGCAGAGTCAGGGCTTGCTCACCTGCCAATGTCATCGAGTAATGCAGTGAGTGCTCACTTTCAAGTTGGAAGCCTAGTAGGGCTTCAGGTGGCGTTTCGTGTAAACGCACCTCTTGATAGATACCGGCTTTTAGCTGAAATAGATGACGTGGACCTGGCGTAACCGTCACCACCACGCCGCCAGGCTTAATCGCGCGCGCTAACTCTTCACCGTTACAGGGCGCATAAATCCGTACCACACCATCCAAGCTGTTGTCGGCAAACGGCAGGCGTTGGGAAGAGGCAACCGAGAACTGACACTGTGGGTACCACTTGGCCGCATAACGCACCGCCACTTTGGCAATATCTAATCCGTGAACAGACCATTGTTGCTCTGCGGTTTGATCGGCAATCGCGTGGGTGTAGTACCCTTCACCACAGCCGACATCCAAGATGGTTTTGTGCTCGCCATCGAGCGCTTGGGTGAGAGCGTCAATCATCGCTTGGCGCATAGGCGCATAGTGGCCAGCGTTTAAAAACGCCCGACGCGCTTGGGTCATGGCCTTGTTGTCGCCCGGATCTTTAGAGCGCTTAAATTGCACGGGGAGCAAATTGAGGTAGCCTTCTTTGGCGCGGTCAAATTGGTGATTGTTCGCGCAATAGGCGCCACGTGAGGTGGCTTGCAGAGACTGTTGGCACAGTGGGCATCGATAAATCATGGTCGTTCGGTGTGTTAGCGTGAATGGGCTTAAGGGTACGGGCTTGCGATGGATTCGACAAGCGCGAGACGCGCAAATAAAAAGCCGCCTCGCGGGCGGCTGGGATTCGGGATGGTCGCGCTCTGCGGTTTAGGCGGCGAGGATTTGCTCAATCTCGGTTAAGCTTAAGTGGAATTGGCGCGGGCAATGACGCCATACATCCAGCATGCGACGGTATTTGTCCAACATGGGCATTTGGCTGTTAAAGCGATGCTCGCCCTGATCGAATTGCGGATAGAGTCCCTCCGTATCGACAAGAAAGCGGACATAATGCACTAACGCACCTTCGGTGGCGGCGTCGAAGCCCCAGAATTGAACGCGGCGCGGTGATAAGGCGGCTTGGTTGGCGTCGTCCAAGAGGTTGTATGAGGCCTGCATGGCATGGTGCATTTCCATGATATCAATGATCTCACGACACTGGGTTTCGCATAGCGCCTCGAACTGGCTGATCACTTCTGCCATTTGCAAGCTGTAACCGCGCTCAATAATGGTTTGTAAGCGGCGATACTTTTCGTTATTAGAGGGATCGAGGTGGCACATTAATTGGTATTGATTAGATAAAATTAGACGTTGTGCAGGGGTCATATCCATCGCGGTTGGCCTCTTAACTCTCAAAGGTACAATAGTCATTCATCAATTGATGAGGGAATAAATAGAGACTACCAGCTCTATGAGGGGGAAATCTTGATCTGGGCTATGTCCGTAGCACGTTTATCACCCGCTAGTTGTTGTGTCAGTTAAAGGTAGAAAAGGTCAGTGACTAGGGATTGAATATGTTTGAGTTCGCCGAAGTGAGCGGTTGGCAATGGAGCGGCTGGTTATTGTGGGCAGCGGTGCTGTATCGAACCTATCCACCGGAATTTTTTTCTAAGCTGCGTCAAGAAACCGGTTACCAGCATTTGGCGTTTTCCTCGGCGGTGGTGTTGTTTGCTTTATGGGCGCTTCAAGCAGGGATCAAAGCGGGGCTAGATATCCACTTTTTAGGCGTGACCACGCTCGCCTTGTGCCATGGTTGGCGTATCGCTATTTGGATTGCCACTGTGCCTCTAACACTGATGGCGGTGTTTGGTTTTGTCCCTGTCGCGGACTTGGGGATGACCGCGCTCACCACGGCGGTGCTGCCAATCACTTTTAGTTATGCGATTTTCGCGCTCAGTTACCATTATTTAACCCGCCACCTGTTTATTTATATTTTTATCGCCGCTTTTATCGGCGCGGCGCTGACCATGGTATTCCAGCTGTCCGTGACATCGTTGTGGTACGGGCTGGCAGAGCGACATAGCTGGCAAGACATTGTCCATAACTATCTGCAAATTGCACTCCTGATGTGGTTCCCTGAGGCGTTATTAAATGGCATGGCGGTGACAGTGATGGCGGTATATCGGCCTCATTGGCTACGCACCTTTTATGACCGTGAGTATTTATCACCTGAGCGTTAGTCCGTGTGTCAATGCGGCGATGACGGCAACATCTCGATGAAAAATGCCGCCAGTATTGACCGGCGGCGTGATCGATAACGGCTATTTCTGTGTTAGGTGGTAACTAAGTGTTAGGCGGTGACTAAGCCTTCTTTCGCATCGGCGGGAAGGATATCCATTGCATTACCGTAAAGTGGCGCGAGTGCTCGAATCACATCGGCGCGCGTGATCACCCCCACCAAGCGCTCGTCTTTCATCACCGGATAAATATAGGGACGAGACAGTGTTTGCGTTTTGGCGCGCTCTAATGCCGATTGGTTGGTAAAGCGGGTGGCAATGCCCGCATCACTGACCGGATAGAGCACTTGGTTATCAATGCTCATGTACTGCGCCAGCTCAATCACCGATTGGTCTGCCTCAACGGTTTGTACCTCGGTGCGCATCAGATCTTCAACTTTGGCATCCATGTCGGGTTGATAGTCATTCCACCATAGATCCACTAAGACATCTTGCACCGAGAAAAAGCCAACCAGTTGATTTTGGCTGTCTACCACAGGGGCGCCTTGAAGTTTGGTGCGGTTGAGCTGCTCTAGGGCGTCCGCCACAAATTGCTGGGCTTTTAAAGCACACTGAGCCGATTGCATGTTGTTTTCAATAGTTAAGGTTTCTTGGGTCATAATAGGTCTCTCAGAATAAGGCGCAGACGGGAGCGTCAATGCAGAAATGTGCGCGGTTTTGTGTTCTCTTTCTGGGTTGATAATCAGCCAATAGCCCATACCAACCAGGCCAGCGCCACCGACGATATTGCCAAGGGTGACGGGGATTAAATTGGCACTGATAAACTGGATGAGATTGACGTCATTAAAGGCCGCGGGGGAACTGCCCACCGCTTGCCAAAAGCTGTCTGGTGCGAAGGTGGCGATGCTCATGCCCAAAGGCACCATGAACATATTGGCCACGCTATGCTCAAAACCGGTGCTGACAAACATGGCAACAGGTAAGATCACCATCACGGCTTTGGTCAGCGGGTTTTGCGAGGTGAATGTCATCCAAATCGCCAGACAAACGAGCAAGTTACAAAGCACACCGAGGGAGAACGCTTGCAGCCAGCTGTGATGCAGCTTGTGCTGCGCGACATGAAGGGCGTTGAGCCCCCACTGTCCATCATCAAGCTGATATAAACCCGCCGCCATCACGATCAGCACCAACAATAGCGCGCCGCATAAGTTGCCGATATACACCCTTGCCCAGGTATAAAGCAGGCTACGTGTACTAATTTTGCCGTTGGCGCGAGCAAGCATGGACAGCACCGTGCTGGTAAATAGCTCGGCCCCGCCGAGTACCACAAGAATTAATCCCATGCTAAAGGCCAGCCCGCCCATCAAGCGGGTGAGCCCCCAGCCGGCCGTGCTCCCCGTGGTCACCGTGAGGTAAAACACGAACGCCAATCCGATAAATAGACCTGCCATCATCGCCAGCCCGACGGCCATACGGGTCGATTTGCGCGATTTGCTCTCTGCGTATTGTTCGGCTTGCACCAGCAGCGCAGCGGGGCCGTCAGTGTGGATAGGGGTTACCATCGGCTGCCTCCTCTTTTGGCAATGCGTACCCGACCTTGAAGACAAAAAAACATACTGGTTGTACTCCTTTTTAGACTGAATGTGAATAAATCCAGCCTATTCGCCTGGTTATCAGGAGTAAAATTGATATTGCTTAGGGTAATAATCATAAAAATTGATAGTCTGATGTCATCAAAGTCAGACAGTAAGGATCCTAGATGCGCTACTCACTCAAGCAGCTCGCGGTGTTTGAAGCGATTGCCGCGATGGGCAGTGTGAGCCGTGCTGCCGACCATTTAGCGTTAACGCAGTCAGCGACCAGCATGGCGCTTTCACAGCTTGAAAAGCTACTCGGTAGGCCGCTCTTTGAGCGTCAAGGTAAGCAAATGCAGCTCACCTATTGGGGAGCATGGTTGCGACCCAAAGCACGACAACTGTTGTTTGACGCGCAACAAATTGAAGCAGGGTTTGATGGGCAGCACATTATTAGTGGTGATATTGCCTTAATTGCCAGTCAGACCGCCGCAGAACACCTAATTCCAGACCTTATCAGTATTATTGATAGTGATTTTCCCGAGCTGAGAATCGACTTTACGGTGAAAAATACCCAGAAGGTGATTGATAGTGTGCGTCGGTATCAGCACGACTTGGGGATCATTGAAGGGCGTTGTGACGACAGCCGGTTGAAGCAACAGGTGTGGTGCCATGACCATTTGGTGGTGGTGGCAGCCAAGCATCACCCTTACGCGCAGCGCGATCAAGTAAGTTTGGCGCAACTTGAGCAAGCCCAGTGGGTATTGCGAGAGCCGGGAGCGGGGACGCGACACAGTTTTGATAGTGCCATCCATGGCGTTATCGAAGATCTTGATGTGCGTCGTGAGTATGAGCAGGTGCCGGTATTGCGCACCTTGGTGGCTAACTCCAACTACCTCAGTTGCTTGCCGTATCTTGATGTCGAGAAGTGGATAGAACGTGAAGAGCTGGTGGCGCTGAACGTGCCGGAGCTAAATATGCGCCGCACATTGTCGTTTATCTGGCGAGCAGACGCGGCGGATAACCCGTTGCGTGACTGCATTATCCGTGAAGCCATTCGAATGACGAAGGCGCGGCGACGCGAGATGTAAGGCGAAAAAAGCCGGCTGCATGGCCGGCTTTATGGGGTTAACGCTTAGTAGGTGACACTGTGACCGTAACTGGCAATAATCGCTTTGACGCTATCCATCACTTCTTTTGATGGGGGCGAGACGTCTTGCAGTTCGTACTCATGACCCAGCGCTTCCCATTTGTGCGCGCCGAGTTGGTGGTAGGGAAGTAACTCAACTTTTTCGATGTTATCCATGTCTTGAATAAATTGGCCAAGACGATGGGCAGAGTCGTCATCATCGGTGTAGCCGGGGACAACCACGTAACGAATCCAGGTTTTTTGCCCAATTTTGTGCAGGTACTTAGCAAAGTCGAGCGTTCGCCGGTTTGATACGCCCACCAAGTCTTCGTGGACTTCATCGTTGAGTTGCTTCAAATCCAGCATCACTAAATCGGTGGCATCAAGGACTTCATCAATCACCGGGGTGTGTTTGCGAATATAGCCGTTGGTATCTAAACAGGTGTGGATCCCTTCTGCGTTAGCGGCTTGGAAAAAGTCACGCACAAACTCAGGTTGCAACATGGCCTCACCGCCAGATGCTGTCACCCCGCCACCCGAGGCGGTAATAAAATGGCGATAAGCACGCACATCTTTCATTATTTCATCCACGGTGACTTCTTTGCCGCCGTGCGTGTCCCACGTATCACGGTTATGGCAGTATTTGCACCGCATCAAGCAGCCTTGCATAAAGACAATAAAGCGGATGCCAGGGCCATCTACGGTGCCACAGGACTCAAACGAATGGATGCGACCAATTGTCGACATAGCTGTCTCCAGACTGCGAATGGCTATACCGTCATTTTATTACAAACCCAGTGTGAAGATAAGGGAATTCCTGGCTTTTTCGCACTTCTCACCTTCGTATTTCTTCTATGTTGCATCCCTGTCATAGCTTGATCACAGTTCCAGTTTTTCGTCGCCTAGCGAATGAGACGTTAACCAGATAAATTCCATGCAGATTTTGTGACTTTTCGTTTTTTTGTCCAAACTTACGTGCGACACGTCGCCAAAGCGATACATGCTTATGCCAGGTTGCATGCAAGCAAGGACATGCTTGGTGTCAGGCTAGGATCAAAGCAAATGCTAGGACTTATAATGAGAAAAATCAGTGATCTGAGAGTGAAAAATAAGCTTGTTGCACTAATGCTGGTTGCCGTTGTGTTACTGGCAGGGATCAGCGCGTACACCATCAACAAAGAGCGGGAGCAGTCTTATGCTGAACGGACGGCTTCCTTGCGTGCCAATATTGAGGTGGCGCAAAGTGTGGTGGCCTATTATCGCCAGCAGGCACCACAAATTGGCGAAGAAGAAGCAAAGGCACAAGCGATCGCGCAGCTTAATAAACTGCGTTACGACGGGAATAATTACTTTTGGGTACTCAAGCCCGACCTCACCATTGTGAATCACCCGATCAAGCCCAAGCTAAACGGCACCAGTGCGGATGGGCTGACCGATGGTGACGGCAAGCACCACTGGCGTGAGATGGTACAAGTCAGTCAAGGCGCGCAGGGCGGCGTGCTCGATTACACCTGGCGTTCACCTGAGGGCGAGATGAAGCCGAAAATTTCCTATGTGAAACGCGTTGATGGCTGGAATTGGATTATTGGCTCAGGCGTGCATGTCAGTGATATTGAGGAGCGGGTGATACAATCTGCGTGGCAAATCGGTGGTTTAACCCTGTTATCTGGCGCTATCTTGCTGGTAGCGGGTGGGTTTGTCAGCCGCGATATCGTGGTGCCCTTGGATGAGCTGGTGGAAAAATTCGATCGCATTGCCGGTGGCGATCTTCGGGTCGAGTGTGGTTATACCCGTCATGACGAAATTGGCAAACTCGCTCGGCGAATGGATACCGCGATGAGCAGTGTCCGCGAGGCGCTGCGTGTGGCGCATGATGAAGCCAAGCAATCATCGACCATGGCCTCCTCCATAGCATCAGCCAGTGAGGAAAGTGCACAAAGCATTCAATCGCAGCGCGCACAACTTGAGCAGCTCGCCACGGCGATGAACGAAATGACGGCTACCGTGGCCGATGTTGCCGATCACGCTGAGCAAACCGCGCAAGCGACCAACGATATTTCGTCGATGGCGGAAGACAGCAACCACAAGCTAGATAGCACGGTGGCCAGTATCCGCAACGTTGCCGAGCGTATTGCCGCAGCGGATAAATTGGTGAATCAAGTGAAGCAAGGGGTGATGGAGATCAGTGATGTGGCGACGGTGATCCAAGGCATCTCTGAGCAAACTAACCTGCTGGCACTCAATGCGGCGATTGAAGCGGCACGAGCGGGTGAGCAAGGCCGTGGCTTTGCGGTGGTGGCCGATGAAGTGCGCTCGCTCGCTCAAGGCACGCAAAAATCGACCACTCAAATTCAAGGCACGATTGAATCGCTCACCAACAATGCGATTGAGGCGGCTGAGGCAATGACATCAAGTCATCAATCCAGTGAAGACAGTGTCAATACGGCGCTAGAAACCCAAGCGCAGTTGAAGGAAATGGTGAGTGCCTTACATGGCTCGAATGACCGCGTGGTACAAATCGCCGCGGCGGCAGAAGAGCAGGGGACGGTGTCGGAAGAGATGAACCAAAATGTGAGTAATATTCACAACTCGGCCAACGAAGTGAGCGGTGCGGCGTCGCACCTTGCCGAGCAAAGCCAGCTGCTTGCCGATTCAGCACGTGAGTTGGACAGTAAGTTGGACCGCTTTGAAGTGGGGTAATGGCTGATTGCGCCTAGCTGGCAGGTTAAACAACGGTTCGCTGGGCGTCGGCTCTTTGGCGTTGCCCCCAGACAAAGCAAGACATAGCGCTGAAAAGCGACAGACAAACAAAAACCGCCAGCATTGCCGGCGGTTTTTCTTTAGGCGTTAACCCTTATTTATCTCTTACAGTGAAGAGGTAAAGGTACGGGTAATCACGTCTTGTTGCTGCTCTTTGGTCAGCGAGTTAAAACGTACCGCGTAACCAGAAACACGGATGGTCAGCTGAGGATAGTTCTCAGGATGCTCCATCGCGTCCAGCAGCATTTCACGGTTCATCACGTTGACGTTCAAGTGCTGGCCACCTTCTTGACCGCTTTCGTGGTGGAAGTAACCATCCATCAAGCCTGCCAAGTTAGCGCGTTGTGCGTTCTCATCTTTACCCAGTGCATTTGGCACGATAGAGAAGGTATAAGAAATACCGTCTTTGGCGTGAGCAAATGGCAGTTTACCGACAGATGTCAGTGACGCAACCGCGCCTTTTTCATCACGGCCGTGCATAGGGTTAGCACCTGGGCCAAATGGCATGCCGGCTTTACGACCGTCAGGCGTGTTACCCGTTTTCTTACCGTATACCACGTTTGAAGTGATAGTCAGGATAGACTGGGTAGGCACCGCGTCACGGTAGGTCTTCAGTGAACGGATTTTGTTCATGAAGCGCTCAACCAGGTCACAAGCGATTTGGTCAACACGCTCGTCGTTGTTACCAAATGCTGGGTATTCGCCTTCGATATCAAAGTCGATAGCAATACCGTCTTCGTCACGAACAGGCTTTACTTTGGCGTATTTAATCGCGGCTAATGAGTCAGCTGCTACCGAGAGGCCCGCGATACCACATGCCATGGTGCGATACACATCACGGTCGTGGAAAGCCATCAGTGCCGCTTCATAGCTGTACTTGTCGTGCATGAAGTGAATGCTATTTAGGGCAGTCACATACTGTTTAGCCAGCCAATCCATCAGGTGATCCATGCGGTCCATAACTTTGTCATAGTCCAACACTTCGTCAGTCATTGGCGCGTGTTCAGGCGCAACTTGGATTTTCAGCTTCTCGTCAATACCACCGTTGATGGTATAAAGCAGCGTTTTCGCCAAGTTGGCACGGGCACCAAAGAATTGCATCTGCTTACCAACAATCATGGGTGATACGCAGCACGCAATCGCATAGTCGTCATTGTCAAAGTCAGTGCGCATCAGATCGTCGTTCTCGTACTGGATAGACGAGGTGTCGATAGAGACTTTGGCACAGAACTTTTTGAAGCCTTCTGGTAGCTGCTCAGACCAAAGCACGGTGATGTTTGGCTCTGGGCTTGGCCCCATGGTGTATAGGCTGTTAAGGAAACGGAAGCTGGTACGTGAAACCAGTGGACGACCGTCAACACCCATACCGGCAACAGATTCTGTTGCCCAAATTGGGTCACCAGAGAAGAGATCATCATACTCAGGCGTACGCAGGAAGCGCACCATGCGCAGCTTCATCACGAAGTGGTCGATCAGCTCTTGCGCTTGCTCTTCAGTCAGTTTACCCGCCGCGATATCGCGCTCTACATAGATATCGAGGAAGGTAGAGGTACGGCCAAGCGACATGGCGGCACCGTTTTGGGTTTTCACTGCACCCAAGTAACCGAAGTATGTCCACTGAATGGCTTCTTGCGCGGTTTCGGCTGGGCGAGAAATGTCACAGCCGTATTTTGCGGCCATTTCTTTCAATTGACCCAGTGCGCGATGCTGCTCTGCAATTTCTTCACGCAGCTGCATGGTCATCTGCAGATCTTCGCCGTTTTCGAATTTCTCTTGCAGCGAGTCGAATTGGGCTTTCTTGTCTTTCATCAAGAAGTCGATACCGTATAGCGCAACACGACGGTAGTCACCGATGATACGGCCACGGCCATATGCATCAGGCAAACCGGTCAACACGCCAGATTTACGGCACTTCATGATTTCTGGGGTATAAATATCGAAAACGCCTTGGTTGTGGGTTTTACGATATTCGGTGAAGATTTTCTTCACTTGTGGGTCAAGTTCGCGGCCATAGGCGTCGCATGACCCTTGAACCATGCGGATACCACCATACGGGAGCATCGCGCGTTTTAGCGGCGCGTCAGTCTGTAGACCGACAATCTGTTCCAGATCTTTCTCGATGTAGCCGGCGTCGTGAGACGTCAGGGTAGAAACCACAGACGTATCAAAATCAACCGGTGCATGCGTCGCGTTCTCTTGCTTGATGCCTTCCATCACGCGCGCCCACAGTTTGCGAGTGGCGTCAGTTGGCTCAGAAACTAGGAATGATTCGTCGCCCTCGTAAGGGGTATAGTTTTTCTGGATGAAGTCACGAACATCAACTTCTTTGCTCCAGTTACCTTCAACAAATCCTTCCCATGCATTGGAAACGTGCTCAGACATGTTGCACCTACCTGTACTCTTTTCAAAAAGATATGTATTGGGACCAGGTTCAGTCATCGTATTTGTCAGTATGGCTGACGCCTGCGACCCATCGATTTATCCGGATACCCCGCCCGAAAGCGGGGCAATGTTATTACAACAAAGATGGAATGCCGGGAATCATTCCGACTGCCAACATGGCAGCAATACAAATGATCACTGTGGCGGTTGGAATCACCAGACGGTCAACGGTAGAAAGCGTTGTAGGACGCTCTTTATCACCGATAAGGCCGTTGTTGTCCAAGAGCATAGTGACTGCCCAACCAAAGACTGGGTTAACAGCCATGGAGGCGAAAATACAAATACCCGCTGCTTGGCTTGACTTGGCGTCTTTCACCATCTGCATGCCTGCTTCAAGCAAGGGCAAGAAAACACCTGACAGTAGCGCGATGGTCATCACGGGTGGCCAAGTGGCGACATCCATTGGATAGCCAATCAAGGCAACGGCAATACATAACAGACCCAGTACAATGGCACCGCCAGGGATGGGTCGACGCGCAATCGCCGCCGGAATCATGTAGGTTCCCCACGATGAAGTGATGTTACCGCCACCCACAGAGGCACCGACGATTTGACGGATAGAACAACCTGTCATGGTGTCATCCACGTCCATCAATACTTTTTCGGCTTTCTTGGGATAATTTAGTTCCTGGAATATACGGTGACCAAGAAAGTCCGGTGACCACATCGCTACCGCGAGCAATGCAAATGGCAAAGAGGCGAGGAAGTGCGACAGGTTAGGAAGTCCTAGCTGCCAGCCTTGCTCGGTTGAGCCCCACCAGTAAACCGGATTGAGGTTAGGCACACCTGGTTGAGTAACGAACTCCAGTGAAGAGCCAGCACCGAGCGCGGTAGCAATCAGTCCGCCGGTGACCGCACACACGGGAATCGCGAGCCAGCGTTTACCGATGCGCGCCAAGAAGGCATAGATCACAATCGATACGGCGAGAATTAAAATGGAGATATAGCCCATATCAATCGCCGCGCCCCATGCGAGCAGACTCTCAATCTGGCCTTTTGCACCACCAAAGCCAAGGAAGATCAGCAAGCCACCGGCGACCCCTTGACTGGTCAAGTTAACTAATTTGGAGCCACCTTTGAGGTAACTGAGTATCAGGCCAAAGGCACCAATCAGAATCCCCAACGCCAATGGGTGAGCACCTGCTAACGCGATGGTCCCGACCAGTGGAATCATTGGCCCATGGTTGCCGGCCAAGTTGGCGCGTGGGTTAATAAACCCGCACAACAGGACACAGAACAGAAGCGCTGGGATAAGCATTTCTACCCGCGCCACTTCAACGGCAAACGCTTTACCCAAGGTGATGTGATCCCAAGCGGCGGTTAAACCATCCGCCCAAGACATCATCACCGCAGAGTACATGGCGATAATGCCGATGGTACCCGCGAGCGCTGGGACAAGGTCTTCGATTTCAAAACGGAAGTCACGGCCAGGCAAGTTTAAGCCCCAACGGCGCGGACGCATAATTTGTAGTTCGTGATTCAGGTAGTCAGCGCGGGAGGCAAATGAAGAAGCCGGCTTGTGCTTCTTTTGATATTCGCTCTTTTCTTCGTGACTCACACTGCGGTCTTGAGCATGTGTTGCCATAATTTCCTCGTCGTACAGAAAGCAAACGCTTTCGAAACAGTGGCTTAGCCAGTCTTTATGTGTTGTTAACGCTGGCCTTGTGGCCGTGTTCTGTTTCGTTATCAGCATGCTAACAACAGGGGGKGCGCAGAATGTTGACTTAGATCATTACCGTGTAATTTTTTTACGTGCTACGCCCACTTGTGCCGAGGTTTTTGACCCTGTGTTCCTCTGGTCTCGCCGATAAACCAGCATTTATGTAATTTAATTACCAATCTAAGCGGCGAATATGTGCTACAAAACAGTAAGATAAACTCGCCTGATGTAAAGCGGACGTGGTGGCATCCTGAATCTGTGTCAATAAATAAAGACAGCCACCGCTTACTCGCTGTAGTGAATAAAAAAGATAGGTTATAGTCGATATATTGTCCTCTAAAAATGGATCCTTATGGTGCGCCGATTGTTCCGCCTGTTTGTTTGTTCTCCCATGCTGATGCCAAAGTGGCGTTGTTTGAGCTTGGGTGTCTTACTGTTTTGCCCTTTTATGGTTGTCAAGGCCGCGGGGGTGGAAACAGTGAGCGCAGCGATTCAAAACGGCGACTATCAACATGCGCTCACCGAGGCCGATACGTTGCTGACTCCATCGGATCAGCAGGCGCTGGCACCCTCCGAGCGTGCGGAGCTGCAACGTTTGCAGGCTATCGCCCACCTTTACCTTGGTCAGCGCGCCGAAGCCTACCGAGCCTATCGTCTTGCATTGGCATTGAACGCGCTCAGCAAAGAGAGCGAGGCGGATGCGTTAACTGCCGTGATTAGCTTGGCGTTTCGAGTCGAGCAATATGAAGAAGTATTGAACTATGCCCGTCAGCTCCGCGATAAGCACACACTGCAGTCGACCTCTGCTCGCTTCGCGATGCAGGCTGCTTACGCCCTGTCTCGTTTCGACGTGGCGATTGAGTATGCGCGCCAGCTGAAAAAGCTCGGCGCGGAGGATGCATTTATCCTGCAAACCAAAGGACTCAGTGAAGTGGCGCTATCACGCTTTAAGGCGGCGGCAGCGACATTCGATCAGTTGGTCAATCAACCCGATGTAGCCCCTCGTTGGTTAGAGCAGGCCGCACGCGCCCACGCCAAAGCGGGCTCGCACCAAGCGGCACGCCAGTATTTAGCGCGTGCCAATGCTGACATTGCCCTTTACCGGACTCTCTCCGCCGGGCAAATGGAGCTGGGGGCCTCACAGCAGGCATTGCTATATTGGCAACAGGGATTACAACAATTGACCCGGCTACCCACTCGTGATGAGCAGTTATTTCTGGTGCAGTGTTTGATTAAAACAGACCAGCGCGTGGCGGCGTTAAACCGGATCAGTGAAGTGAATTTGAGCGAGCCAGACAAGCAAACGCTCAAACTACAGGTGATGTTAGCGTATCAGCTTAATCATTGGCAGGAAGTGATTGATACCGCGCAAGTGGCGCTCTCTTATGGCCTGAAAGATGATCGTATGCTGTGGCAGTGGTTATCCATCAGTGCGATTAAAGCCGGGGACTATGCACTAGCAGACTATGCGCTAGAACAGTGGGAAGCGCGTGATCCTACCGGCCTTGCCGAGCGCTGGCGTGACACCTTAGAGCTACTTAAAGCGAAGCGAGCGAAACGTCGCGACGCGCGGCTGTCATAAGGTGAGAGGCTGCCTACTTTAAAAGTGGCACTGTCTTTTTTAGTAGGCGTTTAACTATGGTGTTCACAGTTTTGTTACGCACCGCTGATCGCATTGAAATGAAATAAATTGCACGTCTATCCCCTCCAACGCTAATTTTTGTCAGCTTTCACGATAAAAATAACCAGCTTTCTTCAAGTTAACTTCTATACTTACCTCGGTTAAAGCCGGTTTAGTACGGCTAATGGTTGACAAAGAAATTGTTGGTTTTTTCAGCAGTAAATTTTACGATTGACTTTTTATGCAGTAATAGTGACTATAATGAATGCGCTTTAAAGGTTAACAAAATGTTGCTCATTGCGTTGAGGGGTGATATTTTCAATCCATACTCAGTGCATTTGGTGCGCTTTAACCACAAACACAACAGATTTCACGGATGACAGGAGTTAGCGCATGACGGATGCTGTGGCGCTACAGGTAAAATCACTTAAAAAAAGCTTTGGGCAGCATCAAGTGCTCAAAGGTATTTCCCTCGACGCCCACCGCGGCGACGTGATTTCCATTATCGGCTCTTCCGGTTCTGGCAAGAGCACCTTTCTTCGCTGTATCAATCTGCTGGAAACCCCCACGGGCGGTGAAATTTGGGTCAACGGTGAGTTGATCAAAATGAAAAACAACCGTGCCGGTGAGCCCATCCCCGTCAGTGACAAGCAAGTGCAACGCATTCGTTCGCGTCTGGCGATGGTGTTTCAAGGGTTCAATCTTTGGTCGCATATGACGGTGCTGCAAAATGTTATTGAAGCGCCTGTGCATGTGCTAGGTGTGCCTAAGGCACAAGCGATTGAAGAAGCAGAAGCGTTATTACACCGCGTTGGGCTTTATGAGCGCCGCGATTACTACCCAGGCCATTTATCCGGTGGTCAGCAACAACGTGCAGCGATTGCGCGCGCACTCGCGGTAGAGCCAGAAGTCTTGCTGTTTGATGAGCCAACCTCCGCGTTGGATCCTGAATTAGTGGGAGAAGTGCTGGGAGTGATGCGCTCACTGGCTGAGGAAGGACGTACCATGCTGGTGGTTACCCATGAAATGAGCTTCGCGCGCGATGTCTCTAACCATGTGATGTTCTTGCACCAAGGGTTAGTAGAAGAGCAAGGCAACCCGAAAGAGTTGTTTGATTCGCCAGAATCAGAGCGTTTGCAGCAGTTTATCTCATCGATTTACTAATCTATTTATTAAAAATATCAATAGCATAACCATGCAATAGGGCAATGCCCTGACAACATCGTAAAAACGACAGGAGACAGGAAGATGAAAAAATGGCTAGTTGCCGCCGCTGTAATGGCCGCGGTTGGGTCAACCTCCGTAGCAGCCAAGGATTGGAAGGTCGTACGTTTCGGTATCGAAGGGGCCTATCCTCCATTTAGCTGGACCACCAACGAAGGCGAGCTGAAAGGCTTTGATGTGGATATGGCCAATGCGCTCTGCGAAGAGATGCAGGCAAAGTGTAAGATTGTGGCCCAGGATTGGGATGGCATTATTCCATCACTGCTGGCACGTAAATACGATGCCATTATCGCCGCGATGTCCATTACCGAAGAGCGGAAGCGAAAAGTTGACTTCACCAACAAATACGCGCTGATCCCTAATAAATTTGTGGCTGAAAAAGGCACGGATCTGACCTTTACCAAAGAGGGCTTAGAGGGCGTTAAAATTGGTGTACAACGTGCGACCACGCACGACAAATACCTGACTGATAACTATGGTGACTCGGTGGATATCGTGCGTTACGGCACCTTTGATGAAGCCTACCTGGATCTAAAAGCAGGCCGTATTGAGTCAATCCTTGGCGATGCGTCGGCACTCCAGCAAGGGCTGCTCGACAAAGACGGGGGGGACGAGTTTGCGTTCATCGGCCCGTCACTGACTGACCCTGAGTGGTTTGGTGAAGGCTTTGGGATTGCGACACGTAAGCAAGACAAAGAACTGACCAAGAAGCTCAACCAAGCGATCGATTCGTTGCGTGAAAAAGGCGTGTATGACGAGATTGCTGCCAAGTACTTTGACTACGACGTTTACGGCGAGTAATAGGCAGGCGGGCAGCATGAAAGTGCTGCCCGATTCATATGATTGATTTGAAAGGTTACGAGTGGTCCCTGCTTGAAGGCGCATGGGTGACCCTTCAGGTTGCGCTGCTCTCGTTAGGTCTTGCCATGCTACTGGGTATGCTGGGCGCACTGGCGAAACTCTCCAAATTTGGCTGGCTGCGTGGGATAGCGACGGTCTATACCACGGTCATACGCGGGATCCCTGATCTGGTGCTGATGATGCTGATTTTTTACGGCGGTCAAATGCTGCTGAACAACAGCTTGTATGGCATCAATGAGTGGCTTAACGAATACATGGCCGGTCAAAACCCCAATCACGACTGGACATCCTATTTACCTGACTATATTGATGTGAGCCCATTTATTGCCGGGATCCTAACCATCGGGTTTATCTTTGGTGCTTACATGGCGGAAACCTTCCGTGGCGCGATTATGGCGGTGGATTCAGGAGAGATGGAAGCCGCACGTGCCTATGGCATGAGCAGCAGTTTGGCATTCCGCCGTATTTTGCTGCCGCAGATGATCCGACATGCGCTGCCAGGCTTTGGTAACAACTGGCTGGTGCTGCTCAAAACCACTGCGCTGGTGTCGATTATTGGTCTTGATGACATGGTGCGAAAAGGCGCGTTGGCGGCCGGCTCAACTCAAATGCCATTTACTTTTTACTTTACCGTTGCACTGATTTTCTTGCTCTTTACCAGTATCTCGACCACGGGATTGCGCTGGATGGAGCGTCGTTTTAGCATTCACACGCGGTAGGTGACCATGGATTTTTCTCTCGTACTCGAAACCTGGCCGATATACTTAGAAGGCCTTTGGACCACCGTATGGCTGGTCGCCTCTGCGTTGGTGATTGGCTTAGTGGTCGCGGTGCCGGTCGCGGTAGCACGCAACGCGCAATTCCCTTTATGGCGCTACCCAGCGTGGGCGTTTATTTATTTTTTCCGGGGTACACCGCTGTTAATTCAGTTGTATCTGATTTATTACGGCTTGAGCCAAGTGATCAATGTCGAGAATTCTTTGTGGCAGCACGCTTGGTTCTGCGCCTTGGTGGCCTTTGTGCTCAACACCGCCGCTTACACAGCGGAAATCATCCGTGGCGCGATTAATGGCCTCCCTAAAGGGGAAGTCGAGGCGGCGATCGCTTATGGCATGAGCCCCTATAAAGCCTTTTCGCGCATTGTGTTGCCGAGTGCGATGCGTCGTGCGTTACCCGCGTACAGTAACGAAGTGGTGTTTATGCTCCACGGCTCAGCGGTGGCAGGGATTATCACCATTGTCGATTTAACCGGTGCCGCTCGGATAGTGAACTCTCGCTATTATGCGCCGTTCGAGTCGTTTTTGACCGCAGGCGTGTTTTATATGGCGCTGACATTTAGCATCCTTTGGATGTTCCGCTTAGCGGAGCGCCGCTTCCTACGCCATTTAAGGCCGCTGAGCTAATCGGCTCAATCTCAAATGAGAAACGCCGCAGTGATCACCTGATCATCTGCGGCGTTTTTTATCCAACGCGTGCGCCTTGGGGCTTACTTAAAGGTCGCCCAAATCGGCGCGTGATCTGACGGTTTTTCAATCGCTCGGAGCTCGTAGTCAATGCCAGCATCGATGCATTGGCTCGCCAGATCTGGAGTGGCCAGAATCACGTCAATACGCAGGCCGCGGTTATCGTCAAAGCCGCGTGAGCGGTAGTCAAACCACGAGAACTGATCGTTCACGCTAGGATGCAGGGCTCGGAAGGTGTCAACAAACCCCCAGTCCATCAGAGTGCCCAGCCACTCACGCTCTTCGGGTAAGAAAGAGCACTTACCGGTGCGTAGCCAGCGTTTGGCGTTTTGCTCACCAATGCCGATGTCATCGTCTTTCGGGCTGATATTAATGTCGCCCATCACCACCAACTGCTCACTCGGATCACGGCCAGCTAAATAGGTCATTAAGTCTTGATAAAACTTACGCTTGGCGGGGAATTTGGTTTCATGGCTGCGGTTTTCCCCTTGCGGGAAGTAACCGTTAAGCACAGTGATTGGCTTGCCGTTTTCGTCTTCAAAGGTCGCCATGATCATCCGGCGTTGAGCGTCCTCATCATCAGTAGGAAAGCCTTTTTGCACGCTGATAGGGGACTTTTTACATAGCATTGCCACGCCATAATGGGCTTTTTGGCCATGAAAGTGCACTTCGTAACCCATCGCTTCGACATCCGCGAGCGGGAAGGCGTCGTCATGAACTTTGGTTTCTTGTAACCCGATCACGTCAGGTTGATGCTTTTCAATCAAGGCTTGCAATTGATGCAAACGAGCACGAATACCATTGATATTGAATGAAATGATTTTCACGTGTGAGGCTGCCTTTGTTGTCTTGTTAATAGCAAGACACTTTACCAGCTTCGTTCAATGAACGGAAAGGCGGCCTCTATCTCTGTAGGTTATGGAAACGCGCGATATTGTCTAAGCGTTAGTGCGCAAGAGAGAATTCACCCAAGCATTCACCTTGGCTAAAAATGGCGCCAAGCTCGGTGTTGGGATCAAACTGTAGCGTCGGTTGGGATAGTGTCGGTAGGCGATGGAGCAAGTGCTTGAGGATAATATCCCCATTAAATTGATGAATCGCGACCTGCCAGTTGGCAAGATTAGGGAGTGAAAAGTTAACTATCAATGGCGTTCCTTACTGTTTTGGTTGTGTTGTTAGCGGTTTTCGTTTGTGTTTGCGCACGGCGTAAATGATACCAGTGACGCAGTCTGCCGTTAGTAGCGGCCATATTTTATCTCCATGAGTTAAATGATTATTGCTCTGCCCCCTCAGTGGTTATCCGTCATACGCCGCGCAGATGCGTCGGTTTCTTTTGGGGTGAACGATCACCATTAATACAGTGATACCCACCAATGAGTGATAGCAAAAGGGGTGTTAACGGGTTATCAATCTAGGAAAAAGCGAAAGTGGATTGCTGCAGAGAGTCTATGCGGGAAATAGCGTGGTCTGTCTCGACTTTGACTTGATGTCTTTTGATGCTCCGTATCTAGAGCTTTGATCACACTACAGCATTTCTTACGGATGTAAAGGGCTTTTTAGAAACCCGGTGCCTTTATGTTTCGTGTTCGACTCAATCGGCAATGAGCGTTCAAATGGCTTTCGAAAATTTCGAATGTTGACATGTTTTCGAATATTTCAGATACTGAACAGTACATAGGCCTATACAGCCTGAAATCAAAGCTGAGAAAAATACGATGAATATGACAACACTGCCAAGTGCCGAAGAAATCACACTGGCTAAGCTTAGTAGCCAAGCGTTATCAGCCGTTATAGAAACCAATGGTGAAGCGCAAAAAATTCATGTCGTCGATAAGTCTGGTCAGAGTCATGAAGTCACTATTCCATCAAGTGCACTAAACATGATGATTGAGGTGCTGACGCAATTAGGCCATGGTAACTCAGTGAGTATTACCCCTATTCATGCTGAGCTTACCACGCAAGAAGGGGCTGATATGCTCAATATGTCTCGTCCGACATTTATCAAGCTGCTTGATGCTAATGAGATCCCATATAGTCGTAAAGGTAACCGTAGGAAGGTGGCCTATGCCGATTTGATGGCGTATAAGAATCGCTTAGAAGAGAAACGGCTAGCAGCACTTGCTGAACTATCAGCATTAGATCAAGAAATGGATATGGGGTATTGATGACATCCTATACGGTAATTTTAGACGCATGTGTTATGTACCCCGCGCCACTTCGCAGCTATCTCATGTATTTGTCCAACACGGGGGTTATTTAGAGCACGATGGACAGAAAAAATACATGATGAATGGATCAGAAATCTTCTCAAAAATAATCCAGATATCGACCCAGAACGATTAGAGAGAACCAAACAGTTGATGAATGCGCATGTTCCTGACTGCTTGATTGAAGGATATGAGCCATTAATAGACGGGTTAACGTTACCTGATGTAGATGATAGACATGTCGTTGCCGCTGCTATCAAAGGTCAAGCGGAGTCTATCATCACCTTTAATCTCAAAGACTTCCCTTCAAAATTACTCGATCCGCTTGGCCTATCGGTAATCCACCCTGATGAGTTTCTCTGTGATATGTTTGAGCTAGACAGCAGTGCTTGCGTGAGAGCTGCTCAGCAACAAAAACGCGCCCTGAAGAACCCTCCCATGACTTCAGATGACTTTTTAGCCTGTTTGCAACGGCAAAAACTGCCTAGCTTTGTCTCAAAGCTAAGAAGCTTCAGCTGCATGCTTTAGTCGAGTTCGCACATCAATATTAAGCGTCAGTGCTTGCCTAGCGTTATACCTACCACGCAACGCTCAGCGAAGGTTGCTTGGTAAAGCCGAGTTATCTTTAAAAAGTTATGTCAGGCTGCAGACGAGGCTATTGTTTTCAATTGGCTATCATGGCTCAGTATTTTAATTGACATATGAAAAAACATATATATGATTTTCCATATATAAAAAGAGCGGATGATCTCAATGTGTGACACCCTAACGTTTTACAAAGCCTTATCCGAGCCCACTCGGCTGACCTCTCTATTGCTGCTCTCTCAGCATGGTGAGTTATGTGTATGTGATCTGATGGAGGCGTTAGCCCTAAGCCAACCAAAGATTTCTCGGCATTTGGCGGAGCTACGTAAGCACCAATTGGTTGTCGGAGAGCGTCGAGGAAAGTGGGTCTATTATCAGCTTCATCCTGCATTACCTGAGTGGATGCGCGGTGTTTTGCTGACCACGGTAAAACACAATCCTGCCATGTTGCCGGCTTTCGAACCAATGGCCTTAAGCCTGACTTGTTGTGAGGAAAACCAATAATATGAATGATAACGAACTCCCAAATATTACGGTCGAAGCGTTTGATATCCCGTCGGCTGATAAGTTCGCGATTCAGCGATCGCGCCACCGCCCTCGTATTTTGCTGCTATATGGTTCCTTACGGCCACGTTCATACAGCCGACTGGTAGTAGAAGAGGCTGCGCGTCTGCTGACTGCGATGGGGGCTGAGGCGCGGATTTATGATCCTAGTGGCTTACCTGCGCCCGATAGTGTTGATCCATCACATGAGAAAGTGGCGGAATTACGCGAGCTGATGATGTGGTCTGAGGGGCAGGTTTGGTGTTCGCCTGAACGCCACGGTTCGATCACCAGTATCATGAAAAGCCAAATCGATTGGGTGCCTCTAAGTCTTGGGGCCGTGAGACCAACCCAAGGTAAAGTGCTCGCGGTGATGCAAGTATGTGGGGGCTCTCAATCATTCAATACAGTTAATCAGCTCCGTGTTCTCGGCCGCTGGATGCGTATGTTTACCATTCCGAATCAATCATCGGTGCCCAAAGCCTATTTAGAGTTTGATGAAGAAGGCCGGATGCTGCCATCGCCTTTTTATCAACGCATTGTTGATGTGGTGGAAGAGCTTATGAAATTTACGCTCTTACTTCGTGACAACAAAGACTATCTCGTTGATCGCTACTCTGAGCGCGTTGAGAGTGCCGATGAGCTATCAGCACGTGTCAATCAACGTCAGTTATAAAAAGGAACTATCACGATGTCTCAATCTGAAACCTGTGCGCCGTCGGCCGCCCAAAAGATGGGATGGCTTGATCGGTATTTAACGGTATGGATTTTCCTCGCTATGGCCATAGGGGTCAGCATAGGGTGGATTTATCCAGAAGTGGCGACCCTCAGTGAGCGTTTATCGGTCGGCAGCACCAATGTGCCGCTGGCGATTGGCTTGATCTTAATGATGTATCCGCCACTGGCAAAAGTGAATTATCGTTTATTGGGCTCGGTCACGCGCGACAAAAAAGCCATCACGCTGTCGCTGATCATGAACTGGATCGTGGGTCCCATTCTCATGTTCGCGCTGGCGGTGCTGTTTTTACGTGATGAGCCAGGCTACATGGCAGGAGTGATATTGATTGGTCTTGCCCGTTGTATCGCCATGGTCTTGGTGTGGAACGATATCAGTGGCGGTAACAAAGAGTATGGCGCAGCCCTAGTAGCACTGAATAGTTTATTTCAGATCCTGACTTACAGTGTGATGGCATGGCTATTTATCACCGTTTTACCCCCCATGCTGGGTCTACAAAGTTTTGTGGTGGATGTCACCATGGGAGACATCGCGCAAAGTGTGCTGATTTACTTGGGTATCCCTTTTTTAGCGGGTTACCTATCACGTGCCGTGTTGGTCGCTAAAAAGGGCGAGCAATGGTACGAAGATGTCTTTCTGCCACGTATCTCACCGATGACGTTAATCGCTTTGTTGGCGACCATTGTGTTGATGTTTAGCCTCAAAGGGGAAGCGATTATTGCGTTGCCGCTTGATGTGCTGCGTATCGCTGTACCGCTAGTGACCTACTTTGTGTTGATGTTCTTTATTAGCTTCTTTGTGGGCAAAAAACTGGGGATCCCCTATGACCGTAATGCGTCAATTGCGTTTACTTCATCTGGTAATAACTTTGAATTGGCGATTGCGGTGGCAATAGCAGTCTTTGGCATTCACTCTGATCAAGCCTTTGCAGGAGTGATTGGGCCGCTGGTGGAAGTGCCGGTGTTGATTGCCTTGGTGAATGTCGCGCTAAGGATGAAGCGGCGTTATACGATTTAATATGAAGCTTTTATGAATTCCGGCCTGTCCCAGTTGCATGCATGCTTGGGTCTATTAATATATGCATATCCATATATTCATTTAGTAAAGCGTTATGAGAGAGCCTATGTTGCCTCACCAGTTTTTCAAGTTGTTGGCCGATGAAACACGCGTACGGTGTTTGCTGCTCATTGCTCGTGAAGGGCAGTTATGCGTGTGCGAACTGACTGAAGCGCTAGATACCTCGCAGCCGAAGATTTCACGCCACTTGGCGCAATTACGTGCCAGTGGGGTGTTGGTTGACACGCGCCAAGGGCAGTGGGTGTTTTATCGTTTAGCTGCCGATTTACCCGGCTGGATGCGCAAACAAATTCAGGGGTTAGTTGATTCCAACTGCCTAAAAGACACTTATCAAGAAGATCTCACGCGGCTTGCCAAGATGGCGTCTCGCCCCACCTGCTGTGTGTAAAGGAGAAAGCAATGACAATTAAAGTCGGGATCAATGGGTTTGGCCGTATCGGCCGTCTGGCACTGCGGGCTGCGTTTGACTGGCCAGAGCTCGAATTTGTCCACATTAATGATGTGGCGGGAGATACGGAAACACTGGCGCATTTGCTGGAGTTTGATTCGGTACAAGGGCGTTGGCATCACGCGGTGAGTGCAGAAGGCAACCGCGTGCAGATTAACGGTCAAACACTGACGACAAGCCAAGAAAAAGCGATTGATGCAGTCGATTGGTCAGGCTGCGATGTGGTGATTGAGGCAACGGGAAAACACCGTGACGCGGATCTGCTGCAACAATATTTGGACCAAGGCGTAAAGCGCGTGGTGGTCTCTGCGCCGGTCAAAGATGAGCGTGTGGCGAATATCGTGGTGGGGGTGAATGACGCGATATTTGAACCGAGTAAACATCGAATCGTTACCGCAGCGTCGTGTACCACGAACTGCTTGGCTCCGATTGTGAAAGTGATCCATGAAAAACTGGGAATTGCGCAGTCGACCTTCACCACCATTCATGATTTAACCAATACTCAAACGATTTTAGATGCGCCGCATAAAGATTTACGTCGTGCCCGCGCCTGTGGCATGAGCTTGATCCCGACCACCACCGGATCGGCGACCGCTATCGTAGAAATTTTCCCGGATCTAAAAGGCAAGATTAATGGCCATGCAGTGCGTGTCCCCCTCGCCAATGCGTCGCTAACGGATGTGATCTTTGATGTGGAAACCGATACCACTGCTGATGAGGTGAATGCACTGTTGCAAGAAGCCGCGGATGGCGATCTCAAGGGCATTCTTGGCTTTGAGGCGCGTCCTTTAGTCTCGATTGATTACCGTGGCGATCAGCGCTCCACGATTGTCGATGGTTTATCCACCATGGTGGTGGGCAAGCGTATGGTCAAAATCTATGCGTGGTATGACAACGAAATGGGGTATGCCACGCGCACCGCTGAGTTGGTGCGCAACGTCGGCGGCGTTGATCAGTAATCGCTTTTTTATCGGGTAGCGATGCGTGCCCCGTGCCGCATCGCCCTTTTTTGTATGTGAATCGATGACCACTATGTTTGCTCAATTAAGCCAATCCGTGCGCCAGTATATGCTGGTCACCTTTAACTATTGGAATTTCACCATCACCGACGGTGCACTGCGGATGCTGGTGGTGCTGTATTTTTATGAGTTGGGCTACGGCACGTTAGAAATCGCCTCGCTGTTTTTGTTTTACGAATTCTTCGGCGTGGTCACCAACCTTATCGGTGGATGGCTCGGTGCGCGTTTAGGCCTCAATCGCACCATGAATATTGGCCTTGGCATGCAAATTATCGCGCTTGCCATGTTAGCCGTGCCAGCCGTTTGGCTCACCATTCCCTGGGTGATGTCAGCTCAAGCCTTGTCTGGGATTGCGAAAGATCTGAATAAAATGAGCGCTAAAAGCGCGATTAAAACCTTAGTGCCTGACAACGCACAGGGAGCGCTGTTTAAGTGGATTGCGATCTTGACCGGCTCGAAGAATGCACTCAAAGGTGTGGGGTTTTTTGTTGGTGGCGCATTGCTTTCTCTGATTGGCTTTCAGTACGCGGTGGCGGCGATGGCTGGCGTCTTGAGCCTCGTGTTTATCGGCAGTGTGATATCGCTCAATGCGGAGTTGGGAAAAGCCAAAAGTAAGCCCAAGTTTTCGGAAATTTTCTCTAAGTCTCGTAGTGTGAATATCCTCTCAGCGGCACGGATGTTCCTTTTCGGCGCGCGAGATGTGTGGTTTGTGGTGGCCTTGCCAATTTATCTTGGCACCACATTTGGTTGGAGCCACAGTGCGGTGGGCGGCTTTCTTGCGCTATGGGTGATCGCTTACGGCATGGTGCAAGGCATTGCGCCGAAAATCACTGGGCGCCAATCTGGCCATTCGCCGGGTGGTAAGGCGGCGCTCGGTTGGGCATGTTTACTGGCGATGGTGACGGGTGTCATTGCTTATGCAATTGGCGAGCAGTGGCATCCGCAAGGGGTGATTATCGTCGGGCTTATGGTGTTCGGAGCGATCTTTGCGATTAACTCTTCACTGCATTCCTACTTGATTGTCAGCTACGCCAAAGGCGATGGTGTGTCGCTGGATGTGGGATTTTATTATATGGCGAACGCCATGGGACGCTTAATTGGCACCGTGTTATCCGGTTGGGTGTTCCAAGTATGGGGACTCGCCGCGTGTCTTTGGGTGTCTTTCGCATTTCTAGTTCTAACTACTGTGATTTCGCTAGGGCTACCCAACACGGCTGTCTCGACAGACCAAGCTTAAATAAACAGGGGTAGCATGGATATGCTTACCCCTGTTTCAAACTACGGTTACTCGTTGAGCATATTGCTGATTTTCTTCTGCAGCTCTTTATCTTCACGTGCTTGACGAAAAACAGCGTTATATTCTTCTATCGTTAGGCCCGTTGCCTCAATCGCTTGCGCCATTTCTTTTTGCGTCTCCGCCATTAGCGCTTTCGCCTTTTCTTCACTGCGAATGCTCTCAAGCTTGCTTTTGTAATCTTTTGAGATTGAAACCACCTGTTCAGCGGCCTCTGCGTAGCTGCTTACCACTTGGTCGGTCAGCTGATCCGCTGACAGTTCGTTTGTTTCGTTGGCAGCGAAACTTGGCAGACTGGCTGCAACAACAAACGCAAAAGATAGGGTCGCTAGTAAACGTTTCATCAATACTCTCCTTTTTATTTATCACGGTCACCCTAAAAGAGATGGAGAGTGACCGTCAAACGCGAAAAAGCAATCAGACAAATTCTCACAAGACCATGACATTGTTGATACTGTAAGGATTGTTCAGCTTTTTCGAATAACTCCAACAAGTTGCTCTGCCGACTTTCCTTAGCGCGCTTCTTATACTGCTGATAGTAAAAAAGGAGGACATATGGGAAAACTGATAGACGGTATTTGGCATGATGTGTGGTATGACACCAAGTCGTCGGGTGGTCGATTTGTCCGTGAAGACGCGGGCTTTCGTCATTGGGTGACCGCTGATGGCCAAGCTGGACCAAGTGGCGATGCGGGCTTTAGTGCTGAATCAGGCCGCTATCATCTGTATGTTTCTCTTGCTTGTCCATGGGCACATCGCACCCTGATTATGCGCCATTTAAAAGGGCTTGATCCTCATATAGCGGTTACGGTCGTCGCGCCTGAGATGCTAGAACATGGCTGGACGTTTTCTGAGCCAGAGCCGCTGTATGGATACGACTATGCCCATCAGCTCTATACCCACGCGAAGCCTGATTACACCGGTCGAGTCACCGTTCCGATTTTATGGGATAAGCAAACTCAGACGATTGTCAGTAATGAATCCGCTGACATTATTCGAATGTTTAATTCGGCGTTTAATGGTATTACGGGCAATCATGACGATTATTACCCAGACAACCTGCGTGCGGCGATTGATCAGTGGAACGAGTTTGTTTACCCCAATGTGAATAATGGCGTGTATAAATGTGGCTTTGCCACCGAACAAGAGGCTTATGAAGAAGCCTTTGATCAGTTATTCACTGCATTGACGGTGTTGGATGATCATTTAAGTCGCAATCGTTATCTTGCCGGAAACCAGATCACAGAAGCAGACTGGCGGCTGTTCACCACGTTAATTCGCTTTGACCCCGTCTACGTGGGCCATTTTAAGTGTAACAAGCAACGTATTGCCGATTACTGCAATTTATTCTGTTACATGAAAGAGTTATTCCAAGTGCCAGGCGTGGCAGAGACAGTCGATATGCACCATATCAAAACCCATTATTATTACAGCCACGGCAACATTAACCCGACGCGCATTGTGCCGAAAGGACCAGAGCAAGACTTGTGGTCGCCGCATGGCCGCGCATCACTCGCCTCTCACGCGAAATGATGAGGTTATCACCACAAAAGCAACGAAAAAGGGCCAGCAAATGCTGGCCCTTAAAGATGGTGGTGGAGGAAGGATTCGAACCTTCGAAGGCTGAGCCGTCAGATTTACAGTCTGATCCCTTTGACCGCTCGGGAACTCCACCATGGAGTTTTGCTTTGTAAAAGTGGTGGTGGAGGAAGGATTCGAACCTTCGAAGGCTGAGCCGTCAGATTTACAGTCTGATCCCTTTGACCGCTCGGGAACTCCACCACGGAGTCTTGCTTTATAAAATGGTGGTGGAGGAAGGATTCGAACCTTCGAAGGCTGAGCCGTCAGATTTACAGTCTGATCCCTTTGACCGCTCGGGAACTCCACCACGGAGTCTTGCTTTGTAAAATTGGTGGTGGAGGAAGGATTCGAACCTTCGAAGGCTGAGCCGTCAGATTTACAATCTGATCCCTTTGACCGCTCGGGAACTCCACCACGGGAACGAGGCGAATCTTACCAAACCGACTGGAGCTGTAAAGGGTTTTCTCTGTCCCGATTAGTGGTTGGTGCTTTTTTCAGCGTCTTGCGTGCGAAAAACGGTGTAAGTGAGCTTTTTTGATGTTTTTTGAAACCTGGCTGTCCTTACACAGTCTTACCTCTGTCTCGCTTTATCGCACAATCCTATGTAATAACGATAAAAAACAGTGTCTTTACAATTCTTTAAGGACAAAAAAATGCAGATCAGTACACTGGTGCTATCCAACATATAAGGTACATGGCAATGAAAAAGTGGATGCTATTGGGCGTCGTGGTATTGGCGGGCGTCGCGTTCTGGAAGTGGGGCGATATCCAGCCCTCGAGCGAGGAGGCCTCTGCGCCACCACCGGGGGCGCGATCTGTGGATGTAATGACGGCACAAGTGGAAACCAAACCGATTGCGCCGTCGTTGTCATTGGTGGGCAATGTTAAAGCCCATCAGCAGATTGATATTGAGTCAGAAGTCTCGGCGCGCATTGAAACTGTGCATGTAAAACCGGGCGAGACGGTTGAAAAAGGGGCGCCTTTGGTGACCTTTAATCGCGCCAAAGCCCAAGCGGCGGTGTTGGAAGCGTCGGCTTATCTCAATGATGAGCAGCGCAAGCTAAAGGAGTACACCAAGCTGGCGCAACGTGGTGCCTTAACACAAACCGAGTTGGATGCGCAGCAAGCCAGTGTCAATATTGCCAAGGCCCGTTTGCAATCGGCGCAATCTGATCTAGATGATCATCGTTTAATCGCGCCTTTTTCCGGTCGCATTGGTTTGTTTGATTTAAGCGTCGGCCAGCGCGTGGATGTGGGCGAAACGCTTTTTAGTCTCGACAACCTGTCACGCATGAACCTTGATATTCAGGTGCCAGAGCAATACATCGGACTGCTTTATCCCAATATGCCAGTGGCGGTCACGTCGCAAGCGTATCCCGATGATGCCTTTACCGGCACGGTGAGCGTGGTGGACTCTCGGGTGGATAAAGACGCGCTATCAGTCAGTGTTCGCGTTGCGCTGGATAACCCTGAACGCCAATTGCAGCCCGGCATGCTGATGGAGGCGAAACTGACCTTGCCGGAACAGCAAGCGGTGATTGTGCCTGTGCAAGCTCTGCAGTATTCCGGTACGCGCCGCTATGTCTTCCGCGTTGATGACGAAGGCATTGCCCATCGTACTGAAATTACCCTTGGTGCGCGGATTGATAACCAAGTGGTGGTGAGTAAAGGACTTGAACCCGGTCAGCACATTGTGGTGCAAGGTTTGGTGAATATGCGCGATGGTGCGCAAGTGTCTGTATTAAATGCGGAAGCACCGAAAAATCCAGAAGATGACCAAAGCCGTATCGATGATACCGTGTCTGAGACGGAGGCCAGCTAATGTGGTTGTCTGATGTCTCAGTGAAACGACCAGTGATGGCGATCGTATTGAGTTTGTTGTTATGTGTCTTTGGCGCGGTTTCTTTCTCGACCTTGTCCGTGCGTGAGATGCCTGATATCGATAGCCCGGTGGTGAGTATTTACACCGGATATTCTGGCGCCTCGGCCAGCATTATGGAAAGCCAAGTCACGCAGTTGATTGAGGATGAGCTTTCCGGCATTAGCGGCATTGAAGAGATCACCTCGGTCAGCCGCAATGGCTCATCACGGATCACGGTGGAATTTAAACTCGATCACCCGCTGACCGAGGGGGTGAGTGATGTGCGTGATGCCGTGGCGCGCGCGCAAGGGGGATTGCCTGATGATGCCAACGATCCGATTGTGTACAAAGACAACGGCACCGGTGAAGCGGCGGTTTATATCAACTTGGCCTCGTCAGAGATGGACCGCAACCAACTGACGGAATACGCCCAACGTACGCTGGAAGATAGATTCAGCTTGATCTCTGGGGTGAGCTCGGTCGATTTATACGGCGCGCTGTATAAAGTGATGTATGTGAAGCTGGATCCCACCCAAATGGCGGGGCACGGTGTCACCACCCAAGATATTCTTGATGCATTGCGGGATGAAAACTTAGAAAGTCCGGGCGGGGAAATTCGCAATGACGTGATGACCATGCCAGTGCGTAGCGATCGTTTATATCGTGACGCAGAGGATTTTAAACAACTGGTGGTACGCACCACGGCGAATGGCACCGCGATTTATTTGTCGGATGTGGCGGAGGTGGCCATTGGCTCACGGAACGAAGATGCCACCTATAAAAACAATGGTATCAATAATTTAAGTTTGGCGCTGATCCCACAATCCGATGCCAATCCGCTCGATATTTCTGACCGCGCTCATAAGCTTGTCGATGAGATGCAGGCCTTCCTGCCCGAAGGTACGCGTCTTTGGGTGGATTACGATACTACGGTATTTATTGAGCGCTCGATTGAGGAAGTGTATAGCACCCTCTTTATCACTGGGGCGCTGGTGGTATTAGTCCTGTATATCTTTATCGGCCAAGCGCGCGCCACCTTGATCCCAGCAGTGACTGTGCCGGTATCCTTGATATCCGCCTTTATCGTTGCCTCAGCGATGGGCTTTTCGATTAACTTGCTGACCTTAATGGCGCTTATTCTCGCGATAGGCCTCGTGGTGGATGATGCCATTGTGGTGGTCGAAAATATCTTCCACCACTTACAACAAGGCGATAAACCCTTGGTGGCCGCTTACCGTGGCGCACGGGAGGTGGGTTTTGCAGTGATCGCCACCACCGCGGTGTTGGTGATGGTGTTCCTCCCCATTACCTACATGGATGGCATGATTGGTAAGTTGTTCACCGAGTTTGCAGTGATGCTCGCCGTCACCGTGCTCTGTTCGTCCTTAATAGCGTTGACGCTTACGCCGGTGCTTGGCAGTAAATTGCTGCGCTTAAATGTGGCATCTAGTCCTGTGAACCGCGTGATCACCCGTGGGTTTGATGTGCTTGAAAGTTACTATCGCCGAGTATTGGCACATGTCCTGCGTTGGCGTTGGGTGGCTCCGGTAGTAATTCTGCTTTGTATTGGTGGCAGTGGCGTGTTGATGCAGCACTTACCGTCGCAATTAGTGCCACAAGAAGATCGCGGGGTGCTGCTGGCGTTTGTCCGTGGTGCGGAAGGCACGGCGTACAACCGTATGGTGGGCAATATCGAGCAAATTGAGCAGCGTTTAATGCCCTTGGTCGAGGCGGGTACTCTCAGCTCGGTCAGCTTACAAACACCAGCGTTTGGTGGTCGGGCCGGCGATCAAACAGGCTTTGTGATCATGCTATTGCCGGATTGGGATGAGCGCGATCGCTCCGCACAAGATATCTTGGCGGAAGTCCGGCAGGTGTTAAATGGTGTGC
Organism: Salinivibrio sp. PR6; assembly: GCF_001995955.1. NCBI lineage: Bacteria > Pseudomonadati > Pseudomonadota > Gammaproteobacteria > Vibrionales > Vibrionaceae > Salinivibrio > Salinivibrio sp. PR6. The sequence goes on along the minus strand of NZ_MUFA01000002.1, from coordinate 59,398 downwards.
CAGATGTGCAAGTGTTCCCGTTTGCGCCTGGCTTTGGGGGCGGCAGTTCAGAGCCCGTGCAGTTTGTATTAAGTGGTCCAGACTATCCTGAGCTTCATCGCTGGGCGGAGAAATTGGGCGAAATGGGCCGCGAGGCGGGCATGATTGACAGCCCCGACTACGACTACAACCAAAATACCCCTGAGTTGGTGGTCAAAGTAGACCGTCGTCGCGCCGCTGAACTTGGGATTTCGGTGCGGGATGTTTCCGATACCTTAGAGGTGATGCTTGGTGGCCGGGCACAGACCAGCTATGTGGATCGTGGTGAAGAATACGATGTGTATGTACGCGGCGATGAACAGGCCTTTAGCAGCAAAGGGGATCTTACCCGTATTTATATGCGCAGCCGCAGCGGCAAGTTGGTCTCGCTGGATGCAGTGACCACGGTGGAAGAAACAGCGTCCGCGCAGCGTTTAAGCCATACAAACAAGCAAAAGTCGATCACCTTATCGGCGCATTTAGGCGAGGATGTGACACTGGGTCAAGCACTCGATTATCTCGATAAAATCGCGGCTGAGAACCTGCCGGCCGATATCTCGGTGGGCTATTCAGGGGAGTCGAAAGATTTTCGTGACAACCAAACCAGTGTGCTGGTGGTGTTCGGTTTAGCGCTCTTGGTTTCGTACTTGGTGTTAGCGGCGCAATTTGAAAGCTTTATCAACCCCTTGGTGGTGATGTTGACGGTGCCCATGGGTATGCTAGGCGGCTTTTTAGGCCTGTGGCTGACCAACCAAGGGATCAATATCTACAGCCAAATTGGTTTGATTATGCTGATTGGGATGGTGACCAAAAACGGTATCTTAATCGTGGAGTTTGCCAACCAACTGCGTGACCGTGGCATTGCATTTGATAAAGCGATTATCGATGCGTCAGTCCGTCGCTTGCGACCGATTCTGATGACGGCGTTTACCACCTTGGCAGGGATGATCCCACTGATCCTCTCCACTGGCGCGGGGGCGGAAAGTCGTATCGCGGTTGGGACAGTGATCTTCACCGGCATGGCCTTTGCGACCTTTGTTACCTTGCTGGTGATCCCTGCGATGTATCGCTTGCTCTCCATTCATACTCACTCGCCTGAGTATGTGGCGCAGCAATTGGATAAAGCGCTCGCGGTGGAAACTGTGCATCGGGCCAGTCATGGTGAGTTTGATACCCATCCGCATGATGAGCCGCATAAATAACCGCTGTTGTATTATCGATACAAAAACCGCCTCATTCCGAGGCGGTTTTTTATGTTTTATCGCTGCGCTATTACGCGTTTTCGGCTTGTTTTCGCTGCAGCGCGGCTTGTACGTCTGCTTGGTTGGCGAGGTACTCATCTAAGCCACGCTGACGCAAGTGACAGGCTGGACACTCACCACAGCCAGTGCCTTTAATACCGTTATAACAGGTTAGGGTGTGGTCGCGTACAAAATCGAGAGCGTGATACTGGTCGGCCAGTGCCCAGGTCTCAGCTTTATTCAGCCACATCAGTGGTGTGACTAAGGCGAGTTTTCTGTCCATGCCTTGCTCAAGGGCTTGCTGCATCGATTGAATAAAATCATTGCGACAATCAGGGTAGCCAGAAAAGTCAGTTTCGCAGACACCGGTGATCACCGCCTCAGCGCCAATTTGATAGGCGTAAATGCCTGCCAAAGTCAAAAACAAGATATTACGACCCGGCACAAAGGAATTGGGCAGGCCGTTTTCGTTCAGTGCATTGGAAACGGGAATGTTGTCGCGTGTGAGCGAGCTAATCGCCAATTCATTGAGCAAACCAGCATCCAGTACCTTGTGCGCACTGACGTTGCGGTTTGCAGCAATCTCACGGGCAACGTCAATTTCTTGCTTGTGGCGCTGGTTATAGTCGAACGTGAGGCAATGCACTTCGTCGTACTCTGCCTGCGCTTGAATCAAACAGGTGGTTGAATCCTGTCCTCCGCTAAATATCACAACGGCTTTTTTCATCGGTTTGTCCTTTGGCGGTGCTACTTACCCAGTGTTACACAGAGCACGGATGGTACCCCTGTGCGGTATCGACAGCAAGCCAGATGCGATGATGCAATCCGTTAGTCGGCACGCAATTTGCCTCCTCTTTGTTTGCTAAGCTACGCCTTGATGGTTGATTTATAAAGGACATTCACAAGTTATGGACGGACTTGAACCGCAAGCAATCCCCCGCCTGTGCCGCACGCCTATCTCGGGTATTTTTGTCAGAGTATGTCACCCTGAGCACATCGACGCCGCTTTGATGCGAGAAAGTAAAGACAGACCGAACGGTCGGTATAATCGCCAGGGCGAAAGTGCGCTGTATTTAACCGAGAGTGTAGAGAGTGCGCGCGTGGCAATGCAAAAGTACGCCAGCCAGATCACAACGCCACGCGTGCTTGTGCGGTATCAGGTTGACCCCTGTGAGCTGGTGGATTTGCGTCATCCTGAACTTCAGCAATACAAAGCCTTATCCAGCATTGATTGGCAAGCCGCCTTAGCAAAAGGCGAATCACCATCCAGTTGGTGGGTGGCCGATACGCTGAGAAGTGGTAATGAAATTGGCTTAATTGACCCGTCGCGAAAAGATCCCAGCACTTGGCATATCACCTTGTTTCGCTGGAACGCCCCAGGCGCGCCGTCCGTGACCAGAGTGGGCGAGCCTGAAGAGATTAGTTTGGAATAAAGTTACTGTTTCGCCACAAAGGCTTTTAACCCTTCGAGCGTCTCGGCTGGGATAGGGCAGCTTTTACCGGTTTTAAAATCGCAATAGACAATCAAGGCTTCGCCCTCGGCCACACAGCGTTCTTGATTGTGACTGTAGATTTCATACTTCATCGCATAGCGCTTTTCTTGAATATCCTCGACCCAAGCGACGGTGGTGATGGTATCTGGATACACCAAAGGGGCGCGATAATCGCAGCGGGTTGAGGCGACCACGGGGCCTACATGCAGCCGTTTGGCTAGCTCGAATACTTCCAGCTTTTCAAGCATCACCACACGTACATCTTCAAAATAGCGAAAGTACACGGTGTTATTGATGTGTTGCAGGGCATCCATGTCGTTCCAGACAATCGCCTGCGTATGAGAGAGCGGGTAGTTTTCTACTGGGATATTTGCCACAAGACAATCCTCCTTAATTGTGTGCCTTGATTGCACACCAAGCACAATGACAAGACAAGCCGCGTAAAGGTAAATACGGAGCTTGGTCTAACAATTACGCAACAAAACACATGAGGCGACAAAGCGGTTATCAAGTGTGTGGCGCTAATTGGTTAATGTGGCAGCAATCAGACTCTGGTATGATACGCCCCTTTTTGGCCGTGCTTGGGCGCGGCATGATTTACTTTTGCTGTGGATACGACTTTGACTGATACCGCTTTTTCCTCGCTCGCGTTACCTGCTGATTTACTCGATAACTTGGCAACCTTGGGTTATACGCAGATGACGCCCATTCAGGCGCAGAGTTTACCGCCTGTGCTCAGTGGTAAAGATATTATTGCCCAAGCAAAAACCGGCTCGGGGAAAACGGCGGCGTTTAGCCTGGGAGTGTTAGCCAAACTGAACGTAAAACGCTTTCGCGTGCAATCTTTGGTGCTGTGCCCAACCCGTGAGCTGGCCGAGCAAGTGGCGGTTGAGATGCGTAAATTGGCGCGTGGTCGCCATAATGTCAAAGTACTGACGCTGTGTGGCGGTGTATCGATTGGCCCACAAATTGGCTCATTGGAGCATGGTGCACACATTATTGTTGGCACTCCAGGGCGTGTGGATGACCATTTACGCAAAGGCACCTTGCGCCTTGATGATGTTGAGACCTTGGTGTTGGATGAAGCCGACCAGATGCTGGATATGGGCTTCCAAGATACCTTGGATGCCATCATTGCGCGTGTTCCTGCTCATCGCCAAACCTTGTTATTTAGCGCCACTTTCCCGCGCTCGATCAATGCGATTGCCCAGCGAGTGTTGAGCCACCCTGTCTCCGTTAAAGTGGATGAGGTGCAAACGCAAAGTACAATCACGCAACACGTTTATAAAGTCGATGACAATAAGCAACGTTATCAAGCGTTAAAGATACTGTTATTGCACTTTCAGCCGCAAAGCTGCGTGGTGTTCTGTACGACCAAAGCTCAAACACAACAAGTTTGCGATAACCTAGAAGATGATGGTTTTAGCGCCGTTGCCTTGCATGGCGATATTGAACAGCGTGGCCGTGAGCGCACCTTGGTAAAATTTGCCAACAAAAGTGCGTCCGTGCTGGTGGCCACTGATGTGGCTGCGCGAGGCTTAGACATTGATGACATGGATATGGTGATCAACTATCAACTCGCCCACGATCCGCAAACTCATGTACACCGTGTCGGCCGTACCGGTCGCGCTGGCAAAAAAGGGGTGGCGTGTTCGCTATATAACGATGCCGAGCACTATAAGCTGGCGATGATTGGCGATCAGTATGACCGTGATTTTCTCCCCGAAGCCTTGCCGTCGCAGCATTTGCTCGACACTGCGCCTTACCAGCCTGAGATGGCGACCTTGATGATTGACTCAGGTAAAAAGCAAAAAGTACGCGCGGGTGATATTTTAGGTGCGCTGACGGGCCAAGCGGGCATTGACGGTAAGCAGGTGGGTAAAATCAATGTGCTCGACAATGTGGCGTTTATTGCTGTGTCCCAATCCTGCGTTAAAGCCGCGTTGCGTAAACTCAATGATGGAAAAGTTAAAGGACGCACCATCCGCGCCCGCCGGATTTAGTTTGTATGATAAAGGATACTCTGCTTGCTAAGCCTCTAAGTTAATCTACTCTATTTCAATGGCTTAATGATAAAGTCTGCACGATACCTTGTTGGTGTCGTGCACGTTAGCATGGAGTGACAGATGAAAAAGTATTTTGAGAACTTAGCCAAAGCCTTGCTGGGCCAGCCGTTTGGTAGTCTTAGCTCGGGAGAAAAGAAAGTTATTGAGAGTATTGCTAACAACACGTCTGTCTCTGAGAACGTCAACAAGTCCTTTCACGAAAGTCTGACCACCGGGCAAATGGTGGCGGATAAAATTGCCTCATTTGGCGGTTCTTGGTCATTTATCGGGCTTTTCTTCGCATTCATCATTGGCTGGATTGTCGTGAATACGGCCTGGTTAGTGGGAGATGCATCATTCGATCCCTATCCCTTTATTTTACTGAACCTTGGGTTATCCAGTCTGGCAGCTTTCCAAGCGCCGATCATCATGATGTCGCAAAACCGCCAAGCGGCAAAAGACAGGATGGAGCAAAAAGCCACCTACGAAATCAATCTAAAACTCGAGCTTGAACTAATGCGCCTGCACGACAAGTTTGATGCCCTGCAGACGCGGATAGATAAAGATACGGACTAGCGCATTAATACTTTTGTGCGTTTTATCAATCGTCTGAGCCGAATACCGGAGGCGCCGTGCAACGGACGCGCCGCGTATATTGAGTCCATGATTGACAGAGTACGGGCGCTTATTACCGACCTACTACTCCGCGTTGCAATCTGTGGGAGTTATTACTCCTGTTATCCCTTCTTGCACGCACTTCACAATTCAGCCAGAGCTAACCTAACTATGACAACAAAAGTATCCAAAAATCTGGCTTGCTGAGTAGAATGCATCGCCATGATTATTGACTGGCGGACAATGTAGTGGGTTACAAAGTAGTTCGACTGACCGAACTCATGGCGTATGAGTTCGGTCAAGTAGAGGGCGATATTGAGGCGCTGAATGAGCGAGACCTTGATGGAGTGATACCCGATGGGGTGAGCTTTTCACAATTCAAAGAAAAGCTGAGTAGTGGCGAAGCCGCATTGCTCACAGACACACCTTCCATGCCTGCCATGTTGTACGACAGCACTAATAAGATCTGGACCCTCTCGCCAGATACTGAAACGACTCTCTCACCACAAATTCGTTCAGCGCTTATGGCCAGAGCCAATCAATCTGGAGCCGCCGCGGGCGGTGGCAGTGGATCTGGCGGAGGTAGTCGTTCAGAGGCAGCAACAGAAAATATTGAAGATACTTATGTGCCCGAGCCGGTAAAGCCCGATCGCTCAAATGCGCCACCGTCACTTAAATACGAGTACTGTTTTGAGATTGCCAGCTCGGACAAGGTCTTTAGCAAGACGGTCGGATGCAAATTTGAGTTAGCCAAAACACAGCAAGAAGGTGTGATCGGTGATTGGCAAACCGCGCCCACTGAACATGGTACCAAGTATACCGCTTATGCGGCATTCAATGAGCCCAAAAAGCTTGTTGCTAAAATTGCATCGGCCTCAATGGGCATCAGCGTGCCCGAGCCCGTGCAGATGAAGCCGATTGGCTCTGGGGTAATCCAAGAAGCCTTTATTCCTGTAACCCCCTCCGTTCAACTCGGCGAGCGACTAGGCTTACCCACCGAAGGCTATTATTACCATTTTCACCAAAAGCGCTTAGTGCAGGAGTACAAGGTGCTGGGTGATGACAAATGGCAGTTTTACGCCACGCGCTCAAGGCATGACAGGCTCAATCGTGAGCAAGGTTTTAATCGTTATCAAAGCGCCATTCTGGTGTACTGGAAGATTGACGGGAAAGACGTTGACGACCAGCATCTTGTCTATCTCGAAGAGCCGATCACTCGCGAGACGCTTGATAACCCAGACGAAGAATGGCTGGAAGAAAATGGCATCAAACTGTCTATTGGTGACCTACTGGCTGCGCCTACTCAGCCTATGGCGAAGAGAGGAAGTCATTCTGCTAATGATGCAGACAGCGAACCAGAGCAAGCGGGGCCGGAAACTCATCAAGTTGCGACTGATCCAAATACTCGACAGCGCGAATCATGGGGGGCTATAGCAGGTAAGTATGGCTTGTCCGCAAAACAACTGCTTAACTTAAACCCCGAATATAACGCTGATCCTATGTCTTTAAAGGTCGGTGATACCCTCATTGTTCAACAGGCGCCCGCAAAGCAACCTTCTAGCGAAGCCGCAACGGAGCTGCCTCCGCTTTCTCCTTGTACATATAATTGCGCTGGAAATGCCCATTATGACTACTCGGAGCCGTTTATAGCTGGAACGACTTTCAAGGCGATTAACAATGACAGCCTGTTAGAAAGAAAGCTGCCGGTTGCGAATCTAACAGCAATCACTACGGCTTCAAAAGCGACCGACTATGGGAAAGCAGCAATACTTACGCTGCCTGCCAGTGGAGCGGCTACTAATCTCGGTGTTATCAGTACGAATACTGCGAAAACGATGGGAACCTGGTCGCTATCTAGCGAAGCGCTGGCGGGTTTCGCCCGTATGGGAGGCTTTTTATTAGCGGCACTGTGGCCGTCTCAAATAGAGGACGGTACGCTCGATGGACATCCAGAGTGGAGTGGTGTTGATGCTATAACGATGCGTGTGCGTTTCAATATGTACACAGATAAAAATGGTAAACAGCAAGTCGTTGGCATAAAAACCGGTGAAGGTAGTCCATATGGAGAGCGTGTGACAAAGCGTGAGGCTCATCAAAATGGTCAAAATTTCGTTGCTGAACTGGATGATGGTATTACTATTACGTGGACTCCAGATGGCTCGACAGACGTTCTAACACCCGATACGGTGTTACCTGAGAATGATCAGCTAGACGTGCATAATATCTGGGTCCGGCCGATAGAAGAGCACGAGCAGGAGATTGGGACGCCATTATACCCCGAGGAAGATCTTGCTGAGTACTTAGTGACATTTCCTGCTGATGCTGGTTTGCCCCCGCTTTACTTGGTGTTCAATAAGCCTAATAACGATATTAAGTACGTACCCGCGCCTAAAGGTAATCCGCCATTGCCTGCGTTTCCAGAAGCAGTAAAAGCTAAGAAAAAAACCGCGGTACAAGGAGGAGGTAAACTAAGAGAGCGCTGGAAAGATAAAAAGGGTCGCATTTATGAATGGGATTCGCAGCATGGCAAGGTTGAATTATATACAAAGAATGGCAAGCATCTAGGCGAGTTCAATCATGTAACAGGTGAACAAACAAAGGATGCTGACCCTTCAAGAAAGGTGGAAAAATAATGAAAGTTGTGATCGAGGCATTTGATAAAGAAACTGAACTTTTAGTACTAGAAGTTGAAATTAAAAGCAGTCACGTTGAAGCTGTTGCGCAAGTCTTGGGTTTGAGCGACGATGATCTTCAGTTCCTTTTAGGAGGCGCTGGAGGGTTTGATGTCTCTACTGATCAAGCCAAGGCGATAGAGCAAATAATCAGTGAAAAATTCTTTAGTCCTCGCTATGACTATCAACTTGGTACAAGCTAAACACATAAGATACAAAATACTTATTTGTTACGATATGATGATGCCTAAATGAATTATGACTTATCAACATATTCACAATCAGAGTTCCTTCAATTGGTACAAAGAATCTGTTTGGATGATTACGATACAGAACAAGAACACATTGATGCAGTGCTTCATTTTGAAGAAGTTACACAGCATCCAGATGGTTCAGATCTTATTTATTATCCAGAAAAAGAAGAGGGTGCAACTCCTGAGAATATTGTAAGAATTGTCAAGGAATGGCGTCAATCTCAAGGGTTGCTATGCTTCAAGGACTAGCCTTGAACAAAGGTCAATTTTTCTTGGGACATTAACCCTTGATATTTAGAGCAATGAGCGCGTAGATGAGCACTGTATGTGATTGGATAAACTGTTGTCACGATAAGCTAGTTAAAGATAGCTCTTTTGCGGCTCTTGTCGGGGGGAATGTGCTGCAGTTCGAGCCAACTATTGATGATCGTTTTGACATTGTTTGTTATGGAGACAAGGTCAATATGATTTTCGATGAAGACAAGCGTCTAAAGTTCTTCATCGCTGAGTATCCGCTTGATGAATGTCTCACGAAATTGCTTTCCAGTGAGGAGATCGTATTAGGACGGGGCATGGACAAGAGTGGCATTGTCTCCTCATATGGAGAGCCAGATAAGTCAGCAGGCTCCAGAAAATTGCCCGGGTTGGTGAAGAATGGCTGGATACAATACAACCTAAAGGATGGTATGAAACTCACGTTTAGTTTGTCTCATGCCGACCCGAACAGCGTTGTTGATGTAAGAGTCTCTGTGGGCTAATTTTTCCTGTTTGATAGAGAAAGTGAGCGGTGTTAAGTGAATTGTTTCAACCTCATAGGCTTTACATATCAAGACTTAATTAAGCGTCCTGAATTCACAGTGTTAATCGGTGGAAACGTACCGTCAACGATTGATGGTTTTGAAGATAAATTCTACATTGAATCGTACACCAAAGGGTTGGAATTTCAATTTGATGCGAATAGCAGCAAGCTTAAGGTGATCATTGCCACCAATCCTGATTATTTTATGGGCGACCTGAAAAACAAACTCACTAAAGAACTCGTTCGTGCTGCGATGGGGGAGCCTAGAGAGTCGATGAGCGAGAAGAAGGTTCCAGTGCTTGGAATGGTCGGAGCTTGGGATAAATACATAGACTCTGAAGGTCACACCGCTCAAGTTTTATATGAGGTTGGGGCCGATAAAGTAAAGAGCGTTTTTTATAGGTAGTGGGAATTTCACATTTTCGTATCACTCATCAATTGCAACCCTGTGTAATTGTTGAGTTGAGGCGAGCAAGAATAATCCACTCGCCTTTTTGTGAAACCTAGTCAGAGACGGTGACGCGTTACCCCAACAAGGTCTGCAAATCGTGGGTTGCTTGGTCGAGATCCCCAATGTGCTCGCGTACCCAATCAGGATTGTAATACGTGTCTAGGTAGCGCTCGCCGCTGTCACATAGCAAGGTGACAATAGAGCCTTTTTCGCCGTTGGCGCGCATTTCATTTGCCAACATCAAGACACCGTACAGGTTGGTACCGGTGGACGCGCCGGCTTTGCGGCCAAGCTGGCTTTCTAGCCAGTGAATGGTGGCGATACTGTGAGTGTCCGGCACTGTGGTCATTCTATCAATCACGCCGGGAATAAAGCTGGGCTCGACACGTGGCCGTCCAATCCCTTCAATGCGACTGCTTTTATCGGAGGTCAGTGCGCTGTCGCCGGTGAGGTAGTAATCGTGAAACACCGAATGCTCAGCATCGGCCACCATCAGCTGAGTGGGTTGGCAACGATAACGAATGTAGCGGCCAATGGTCGCTGAGGTGCCACCGGTGCCCGGGCTCATCACAACCCAGCGAGGGATCGGAAAGCGCTCGTACTGCATCTGATCAAATATGCGGTTGGCAATGTTGTTATTGCTACGCCAGTCGGTCGCGCGCTCGGCATAGGTAAACTGGTCCATGTAATGGCCATTGAGCTCCTTAGCAAGGCGACGAGACTCGGCATAGATCTGATCTGACCGCTCGACGAAGTGCGCTTCACCGCCATAAAAACGGATTTGCTCAATCTTCTTACACGCAGTGTTTTTGGGCACTACGGCAATAAAACGTAAGCCAAGCAGACGGGCAAAATACGCTTCGGAAATGGCAGTACTGCCTGATGAGCTTTCAATGATGGTGGTGTGCTCATCAATCCAACCATTACACAAGCCGTACAAAAACAAAGAACGCGCCAAGCGGTGCTTCAAGCTGCCGGTTGGGTGAGTGCTTTCGTCTTTCAGATAGATATCAATGTCTGCAAAGCTGGGGAGATCGAGCTTAATTAAGTGGGTATCTGCAGAGCGTTTAAAGTCGGCTTCAATGAGGCGAATCGCGTTACCGACCCAAGTATGGCAAGGATGTGAGGTTGTCATCATGCGTCTCCGAATGCGTAATTAGCACCAGTTTACGTAAAGTGTGGGATAAAAACCTTGCTATTTTTGCTCTATAATGCCACCTAAAGAGAAAAATAAACTCCCATGTAACGATTGGTGGAAATAATTTTTTATGACTATCACTTTAGATGAGATAGATCGCACTTTACTCGCGGCGCTGCAGGAAGATGCCAACTGGTCTGTGGCTGCGTTGGCCGAACGGGTGAATTTAACTACGACTCCCTGTTGGAAGCGGCTGAAACGGCTGGAATCACAAGGGGTGATCCGTGGGCGGGTGGCATTGCTTGACCCCGAAACCGTTGGCCTCGCATTTACCGCTTTCGTTCACATCAAAACCAATGACCACAGTGAGCAGTGGTACAAGACCTTTACCGAAGTGGTGACCGAGTTCCCTGAGGTGATGGAATTCTACCGCATGGCGGGGGAATATGATTATATGATGAAGGTACAGGTAGCTGATATGACTCGATTTGATCATTTTTATAAAAAACTGGTCAATTCTGTGCCAAGTCTGAATAATGTGACATCAACATTCGCCATGGAAGCGCTTAAGTATACCACCGCCTTACCGATCCGATAGGTCGCTCTGACGATAAAAAGGCGGGGATAAAAAGGAGACCTCATGAAGGTGTTTTGGCAGTTAGGCTGGTTTTTTAAACGTGAATGGCGTCGTTATCTCGGCGCCATGATTATTTTGGTATTTGTCTCTGTCTTCGAGCTCATTCCACCGATGGCCGTGGGCCATGTGGTTGATGGCGTGGTTGCTGGAGAGATTTCCACTGAGCTACTGATGTGGCTACTTGCGGGTATGCTGGCCATTTGGGTGGTGGTATATGTGCTGCGCATCGTTTGGCGAGTGTGGCTGTTTGGTGCTGCGGCTGAGCTTGGCACTGTGCTGCGCAACCGGCTTTATGATCATTTTACTCGCCAATCACCGCATTTTTTCCGTCGCTATCCGAGTGGCGATATCATGGCGCGTTCTACCAATGATGTGAAAGCGGTGGTGATGACGGCCGGTGAAGGGGTTCTGACCGCTGGGGATTCTATTATCACAGGCGTCGCCGTGCTCATTGTGATGGTGAGCCAAATTAGCTGGCAGCTCACACTCTTAGCCCTGTTACCGATGCCGGTAATGGCAGTACTGGTTAATCGCTTTGGTCGCCGTTTGCACCATACCTTTACTGAATCGCAAGCGGCGTTTTCTGAGCTGTCAGAGGTGAGTCAGTCCTCACTGTCGGCGGTGCGTATGGTACGTGCATTCGGCTTAGAGCAGCACCAGATGAATCAGTTTAATCAAGTTGCCGATCGTACCGGGGAGAAAAACCTCGCGGTGGCACGGGTTGATGCGCTGTTTTCGCCGGTGATCCAAGGCACCATTGGCGCTTCGTTTTTCCTAACCGTGTCTGGCGGCGGCTACATGGTCGCCACTGGTGATATTTCGCTTGGGGATCTTACCGCATTTACCTTGTATCAAGGTTTGATGATTTGGCCGATGCTCGCAGTGGCGTGGCTATTTAATATTATTGAGCGTGGGCGCGCCGCTTGGACGCGGATAGATGCGTTGCTGCAAGAGCAGCCGGACATTGTTGGTGGTGACACGCCGCTGCCTGACACCATGCAGCCGTTAGCACTGGCCATTGAGCAGTTTAAGTGGCAACCGGATGACAGTTTTGCCCTCAAAGATATCCGTGTGACGCTTCCGCCTGGGGCCATGCTGGGGATTGCCGGCCCAGTCGGCAGTGGTAAATCAACCTTATTGCAATTGCTACTTCATCTGACCCAGCTTGAAAAGGGCGATATTCTCTATGGTGATGTGTCGATAGCGGAGGCTGACTTGTCGTCATGGCGACAACGTTTCGCGGTGGTGACGCAAACGCCGTTTTTGTTTTCGCGTTCGATTGCGGAAAACATCGCCCTTGGTCGTCCGGATGCGACCCAAGCGGAAATCGAACAGGCGGCGACACTTGCCTGTATTGATGAAGACATCCGTCAGCTGCCGCACGGGTATGAAACCGCAGTCGGTGAAAAAGGGATCACCTTATCTGGTGGTCAAAAGCAGCGTATTTCCATTGCCCGTGCTTTGTTGGTGGAAGCGGAGTGCTTGATTTTGGATGATGCCTTGTCAGCCGTTGACGGTGACACCGAGCATCGCATTTTGCAGAACCTGCAACAGCATCAGCACACCCGTACCACGATTGTGATAGCCCACCGCTTATCGGCACTCGAAAACGCCGATGAAATTGTGGTACTCAGCCACGGGCAAATCCGAGAGCGTGGCCAGCATCGCCAATTGATTCAACAGCCAGGATGGTATCAAGAAATGCACCAATATCAGCAGCTGGAAGCGGCATTGGAAGCCGATGAGGAGCCGCGCCATGACTAAGCGAGAGATCTTATTTCGATTGCTAAGCTACATGCGCCGCGACAGGCGTCAATTTGTGATTGCCACGGTTTTCTTGCTGGTGGCGGCTGTGGCCGAAGTAACAGGGCCTTATTTGGTGCAAATCTTTCTCGATAATTATGTCGCCAAAGATCATTATCCGGCGGTGATCATGTGGGCACTGGCGGTGGGTTATATCGTATCGACCATTGTCTCCGCAGGCTTTCAGTATCAGTACGAGCTTCGTTTTAACACCATGGCGGTGGCCATCATTCAACGCATCCGTAAAGCGGTGTTCGCCAACGTGATTAAACAGCCTCTGTCAGCCTTTGATTATGTGCCGATGGGACGAATTGTATCGCGCTTAACTAACGACACCGAGTCGTTGAAAGAGCTGTATGTGTCGGTGCTTTCTACCTTTTTACGTAACATCGCACTGATTGGTGTGATGCTGGTGGCGATGCTAATGCTCAGTGTGCAACTGACAATGGTGGTGCTGGTGCTACTGCCGTGTGTGGTACTGGTGATGGCGCGCTATCAAAAACGTTCAGCGCCTGCGTATCGTCGGGCACGAGATCGGCTAGCAGACATCAACGGGGTGATGAACGAATCTGTGCTCGGCATGAATTTGATCCAGCTAATGCAGCAAGAGCGGGCGTTCTCCTCGCGATTCAGTGATATGACTGCGGATCACCTAGATGCCATGGTGACTATTCAACGCCTGAACGGGATCTATCTTCGCCCTTTGATTGATTTATTGGCAGGGGCCGCGTTGCTGTCTTTGGTGGCTATCTTCGGTTTTAGCGGCACGGCAGTGATTGGGGTTGGGGTGCTGTACGCCTTTTTAAGCTACTTGGGGCGGATCACCGAGCCATTGATTGAAATGATGCAGCAACTGTCGCTGCTTCAGCAGGCTATCTCGGCCGGTGAGCGGCTTTTCGAAATGATGGATACGCCGCCTGAGCAATATGGTCATGACACCACGCCGATCCCTGATGGTGCCATTGCACTGCAGAATGTGTCGTTTTCCTATGATGGTGAAACACCGGTGTTGTCAGACGTGAATGTAGACGTCCCGGCCGGCGGCTTTCTGGCGTTGGTGGGTCATACGGGCAGTGGTAAATCAACCTTGGCGTCGTTACTGATGGGATTTTATCGCACAGGTGAGGGGACGCTGACGCTGGGTGGATTACCGATCGAAAGCTTGAGTCATCAAAGCTTGCGTGAGGGCGTTGCCATGGTGCAACAAGATCCGCACATGCTGACGGGGAGTTTGCGAGAAAACATCGCGCTGGGGCAGACGCTGGACGATGAAAAAATCTGGCATGCGCTCGAACAAGTGGCGCTGGCAGATTACGTGAAAGGGTTGCCGGCGGGGCTGGATACCTTACTTGGTGAGGGCGGAATGACCTTTTCTGCCGGTCAGCGCCAGTTGTTGGCTCTGGCGCGCGTGTTGGTGCGTCAGCCTAAAATTCTGATCCTTGATGAAGCCACCGCCAATATCGACTCCGGCACCGAAGAGCTTGTGCAACAGGCGCTGAATCGGTTACGCCAACAGATGACGGTGGTGGTGATTGCGCACCGCTTATCGACCATTGCCGAGGCCGATAACATCCTCGTTTTGCATCGTGGCCGCGTGATTGAGCAAGGGCGTCATCAAAGCCTGCTGCGTCAGCAAGGCCGCTACTGGCAGATGTACCAACTTCAGCAAGCCAGCGCGCATTTAGCCGCATTAGAGGAAGAGGCGCAGGTGTAGCGGTTCAGTCATGGGTGAAACAGATAAAAAGGGGCGCAATGCCCCTTTTTTGTGCTGCTCAGACTCGCTCACGCTCGAGACGTTGATGGTTAGGAGAGTTTACGCATCAAACCTTCTTGGGTCGCTGAAGCAACAAGGTCGCCTCGCTGATTAAAAAGTTCGCCGCGTACAAAGCCACGCGCACCACTGGCTGAGGGGCTTTCAATCGCAAACAACAGCCACTCATCCATTCTAAACGGGCGGTGGAACCACATGGAGTGATCAATGGTGGCCACTTTCATGCCCGGCGTAAGCAGCGTCACTGCGTGAGGCTGCAATGCCGTGACCAAAAAGCCCCAATCGGCGGCATAGCCGAGTAAATACTGGTGAACATGAAAATCGTCGCCGACTTCACCATTGGCGCGGATCCACAGATATTGCTTAGCCGGCGCGGAATGGGGTTTAAGTGGGTTGATCACTGTGGCAGGCCGCACTTCGATCGGCTTGTCACCCCCAAAGGCTTTGACCACATTAGGGGGAAGCTTGTGAGCGATATCATTGACAAGCGATTGCTCAGAGCGCAAGGTCTCGGGCGCTGGCACGTCTGTCGGCATGGTGTTTTGATGCTCAAAGCTTTCTTCCTCTTCTTGATAAGAGGCGGTGAGATAAAAAATAGGTTTGCCGTACTGCACGGCTTTTATTCGCCGTGTGCTGAAACTTTTTCCGTCTCTGAGTATCTCAACATCATAGATGATCGGCTGCTCAGGATCGCCTGGGCGCAGAAAATAGCTATGGAATGAATGCAAAAAGCGATCAGGGTCAACCGAGGTTTTGGAGGCCGATAAGGCCTGTCCAATCACTTGCCCACCATACACTTGGGGGAGTCCAAGGTTCTCACTTTGACCGCGGTACAGGCCAGTGTCTAGTCGCTCAAGCTCTAGCAGCTGTAAGAGTTCTTTCAGTGGTTGGCTCATAAGTCCTTGATTCATGCTATGCTTCCATTGTTATTGTTCAAGCTATCATAACCTTAGCGTTTTTGCCGCATTTGAACGTGCTTCAGTGAGGATTCTTTAATGAAGAAACTAACGTTTCTATTGTTCGCCTTATTCACTGCTTTGGTGTTTACTGCTTGTTCTGGAAATAGCCAACCTAATGATTTATCGAGTGTTTCCGGCACTTTAGTGTATCGTGAGCGACTTGCTTTACCTGAGAATGCCAGCGTCACGGTCCGTTTGGTAGAAATGAAAAAAATGGGTTCACCCGGTAAAGAGATTAGCCGACAATCATTCGTGACCGAAGGCCAGCAAGTACCTATTCACTTTTCACTGAATTACGATCCGAGCCAAATTTCTCCAACACACACATACGTCGTCACGGCACAAATTGATGTGAACGAACGCCCGCTGTTTATCACCAATACCGTCAATAAGGTGATCACGGATACGAATCATACCTATGATCCAACGCTAACACTGGTGCGTGCGGGGCATTGATCGCTACACTGGTGAGAGATATCCGCACAAGGAGTGTGCATGCGAATCTCACTGTTTCTCTGGCCCGTGTTGGTGCTGACGGTTATCGCTGTCGCGGGGATAAGCGCCACGTTTTCCCTGAATAGTCTAGCGATTGGCGCGTCTGCTTTATTCTTTTTCTATCCAGATAAATTCGCGAGTTGGTGCTTGGCGCTAGCGATGGCGATTTTTGCCTTTACCTTGCCACATCTCCCTGCGCTGTTAGCCGCGAGCACGCTATTGCTTTTGCCGGCTTTGTCTCTCTGGTTCAATCCCGACCGACATCCACACGTCAAGCTATTACTCGGTGCGGTGATGGTTGCCATGTTCGCGGGGATGATGGCTTTGCAATCTGAAGCTAAATTGGGTGGCTCACCGAGTACTCTCGTGCTGCAAACGCTAGCACTCGTGGGGTTATGGCTTGCGATCAGATATTGGCCAGGTTATCAGCCTCCTCATCGCGGGGCCTGGCTGTTACTGCCTGTATTAGTGGCGGTGAGTGGCTGGCCTGCTGCGTTATGGAGTGCGACAACGGTGATGATTATTTGGTTGTTACAGTGGGTGGGATTCACACCACAATTTGCTCGCTCACGTCACCTTGCCTTGCATCTTATCCCGAGTATTCCGTTTTTGGTGATTACATGGATTACCCCTGGACAACTCACGCTATCGCTATTGGTCGCGTGGGCCACCATGCTTGCGGCGATTTGGGTTGGTGAGTATTTGCTATTGGAAGAGCCGGACGACTAGTAGGAAAATTGCCTAGAAGATAAACAGTTAACGAATGAGGTCATGAATCCTCCTTGCATTGCATCCAGCCTTGCCACATAATGCCCCGCAGTTAAGCAAGCTTAACGACATATCGATGGAGGCCTCCTTGGTTCTCCCGCAACACTATCTTGTGTACTGGGTCAGGTCCGGAAGGAAGCAGCCCGCGCTTGGGACGTGTGTGCCGGGATGTAGCTGGGGAGGTCTCCGCCCTTTCTGCGCCATGAAAATCGCCTCATTCATCAACCACCGATACCTCTCGTTGTTTGTATGACCACATAGCGTCTTGGCCTCCTCACAATGTTGACACTCGGGTGACACAGCCCCTTACCGCTTAGCTATGATTTAATCATTAGCGCTGGTAGCGTAAGTGTGATGGTCCATAAGGGTGGCAAAGTGGTGTTTCGAGCGTTAGCAGCGTTATTGTTGGCTTTACTCAGCAGCCAAACGGTGGCCAGTGAGCTGCACACGCAACTGAAAGGATTTTATGATAAGGCCTGGCAAACGGGCACCTTGATGGTTGCACAGCCGGCATTAAATGCCTATCCGCAGGCTTTGTTGGTCAGTCAGTCGCAGTACCCTGATTTCGAGAATGTTAACTGGCAGGACTTAAACGCACTACACCAAGTGGTGCAAACGTGCCAGCCGACCCCCAGTATCGTGTCCCCCCTTTTGTTAGCCGCCCAGCGTTTTGAATTGGCTTTGTGCCGTGATGAGCCTTTACCCATTGAGTGGTTTGAGCAAAACCCGCTACTCCATCCTGCCGGTGGAAGTTATGCTGAACGTTATGTGTCAGCGCGTGGGATCGCCACGCCGTCACCTGAACTGGTACAACGTTTTACCTTAGCCAACGAAGAGCACCCTCTACATGCTGCACTGAATGTCCTCAGTCAGGCTGGTCGAGATGCGTTGCTCAGTGGTTACCGTGCGTATTTAGATGGCGGGCGCCTGTGGCTTAACGGCGAAGAAGGGTGGAAGGCGCTATCTCATGAACAATGGGCGCCAATTGCTGAGCAATATCGTTTGAGTTTATCGACGAATACGACGGGGTGTGATTACCGCTATGGAAATATTTGTAATCAACTCCACCCGGCGTATCGTGGCGTGATGATTGCGGTGTTGGTAGCGGTTTTTTGTGCGCTGATAGTTGGTTTAGCGCGTAGCCTATACGATCGATACCAGCAGCGCCGTGAGCGCCAATTTATTCTCCAGTTGCTGACGCATGAGCTAAGAACACCGATCGCAAGCCTAGGTATGACGGTGGAAATGTTGCGCAGCCAGTTCGATTTGCTTGAGCCCAGCACGCAAGATGTGCTTTGGCGATTACTGGCGGATCATCAACGCTTAAGTCAGCTGACAGAGACCAGTAAGGGCTATTTAAGTACCGATAAACGTGAGCAATTTAAGTCACAAACTGCGTCCTTATCGGAGTGGCTGGATAATGTTTGCGATTGCCTAGAGGTTGACTACACCCTTGAGCAAGATAAAACACTGACGTTGCCTTTCTACTGGTTATCCATCTGCTTGAAAAACCTGATTCAAAATGCCCATCATCATGGCGGTGATCAAATTTGGATTCGTGTATGCGTGGATAAGCGCGTACGAGTTTGTGTGTATGATAACGGAATTTTTCCATCCTGGTGGCAAAGGCTGTGGCGGCGATATAAGTCGTCACCGTCAGAAAGAAACATGGGGATTGGATTGTTTTTAGTGGCGCGTTTAATGCGTCAAATGGGGGGGAAGCTAGTGATCAAGCGCCACCCAACCTGCTGTATTCTGGAGTTGCCGCAATGAGCCATCTATTGTTGATTGAAGATGACACCTTATTAGGGGAAGGCTTACGCCAGTTTTTGGAACAGCAAGGGTTTGAATGCACCTGGCTGGCCGAGAGTAATAAGGTGGATAAGCATTGGTTTCATGCCGATTTGGTGATTTTGGACCGCCAGCTCGCCGATGGCGATAGTTTAGCGCATCTGCCTCATTGGCTGTCTTTAAAAGCAGTGCCAGTGATCGTATTGACAGCCAAAGTTGAGGTCGAGCAACGGGTTGAGGGCTTAATGGCCGGCGCCAAAGATTATGTGGTTAAACCCTTTTCACATCAGGAGCTCTTGGCGCGTATCTATGCCCAATTACGGCCCTTAGGAGAAAGCCAACTCGTATACGGGCAGATCAAGGTTGAACCTGGATCCCGCCATGTGTATTGGCAAGACCAGGATGTGACGCTCAAGCCTAAAGAGTTTGATTTATTGCTATTGCTGTTACAAAACCAAGGGCGGGTTTTTCATCGCGAAGAATTGCTCAATAAAATATGGGGGTATCAGGCGTTTCCTACCACGCGCACGGTTGACAATCATGTGTTGCGGCTACGACAAAAGTTGCCCGGTTTAGCGATAGAGACGCATCGCGGTGTCGGGTATCGGTTGGTGGTACTATGAACGGGTTTGGCTACCACTTACTCGTGATAGCATGCATGGTATGCAGCTTCAGCTTCAGTGTCCGCGCTGAGCAAGTTTGGTTTCCAAAAACACCGATGCAGGAAACCTATCAGGCACTCCTCGCAGATAGGCCCAAGGTGGCGTGGCAAGAGCTTATTTTTGCGCTATCTCAGCAGCAGATACCGACTGAGCATTGGGCGAAGATCAAGTACGCGATCATCAATCAAACGGATTGTGGCCAACAGTTAACTGAGCCCAACGGTAAAGGGATCCCTCAAGGGTTAACCATTGCATTTGTACGACGGGCAGGCGCGTCAAGTCTTGGCTATGAAATCAAACTTTCTGCCGAGCAGGTCGAGCGTGATACCTTGCTAACCCTCACCGATCCTACTGGGCAAACGGTGCTCAATGAGATCTTGAACGCGAAAAGTGGGTATCAAGAAATTGAATCAGGGCAACTATTTACCCAAATTATTCCTGGTATTTATGAGTTAAAAATGGGTGGTCAGCATTATAGTTTGGTGGTGTATGGGCTGCCACGCCGCCCTTGGGTAAAACTGATAGGCCATCCTGATCAACAGCTCGCAATCGATTTGCCCGCTACGCCTTTGAGTTGTTCGCCAGCCGCTGCACACTGGTTGTGGCTTGATGACGCCTATCGCTGGGTCGAACACACGCCAATTTATTTGTCCGGCCGCGCAGACAACTCCCACGCGCCAACCAAGATAAAATTGCCCTCCTCATCGCTTGTTAATGCGGAGCATTTAAGCGTCACTGTCAGTCACTTTGAGTATCAAGGCGCAATAAAAGTCAACTATGTTGAGCGATTGGCGTTGCCGCTGCCCAATGCTGCCATCCGCACAGAGGCTGTTAATAGCGAATAAAGAGACATCGAGGTGACAAATGAGGGAGGACGTTAGCATTTAATAGCGCGCTGACATCAACTGGAGACAGCGCGTGAACCTATCATCTTTTTATTTTTCTTGTGTTGCATGTGGCCTGACGCTATTCAGCCTAACTGCCTACGCAGCGCCTCTCACTTTGACCCATCAAGATACACACGTCACCATTAACCCTAGCGATCTGAGGATGCACTGGGACAGTCTGCCCATTAATGACGCTAATTTGGCAGTGGGTCAGAAGCCCCAGCAGGTGGTGAATATACGTCACCCAGCGCCAAATCAAGTTAACTGGCGCTGGATGCCTGCCAATATCGGGGTATCTGCCACCTTGGATAACGCGTTGACGTTGTCTATGTCGTTGGATGACAACGCTAAAGTGACACGCCAACGCCCCGTTTCAGTGAATTGGTTTAATTTACCGGTCGAGGACACCCAAGCCTTATTATTGCCGTTTAGCGAAGGAATGCGAATACCCACGGATCATCCGCAATGGATTGACTATCTGCAGGCAAGCCGAGATGGTGCGAATACCACGCAAGATCTAAAAATGCCGTTTTGGACGGCTCAGATAGGTCGTCAATATGTCAGTTACCATCTAGTCACCGCCACCAATAACCGACTGAGTTTTGCTCGCAAACATGACAAACTCGCGACGGGCGCGGTTCATACCTTTACGCCGTTAAATCGCCATGACCCCTTTGTGGTAAGGATTAAACCGGGTCAGCATCCATTGGATGGGGCTAAATGGTATCGCCAGTGGCGGCAAGAGCAGCATCAAGCAACCTCGTTGGCGAAAAAAGTGCAACAAAACCCTGAAACGGCCAAGCTAATTGGCGCGACCCATGTGTATTTATTTGGTCAAGGACCGCTTGCGCGTGATGATGTGAAGGATTGGTGGGGACTTAAACATTGGGCGCTGAATACGTCACCATTGCCGCTTGATGATGAGACCAAAGCGGCGCTCCGAGAGCTTTCCGGTGACCAAGGCTGGTTTAGCAAATATCATAAAAACACTTTGGTGAATGGCATTAATCGTGCGTTGGCAGAGATCTTTTCGGCGACCGCTCCCACCGAAAAAGACAATACCATCAAACAGCAGTATCAGGCCGCGCAGCAACGTAAAAAGTGGTTAGCTTCGAGGGCAGGACAGTACCTTAAACCGGCAGACCAGTGGGGCCAGGGGCTTTCCACTGAGATGCTCGACAGTTTACACAAAGCGGGTATCCGTCAATTGTGGTTAGGCTTGGACAATTGGATGCCGGCATTTTATCAGCCGCATGTCGTCGAAAAAGCCAAGCAAGCGGGCTATTTAATTGGCCCCTATGACTCCTACAATACCGCGATCCCACGTGGCGTGAACGATAGCTGGCTGACTGCACAATTACCGGATGTGATGCGCACATCGTGTGCGATTGAACAGCGCAATGGCAAATTGAAAAAAGGGTTTCGCGGCAACGGCTTCTATCTCAATCCTGCCTGTGATGTTGATTATGTCGCTCAGCGTATCGCCGATATCATTAAATATGGACATTTCAATAGCTTGTTTATTGATGTGGATGCGACTGCGATGGCGCGAGAAGATTATCGCCGTGATACTCGCGAAGTCGATATGCTGGCGGCGTTCAATCAACGGATGAAATCGATCGTAGATCGTCAGGCTGTCGTGTTGGGCTCGGAAGATGGCAACAGTTTGACCACGCAGGGCATCGCTTTTGCTCATGGCCTAGAAACGATTGGTTTTGGATGGACAGATAAAGACATGAAGTCTAATCGTGCATCTCCCTATTATCTCGGTCCTTGGTATCCGGATAACAAGCCCGCTTTTTTCTTTCAGCCGGCGAAAGTGAAGCCGCTGTACCAAGCATTGTTATTTGCGCCCCAATTTCGTATCCCGCTTTATCAAGCGGTGTTCCATGATGAGGTGATCAATAGCCACCACTGGCATAGCGATAGCCTAAAGTTTACCAATGTTCGTGCTGAGAGAGATTTAATAGCCATGCTTTATAATGTGCCCGCCATGGTGCATTTAAGTCGTGATGAAGCAACGTCGCCATCGCAACCTCGGATTCGTGCGATTAAACATTACCAACAGGGCTTTATGCCAATTCATCAAGCCCTTTGGGACAAAGCCTTGGTGGACTTTCGTTGGTTGGATGAACGCGGACGCGTGCAGCAGACCCAATTTAGCGATGGGTCGACGCTAACCGCCAACTTTACCGACCAACCAGTCGGTATGTCGGGCATCACTGTGCCCGCAAAAGGCTTGGTGGCGCAATTGAGTGATGGAACGCAAGTGGTTTGGTCTGTGTCTGAGCAGGATTAAGGTTCGCTAATAGGATATAAGAAAGCGCGTTCACGTTCTGTACGATTAGGCAATAAACCGCAAGGAATGCGTATTAATCAATGAGCCTGATTCGAGCATCATTTGGGTCATAAAGCGAGGTCTAATCACTTCGCTTTAATGCTCCCGCTGGCAGGGAGCCCTCAACTAGTTAAATAGATGGAGCGATCGAAATGATACTCGAAGAGACTTATTCACTGACGAATGGTATTGCGATTCCGAAGCTGGCTCTTGGAACCTGGATGATTGAAGGTGAATCCGCAACAAATGCTGTAACCTCGGCCATTGAACTTGGCTATCGGCACATTGATACGGCTCAGGATTACGGTAACGAAGCGGAAGTAGCCGATGGTGTGCGCGCCAGTTCCGTTGAGCGTGAGCAGATTTTCGTCACCAGCAAGCTGGCCGCCCGTCACAAGACCTATGAAGATGCCGCTGCTGCGATTGACGAATCCCTCGAAAAAATGGGGTTAGACTATCTGGACCTGATGATCATCCACAGCCCGCAACCCTGGGATCACTTCGGAACTGAAGACCGATTTGCTAAAGGCAACCAGGAAGCCTGGCGCGCCCTGGAAGACGCCTACAATGCCGGAAAACTGAAAGCCATCGGGCTGTCCAACTTCCAGGAAGCAGACATTGATAACATCGTCCAGCATAGCCGTGTCGCGCCGATGGTTCATCAGGTCCTGGCGCACGTGACCAATGTGCCGACGGCGTTGATCGAGTATTCACGTAATAAAGGCATGCTGGTAGAAGCTTATTCTCCGGTAGGGCATGGTGAGCTTTTCAAAAACGAGGCGATTATCAAAATGGCGGAGAGATATCAGGTGTCAGTGCCACAGCTGTGCATTCGTTATGACCTGCAACTCGGCCTTCTGCCGCTGCCTAAAACGGCGAAGCCGGCTCACATGGCCAACAATGCCGATGTGGATTTCGTCATTTCAGAGGCGGACATGCAGTCGTTGAGCGCCTTGGAGCCCATTCGGGATTACGGCAACGCAAGTCAGTTTCCGGTATTCCAGCAAGTTGATGGGTAAATCCCGGGATCGAAAAAAGCCCCTCTATCGTTGGAGGGGCTTTTTCGTTGTTACTCGACCTTTGCCAGCGCTTTTTCGTAGTCTTCGTTGCTTACCTTTTCTTTCCAGATCACGTTTTCACCATCTTTACTGGCGGTCACAACGAAGTGCTTCATGGGCGCGTCCGGTGTTGTGCCATGCCAGTGATCGAGATCGGGTGGGCACCACACTGCTTCGCCCTCATGAAACTTGATGACATGACCATCCCGCGTGCCAGTCAGTGCGGTGCCTTGGGTCACCACCATGTGCTGACCGGCAGGGTGTTCATGCCACGCCGTACGAGCGCCTGGTGAGAAAGTGACGTAGGCACCGCTATAGTGGGCACTCTCGTTGCTTGGAAAAACAATGTCTACCTGAACCTCTCCGGTGAAAAGATCGCTCGGCCCGGCAAAGGATTTCTGCGTGTCCTCGGAGTAATGGGTCTGACTGTGGGATTCTTCGGCTGTTGCACTTGAGCCGACGGTCATACCCACCAGGGTTGCCGCTACGCTTTGAAACAGGGATTTTTTGAACATAGTTATGTCTCCATATCAGTATTTGATCGGTTTGGATGCCACATATTGATTAGAACACCTGACCCCTGGCCTTTTTTATCCACATCCTGTTCGTTTATTGCTCATTTCTCTTTGTTTCGCCTAAATGAGGTGATCAACTATTATTCGATAGTATTTAATGCGCGCTATTGTTTACGGACCACGGTTCAGAAAAAAGCTTCAGGTACGTTGTCAAGCTGATGAAAACGAAAGTAGTAAAGCTTTTTTGGGAATGAATGGCGTGTCGAAATTGTTGATTTTCTCGGGGGCGTTGCATCTTCAATACCCGAAGTTTGGCCAATAGGGGAAAGTCGTTCAGTCTGTTAACACCGAGGATTGGAACCCGTGTAAACCTGGACGGTGCGCAATCAGAGCGATTTAGCAACTGGTGGGAATAGGCAATATCGTGGTTGTGCGGTAACAAATTCTGTAAGCCATTAGCCGGCTAGGCAGAGATAACCCAATACTCTCGATTTATTGCCTGATTCTACGGGCAAGGCGGGGTAGACGTGAACTGCTGCGGTAAATGAGCTTAAATGGTTACAGACCACCCAAATGACGATCTGGTCACTCATCAAGTTGGAACAGAGATTACTTAAGGGGCATAGGATCATGTCTGATACCGACAAATCTGAGAGCTACCGGCCCGAATTAGCCTGGGATCGCGGGGCGAAAGGTCTGGCCTCCAGAATCGAGATGCTGACTGGGGACGCGAATCGTCTGGATACGGACATCCAGGGGCTCTGTCTTCATCGCTGGCCGCACCCCACTGACCCTACCAGCTACATGTTGGCGCCCAGTATTTGCCTGATTGGCCTGGGCCGTAAACAGGTGGTGGTCGGGGAAGACACATTCCTCTACGACGCCAGTCAGTTCTTGATTACCTCTATTGATCTGCCAGTAGTCTCCAAAATCATCGAAGCCTCCAAAGAGAAGCCGTATCTGGGGCTCACCATGGAGATGGATTTTCAGATGCTGTCGCAGCTGATCATGGATAACCCGGCCCACATCGCGCGCGAGCAAACTGATAAGTCCCTGGGCATTGCGGTCAATAATGTCGATGCGCCGTTGCTTGACGCCTTCAACCGGTTGCTGGGCCTTGTGGACGAGCCGGAGGACAGTGCCGTACTGGCACCACTCATTCAACGCGAAATTCTCTATCGGCTGCTGAAAGGAGATCAGGGCGCACGCCTTCGAAATATGGCGGCCTCTGGCCAGAACGGTTATCGGATTTCCAAAACCATTGAGTGGCTGAAGAAACATTATCGGGAGTCCATAAAAGTGGAGGAGATGGCTGGCCGGGCGGGGTTGAGCGTCTCCGCCTTTCATCACCATTTCCGTGCAATGACCGCGATGACACCTCTTCAGTACCAGAAGCGCATGCGACTCAGCGAAGCGCGTCGATTGATGCTGACCGAGCATGTGGATGCCTCACGGGCCGCTTTTCAGGTGGGGTACGAGAGCCCATCACAATTCAGTCGTGAATACAGCCGGATGTTTGGAGCTCCGCCGATGCAGGACATTCGCAATTTAGTACAGCAGTCTGCCTGACCGGTTCGTGCTGAATCTTGAAGAACTTTGTATGAAACCTTTTCGGTTGAAGAAAACCCCACTTTCTCTGCTACTTATTTTGCTTACCTTGGCGGGGGAGGTTTTATCTGTGTCGGCCGAGCCGCAATCCCGTTTAACTGAGGAGAAATCCATGCGGAATCAAACAGACATCATTCTGAACATAGACGGTTCGATCGTCCAAGTGCGACTGGCAGACTCGGTTGCCACACGGGATTTTCTGGCGCAGCTGCCACTGACACTGGAGTTTGAGGATTATCACGGTATTGAAAAGGTCAGTGACTTGCCAAGCCGCCTTTCAACGGATGATGCGCCAGCTGGCTTTGACCCGCAGGTGGGAAGCTTCACCTACTATGCCCCCTGGGGAAACCTTGCAATCTTTTACCAGGATTTCGGCTACGCAAATTCGCTGGTCAACCTTGGAACGGTCGTCAGTGGGATGAAGCATTTAAAGAGATCCGAACGGTTCACAGCCACCATCTCTCTGGCTCCGTAGCCGTTTTCGCCTCTCGCTGGAGAAAAGTCACATTACCTACCAACCCATCATTGGAAGACTTTGCTATGAGAAAGCTTGCACATACCGTTGTACCATTGGCCCTTTGCTTTTCCGGGGTCGCGTTCGGGCAGGGCCCCGCCTCAGGTCCGGAGCTCAGTCTGCCGGGAAGCGCGCCATCCTTGGAGCAGATTCGATCGGTCTCGCCTGCCTTGGCGTCCTACACGGAGAACCTAGTTCTGGAAGAGGTCTGGAACCGTCCGGGGCTGTCTGCCCGTGACCGAAGTGTTGTTACGCTGGCTGCGCTGATCTCCCGCAATCAGCAGGTCGAGCTGCCTTACCACGTCAACCTGGCGCTGGATAACGGGGTTGAGCCCTCCGAAATTTCAGAGCTTATTACCCATCTGGCGTTTTATTCCGGGTGGGCGAACGCCATGTCTGCCGTTGCTGTTACTGCGAACGTCTTCGAAGCCAGAGGTGTAAAGGCCTCTGAGTTGCCTGCGGTATCGCCGGAGCTTTTGCCGCTGGATAAAGAAGCTGAGGTGAAACGCCAAACCTTCGTGCAGGACACCTTTGGCGAGGTGTCGCAGGGTGTGGTGGACTATACCGAAAGTGCGCTCTTCCTGGATCTCTGGCTCAGGCCAGGATTAAAGCCTAGGGATCGAAGCCTCGTGACCGTCAGTGCACTCATCTCTACCGGCAAAGTCGAACAGGTTCCGTTCCATCTGAACAAGGCAATGACCAATGGGCTGAGTGAGGAGCAAGCCTCAGAAGTACTTACGCATCTCGCGTTCTATGCTGGTTGGCCGAACGTTTTCTCGGCGATGCCGGTAGTGAAAAAGGTATTCGCGGATAGAGATTAACTCACGAACAAAACCCGATCAGGCGACCTCGAAGGATAGCCTTCGAGGTCGCAGGGAGATTAGTTGAGGTAAGCGTTAAGCATCCACATCAGTTTTTCTTGTTCGCGGATGTAGTCGCTCATCAGTGCAGATGTCCCTTCGTCACCCGCATCTCCGGCAAGATTCATGATGTCGCGTTGTAGGCCAATCAGAACGCTAAAGCCTTCGACCAGCGCACGTACGCCAGCTTGACCATTCGCTTCGGGTGCGTGCTCTTTAATTTCACTGACCTTCAGGTACTCGCTGAAGCGATGCTCGGCGGTGCCACCGATGGTGAGAATGCGCTCAGCCACTTCATCAATCTTGGTTTGAAGATCGGTATAAATCTCTTCAAATTTGGTATGCAACTCGAAAAAGTCGTTGCCTTTGATGTTCCAGTGAAAACCACGCACATTGGTGTATAGCACTTGGTAGTTCGCCAATAGCGTATCCAAACGCGCGCCTAGATCGGCGGCTTTGCTGCTGTCTAGTCCAATCAATGCTGCTTGCTTACTCATTTAATGCCTCCTTAGTGGCAAATCAATGTGTTCGACCCTTCGCTTATCGCGAGTGCCAAGCACTGGAAACGGTTCGTTCCAAACGATATAAATAGAGTAACTACCCGATATAAAAAAAGAAAATGGAGTTAACCTATATACGCGATAGGTGATATCTATGATGTGATCTAGGTATCGTCATGAACAATAAAGTGGTCAGGCAGTCGCTCGAGGCCAGCAATTAGCGCCTGTAAACATTGCGTGTCAATGGCAGTCCCTGTCTCCTCTTTCATGATCGAGAGGGCTTTTTTCATCGGAATAGGGCCACGATAGGGGCGCTCTGCAGTGATCGCATCGAAAATATCCGCGGTGGTGATAATGCGAGTGAGCAAAGAAATGTCATCGCTTTTGATACCTTCAGGGTACCCAGTACCATCGAGCTTTTCGTGATGAGCGCTGGCGAACTTGGCGAGGTGATCGAATTGGTGGATTTTCGATAAGATGGTTTTGCTCAGTGCTGCATGGCGTTTAACGTGCTCCCATTCGTCGTCATCCAGTTTTCCCGGTTTATCGAGCACATCATTGCTCACGCCGAGCTTGCCAATATCGTGCAGTAACGCGCCACGCTTTAGCCATTTTTTATCCTGTTCACTGATGCCAAGTTCATCAGCAATTAAGCTGGCGTAAACGGCCACGCGCTCGCTGTGCCCGGAGGTGAAAGGGCTTTTGGCATCAACAATGCGTCCGAAAGCCGCCGCAATGTCATCCAGATAGTCATCATCGACCCAGATACATGTGTCTGCCGGCGTCATCGACAGTACGTCTTCTTTTAATGCGGGGCTGTCCAGCTGCTGCCAAAACTGCGGATCGCGCGCTATCTGTAAAAAGGTGTCGACGAGCGTCGGATCAAACCAAGTACCGCGGCGGTTTTTTAGCTCGCTGAGTGCGGCGTCGACACCGGATTCGGTTCGGAAGACATCAATGACCTGTGTCATCAATGCGATGCGCGAAAACAAAGGGATCTGTTCGGCTTTTAACTGGTCAGGACGCCCTCCGCCATCATAGTGTTCATCCAGCGCATAGATGGCTTCAGCAACGGTTTCATTAAAACGCAAATCGCGTGCGACATCGGCACCGCGGGTACATCGTGTTTCAATCAGCTCTTGCGCATACATGTCACCGTTACGGATGATATCAAGTGTCGTCGAGAGCTTTTGCATGAAGCCGCGTTTGACGCCGGTATTTTTAAGTACAAAGTTGAGTACGCTGGACAAGCTACCATCGACAACTTTGTAGCTTTGTTTAAAGGCCAAGTCGTTGGTGAGGTAAAGCTCACAGATCCGTGCCGCATTGCTGCTGCAGCCCGCATCTTTTAGCAGCAACGTATAGAAAAGATCATGACGTTGTTGATCATCGAGCGCTAAGGCGTCAGCGAGTTTCATTCCTAACCACGTGCAGCGCATACAGTGCTCAGGAGGCTGCCCCTCCGTCATATCCAACGCGGTACTTAACGCCAAAATGAGCTCCGATAATTTCAACTGTGTGGCGCTGCTGGCTTGGGTGTGCATGTTATTCCTTATCCTTGATGCTCATCGCGACCGGATGGCAATGACCGACAGTTAGTGTGTCAGGCGACGAACGGTAGCAGAGACCTCTTCTGCGCCAGCATGAATATCGGTCATCACAGTATCGGCGGCGGTTACCTTTTTCTGTCCGAGCGAAGATTGTTCAGTGACTTTTGCCATCGCATCGCTTACCCCTTTGA
Source organism: Salinivibrio sp. PR6 (assembly GCF_001995955.1). Taxonomy (NCBI): domain Bacteria; kingdom Pseudomonadati; phylum Pseudomonadota; class Gammaproteobacteria; order Vibrionales; family Vibrionaceae; genus Salinivibrio; species Salinivibrio sp. PR6. The sequence goes on along the minus strand of NZ_MUFA01000002.1, from coordinate 29,765 downwards.
TCAGTTGTAGGTTTTCATCGACGACATCGGCAATTTCGGTGGTAGATTGGCTGGTACGTTGTGATAAACCGCGCACTTCATCTGCGACGACGGCAAAACCACGTCCTTGTTCGCCGGCGCGTGCGGCCTCAATCGCTGCATTCAATGCGAGGAGGTTGGTTTGTTCCGCGATCTGCTTAATGGTGGTCACGATGTTTTCGATACTTTGTGCGTGCTCACTCAATTGATTGACTTGATTCGCGGCTTCGCCCGCTTGGTCGGTCACGCTTTGTGATAAGGTCACGGCCTCTTGCAGCAGTGCACTGCCTTTTTCACTATCGCTAAGGGTTTGCTCTGACGAAGCTTGAGCGAGTTCAGCCGCTTGATTGACCGCTTGGTTTCGTTTCACCGTATCGGTGATGGCGGTAGCGAACTTGATCACCTGACGCACGTTTCCCTCCACATCAAAAACGGGATTATAGGTGGCTTCCAACCAAACCTCATTGCCATGTTTGTCTCGGCGCAGGTATTGCCCGGAGGTGAATTGTCCTCGAGCTAAATTCTCCCAAAAGTCAGGGTTTTCATCATAAAAGTCCTGATCACAGAAGAGGCGGTGATGCTGGCCTTTGATCTCGTGATCTTGGTAGCCTACCGCGGTGAGGAAGTTATCGTTGGCACGAATAATCGTGCCATCCGGTTCAAATTCAATCACCGCCAATGAGCGATTAATCGCCGCCAATATGGCTTCTTGTCGACGCGCATCCTGGTGCGGCTTGGTGACATCCGCGGCTAGCTTGCGAATACTGACTACCTTACCGTTGGCATCTTTAATGGGGACATAGGTCGCTTCCAGCCAAATCTCCGCGCCGGTCTGATGGCGGCGACGAAACACCCCTTTTTGTGACTTTCCTTGTGCGAGCGATTGCCAAAACTGCCGATAGCTTGATGCTTGGCTGGTTTCCTCGAAACAGACCGTGCGATGATGCTGTCCGATCACTTCATCGTAGGTGTAGCCGATGATATTTAGCAATTTGTCATTCACATCGGTAATAATGCCATCGGGTGTGAAGGTGATGGTCGCAATATGTGCTTGGATAGCATTGAGTTCTGCTTGGAGCGAGGCTTTTTCTGCTCGGCAGGTGTCCAGCTCTCGCTGCGTCTTTTTGAACATGACAGCAAACTTCCTTTTGTTCAGGTATTAATCATTGGTGCGCCATGTCGAATCGTTATAAGTTCGCGCACGCTGAGGAGTATAGCGCCTAGTGATGTCTCGCATGTGACATTGTCCCCAAATATATCGTGGTTTCCAGTATAAAAAACCATTTCTGTTGAGAGACTCGATGTTTATAAACCTCTCAATTGTGTATCTGTTTGTGTGTTTCCCCTTTCTTTTGCGTCTGTGAATACGTAATCTGTGTGACTTAGATCATGTTTAATCATAGCCGACTGTAACGTATCCATAACCTCTCCTTACATTTGCTTACAACTTCGCTTTTCTATTTTCAATAATTTCTGAAATTTCCAAATTTTCATTGATCCCCCGCAAAGAAACTCCGTATTATTTCTCAAAGGCACTGCGAGGGAGATCAAGATGGAGCTGTCACAAGAACTACGTAATGTGGTGATGCACTTTGGTGAAATGGGAAGTCGTTGGGGCTTTAACCGTTCGGTGGGCGAAATGCTGGCACTGATTGTTTTGAGTGAGCATCCACTGAGCGCAGACGACATTGTGTCGGCACTCAACATTTCTCGTGGCAATGTCAGTATGGCAACCAAAGAGCTGCAAGGCTGGCACTTGATCCGTTCGCAGCGCACCCCTGGAGATAGAAAGGACTACTTTGTGCCGAATGGCACTATCTGGGAATTGGCGCAGCAAGTTCTCGCCGAAAGGAAGAAGCGAGAAGTCGATCCTACCTTATCTATGCTGCGCTCACACTTTATGCGGAGTGAAGACGACGCAGAGAGTCACTCGGTTAAACAGTTGCACGAAATCCACGATCTCCTAGAGCTGTTTAACCACTGGTTTGACGATGTGCAGCAAATGAAACCTGAACATCTAAAAAACTTGATGAAGCTGGGTAGCAGTGTCGGCAAGCTTCTTGAGCTGTCCGGCAAGCTGTTTCACAGCAAATCCAACGAAGAATCGGGTAGTTAACCTCCTGAGGGTAATGTCATGTTAGATACATTAATGTTGTCGCGGATCCAGTTTGCGGCCAACATCAGTTTCCACATCCTGTTTCCCACCATCACGATAGCACTTGGGTGGATGCTGGTGTTTTTCAAGTTCCGGCACAACCGTACCGGTGAGCAAATCTGGTTGGATACCTACTATTTCTGGGTAAAAGTGTTCGCGCTCACGTTTGCGCTAGGGGTGGTGTCTGGGATCACCATGAGTTTCCAGTTCGGCACCAATTGGCCTGGCTTTATGGAAAAGGTCGGTAATATTGCCGGCCCACTGTTGGGTTATGAGGTGATGACCGCCTTTTTCATGGAGGCGACCTTCCTTGGCATTATGCTGTTTGGTAAAAATCGCGTCCCGAACTGGGTGCACACATTAGCGACGCTGCTGGTGGCGATTGGTACCACTATTTCTGCGTTCTGGATTTTGGTGCTGAACAGCTGGATGCATACGCCAACCGGTTTTGAAATCATCGATGGTGTGGTGCATCCAACCAGCTGGTTCGAGGTGATTTTTAATCCGTCCATGCCGTATCGTTTAAGCCATATGCTGCTGGCGTCTGGCCTGACGGCTTCTTTCTTGATCGCCGGTATTTCCGCCTACCAGAAGTTGAAATCGCCTAAATCAGGTGTGGCAGATAAACCATTAAAAGTAGGGATCACGGCTGCCGCCATCCTTATTCCCTTGCAAATTTTTGTCGGTGATATGCACGGTCTCAATACCCTTGAACATCAGCCGCAGAAAATTGCGGCCATGGAAGGGGTTTGGGAAACCGAGCAGGGTGCGCCTTTGCTGTTGTTTGCGGTACCCAATGAAGAAACACGTTCCAACGACTTTGAAGTTGGGATCCCGAATCTGGCGAGCTTGATTCTGACTCACCAACTCGACGGCGAGATTAAAGGGCTGGAAAGCTTTGACTATCATCCGCCGGTGAAGCCGTTGTTCTTTGGTTTCCGCATTATGGTCGGAGTGGGCGTATTGATGCTGCTGGTAAGTTGGTTTACAGCGTATCGCGTGTGGCGTAACCAGCCGATGCCTAAGTGGCACTTAATCGGCTTGGTCGCTATGACGTTTTCCGGTTGGGTGGCTACGCTTTCAGGCTGGTATGTGACGGAAATCGGTCGTCAGCCCTGGCTGGTGCAGGGGGTGCTTAAAACCGCCGATGCGGTCACTCCAGTCGCAAGCTCGCACGTGGGGATTACCCTAACCATTTACCTGACGCTCTACGCGGTGCTAATGGTGGCGTATATCCGCACCTTATTCTTTTTGGCGAAAAAACGCCTGCCTGAATATCAATCAGACAATCACGCTCAGCCTGAGAAAGAGGTGAACGTATGAGCATAACTCCTTATCTGCCTGAAATTTATCTGCTGCTGTTTGGCTTTTCGGTCTTCATGTATGCCGTACTTGACGGCTACGACCTTGGCGTCGGTATGCTGTTACCAAGCTGCAATCAGGCGCAGCGTGACCGTATGATTGCGTCAATTGGTCCCTTTTGGGATGCCAACGAAACCTGGCTGGTGTTGGCGGTGGGATTGTTGCTGATTGCTTTTCCAGCGGCCCACAGCATGATTTTGACTGAACTGTACCTGCCAACGTCTGTGATGCTAGCAGGGCTTATCTTGCGTGGTGTCTCTTTTGATTTTCGTGCCAAGGTGAAGCCAGAACGTAAAGATCTCTGGGACCGTTGTTTTAAAGCCGGGTCTTTTATCGCGTCAATGACGCAAGGCTACATGATTGGTCGCTATGTGTTGGCGTTTGATGACAGCACAGGCTCATATTTGTTTGCGCTATTAAGCGGCCTCTGTGTTACCGCAGCGTACATCTATATCGGCGGTACCTGGCTGGTGATGAAAACCGAGGGGGATTTGCAAAAACGTGCGGCTAAATGGTCACGTCGTGGCGGTTGGCTGGCAGCACTGGGGGTGTTAGCGATCAGTATTGTCAATCCTCTGGTCAGTGAGACAGTCGCAGCGCGTTGGTTTGGCTTCCCTGAAATTTTATTACTCGCACCCGTCCCATTGGTTTGTCTTGCTATCATGCTGCTTGTTGATCGCTACCTACGCCACGTACCGGTCGAAAACGATGTGGGATGCCAGTTCCCTTTCATTGGTGCAATTTTCCTATTCGCATTGAGTTTCTTTGGTCTCGCGTATAGCTTTTTCCCCGATATTATTCCTGGGGTGATGACAGCAAAAGAAGCGGCCAGTGCGCCGGGTACCTTATTGATTGTGGGCTATGGTGCCATGTTTGTCTTGCCCATGATCTTCTTGTATACCCTGTTTGTTTATCGTGTCTTCTCGGGGAAAGCGACAGAGCTTAACTACGAGTAAGGCGACGTTAACATCATCTATGAGGCGCTCAGGCTTTTTGACAGGCCTGAGCGCTTTTTTATGCCCTCCTTGTGGCTGGCCTTAAACGCGCTTCTATTAAGCGATGTCAAGGTTGCCTGTTATCGCTTCATGCATCACGCTGCGACGTCATAAAACTTGTCACCCTAAACATTTAGGGGGTTAACCATTACATCTCATTTATTTGTCGTCCGTTTAGTACGACGCTTTCCTCTCTTTATCTTATTGTGACGATCCGTGCCTAACTACCACTTGTGGCTAATTAGTAGCGATATTCCTCTAATGTGCCGTATTTTGCTGTTATCTTTTTATTGTTATGTGGGCGGCACGTCTCGGTCGTCGAGACAATGAAGCGTTTTTCTTCTTTATGCCCCTTATTAAAGCCAGCTTTTAGGGTTTGGTAAGGCGGTTTTTTACACGATTTGCTCACAAATAGTGCTATCAGCACAAAATATTAGGTCTGGAATCAGTCAGGGTAAAATTGACCTAAATCATTGTTTTATATTTATCTAGCTGTTTTTTGGTAGGGGTGGGTGTAGCAAATTGGTTAAAAATAATGTTTGAGATCTAAAGATTAGCGTGTAAGATTATCTTTAACTAATCGTTCAATTAAAAACGAATGGGAGACGAAATGCCTAAGGTAGGGATGCCGGAAGTACGAAAACCGCAACTTGTTAGAGCCACCATGACGGTGATTGGTCGAGTGGGGCTACATGCGGCAAGTATTTCTCTGATTAGTAAGGAAGCCGGCGTATCGACAGGCATTATCAACCACTACTTCGGTGGTAAGCATGGCTTGCTGGAAGAAACGATGCGCGTGGTATTGCGCGAGCTTTCAGCCACTGTGATCGGCGCATTAAAAGAAATTCCGCGTCATCACCACCAGGCGCGTATTAACGCGATTATTAATGCCAACTTTGAAGGTTTTCAGGCCAAATCTGATGTGGTTAAAACCTGGTTGGCGTTCTGGTCTTATGCCATGCATGACAACGAGTTACATCGTTTACAACGCGTGAACGAGAAGCGCTTGCTGTCACATTTGCGCATTGAACTTCGCGCACTATTGCCAGAAGAGCAGGCTGCGATGGTTGCTCAGGGGATTGCCGCATTGATTGATGGTATCTGGTTGCGTGGTGCATTGAACCCTAAAGGTATTGATGCCAACAACGCACGCACCATTATCAATGACTATTTGGATAAGCAACTGACCTTTTATGGTCGTCCTCAGAGCTAAGCCTCAACAGAGCCTTACATGCACACTCGAACAGAAAAGAATTCAGGATTAATCATGGATGCGAAAACGCTTTTTATTAACGGTCAGCTTACCTCCGCAACAAGCGGTGAGCAGTTTGCAACGGTAAACCCAGCAACGGGCGAGACACTGGCGCAAATTGGCCAAGCCTCGGCAGACGATGTGCAAGCTGCGGTGGATGCCGCTAAGCAAGGTTTTGCGGTTTGGTCACGTATGACGGCCATGGAGCGTAGCCGTATTTTGCTTAAAGCCGTTGCGTTGTTACGTGAACGTAATGATGAGCTAGCCAAACTGGAAGTACTAGATACCGGTAAACCGATGCAAGAAGCGGTAGAGGTTGACGTGGTGACGGGCGCGGATGCGATTGAGTACTTTGCTAACTTGGTACCATCAATGCAAGGTGAGCAGCAACCGCTTTCTGACAACCAATTCTTCTACACCCGCCGTGAGCCACTGGGTGTGTGTGCAGGCATTGGTGCATGGAACTATCCGATTCAAATTGCCATGTGGAAGTCAGCACCTGCCTTAGCCGCGGGTAATGCCATGGTTTTCAAACCCTCGGAAGAAACACCGCTGACCGCACTGAAACTGGCAGAGATCTTTGCAGAAGCGGGTATGCCTGCCGGTGTCTTTAATGTGGTGCAGGGTGATTATCGTGTGGGTCAAATGCTGACGGCACATCCTGAGATTGCCAAAGTATCGTTTACCGGTGAAGTGGGCACGGGCAAAACCGTGATGGGTGACGCCGCGAAGACCCTGAAATCAGTCACGATGGAACTAGGCGGTAAATCGCCATGTATCGTGTTTGATGATGCCGACCTGGACAACGCGGTATCCGCAGCAATGGTGGCAAACTTCTACACCCAGGGTGAAGTGTGTACGCACGGTACACGTGTGTTTGTTCATGACAGCATCTATGACCGCTTTATTGAACAGCTTAAACATCGTACTGAAAAGCTTGTTATCGGTGACCCAACCGACATGAACACGCAAATTGGGGCGCTGATCTCAACCGATCACCTTGAGAAAGTGATGACGGCTATCGAGACCGCAAAACAAAGCGGCGCGACCTTGCTCTCTGGGGGGTATCGCGTGACTGAGAATGGTCTCGACAAGGGGAACTTTGTTGCCCCAACCATCTTTACTGACTGTGATGACAGTATGGCGCATGTCCGTGACGAGATCTTTGGTCCTGTGATGTCGGTGCTGCGTTTCTCTGACGAGGAAGAAGTGGTAGCACGTGCCAACAATACTCACTATGGCCTGGCGGCTGGTGTCTTCACCCAAAACCTATCGCGTGCACATCGCATTATTCATCAACTCGAAGCGGGTATTTGCTGGGTCAACACCTGGGGCGATTCGCCGGCTGAAATGCCTGTCGGTGGCTATAAGCATTCAGGGGTAGGGCGTGAAAATGGTGTCGAAACCCTCACGCATTATACCCAAACCAAGAGTGTGTTGATCGAGCTTGGCGACTTCGCCAGCCCTTACGCCTAATTTCTAACGGAGCGACCAATATGTCACAACGCTACGATTATATTATCGTCGGCGCGGGTTCGGCCGGCTGTGCATTGGCTGATCGGCTGACCGAGTCAGGCCAACATCAAGTGTTATTGCTGGAAGCCGGTGGTACCGATAAGAGCATTTTTATTCAGATGCCAACGGCGCTATCGATCCCGATGAATACCAAACGCTACGCGTGGCAGTTTGAATCTTTGCCTGAGCCAGGCCTTGACGGCCGCCAACTGCATTGTCCACGTGGCAAAGTGCTGGGTGGAAGCTCATCGATTAATGGCATGGTGTATGTCCGCGGTCACGCTTGTGACTTTGAAGAGTGGGTTGAGCACGGTGCTAACGGTTGGGATTACGCGAGCTGTTTGCCGTACTTTAAGCGCGCAGAAACCTGGTCTGGCGGTGCCGATACTTACCGTGGCGGTCAGGGGCCTGTGGGCACATGTAACGGTAACGACATGAAGCTCAACCCGCTGTATCAAGCCTTTATTGATGCGGGTGTCGAAGCAGGCTATCCCGAAACCAACGATTACAACGGTTATCAGCAAGAGGGCTTTGGCCCTATGCACATGACCGTCGATAAGGGCGTGCGTGCTTCTACGTCGAACGCTTATCTGCGCCGCGCGCTGAAGCGCAGCAACCTGACCTTGAAAAAAGGTGTGGTCACCCGCCGCATCTTGTTGGAAGGCAAGCGCGCGGTGGGCGTGGAATTTGAAAAAGGCGGCAACATCGAGCATGTGATGGCCGACAAAGAAGTCATTTCGAGTGCGGGTTCAGTGGGATCGCCACAGCTGCTGCAGTTATCAGGGATTGGTTCACGTGATGTGCTCGAGAAAGCTGGCGTAGACGTTAAGCATGAACTGCCGGGTGTGGGTGAAAACCTGCAAGATCACCTCGAGGTCTACTTCCAGTTCCACTGCAAACAGCCTATTACGCTTAATAGCAAGCTGGGCCTTATCAGCAAAGGCATGATTGGTACTGAGTGGATCTTAACCCGTAAGGGGCTGGGGGCCACCAACCACTTTGAGTCATGCGCTTTTATTCGCTCTCGTGAAGGATTGAAGTGGCCGAACGTTCAGTATCATTTCTTGCCTGCAGCGATGCGCTATGACGGCAAAGCCGCGTTTGATGGCCATGGTTTTCAGGTACACGTCGGCCCGAACAAACCAGAGAGCCGCGGCCACGTTCGGATCAAATCAGCCGATCCGCACGATAAGCCGTCAATCTTATTTAACTACATTACCACCGAGCAAGATCGCCAAGACTGGCGCGATACCATCCGTTTGACCCGTGAAATCATGGCGCAAAACGCGATGGATACCTTCCGCGGCGATGAAATTCAGCCGGGCAATGATGTTCAGTCTGATGAAGCGATTGACCGTTGGGTGAAAGACAACGTGGAAAGCGCGTATCACCCCTCGTGTACTTGCAAAATGGGCGCCGACGATGACGCATTGGCTGTGCTTGATGAGCAGTGCCGTGTGCGTGGAATTCAAGGGTTGCGGGTGGTGGACTCGTCTGTCTTCCCGACAATCCCTAACGGCAACCTAAATGCCCCAACCATCATGGTAGCGGAGCGCGCCGCTGACATGATCCTTGAAAAGCCACTCTTGCCTGCCGAGCAGGTGCCAGTATGGATTGCGGCTGAGTGGCAGCACAAGCAACGCAATCAAAACGCGCAGAGTGATGATGCCACCGCCGGTGAGCACACACTAGAAACTAATCAGTAAGCATTACAAGGAAACTAAGATGTCAATGAATAAACGTAAAACCAGCAAAACTCTGATGACCGCAGTCGGTTTGAGCTCAATGGTCGCTTTTAGCGCCGCCGCTAATCAGTGTGAGACAGTCCGCTTTTCGGATATCGGTTGGACAGACGTGACCTCAACGACTGCCATCACTACTGAAGTGCTGAAAGGCATGGGTTACGAGACACAAACCGATCTATTGTCTTTGCCGGTAACCTTCTCATCACTTGCGTCGGGCGACATCGACGTATTCCTCGGTAACTGGATGCCTACGCAAACAGGCGATATCAAAAAGTATCTTGACGAAGGCTCGATCGACAGCGTTCGCGCCAACCTGACAGGTGCCAAATATACCCTCGCCGTGCCTAAGTATGTTTACGATGCGGGTGTTACTAGCGTCGCAGATATCGCGAAATACGCTGACAAGTTCGACTCACGCATTTATGGCATTGAGCCAGGTAACGACGGTAACCGCCAGATCCAGAAAATGATCGATACCGATGATTTCAACCTGGGTGACTTCCGTCTTATCGAATCCAGTGAAGCTGGCATGGTGTCTCAGGTGTCTCGTGCCGTTCGTCGTGACAAGTGGGTTGCCTTCCTCGGTTGGGCCCCGCACCCAATGAACAGCAACTTTGATATGAAATACCTATCTGGTGCGGACGAGTACTTTGGTCCTAACTATGGCGGTGCCACGGTTCATACCAACGTACGTAGCGGCTATGTTGAGCAGTGTGCGAACGTCGGTCAAATGCTTGAGCAACTTGAGTTCAGCCTCAAGATGGAAAACGAAATGATGGGCAAAATCCTTAATGACGGAGAGAAGCCTCAGGCCGCGGCACGCGAGTGGTTGCGTAATAACCCAAGTGTGCTGAACAAGTGGCTGGACGGCGTGACCACCGTTGATGGTGAGAACGCGGTTGAAGCGGTCACTGAGTACCTGAAAAAGACTGAAGCGTAAATAAAAAAGTGTAGAAGGAGAGGGCGGTGTTAACGCCGCCCCTAAGGTTTTATTGTGAATATTATTACAGATAACAAGATCCCACTCGGTCAATGGATGGAAAATGGTGTTGACTGGCTAACCATGAACGCCGCCGGCTTTTTTGATGCGATCTCAATTGGCTTAGATACGACCATCACACTATTAGTCGACATTTTTAAATGGATGCCAGCGGCAGGGCCGATCATTATGACAGCCGCCTTAGCATGGTACCTGCAGCGTCGAATTTCCATCGTGATCTTTGTTGTGAGTGCGCTCTTGTTGATCCTCAACCTGGGCTACTGGCAAGAGATGCTGGAAACCTTTGTTCTGGTATTTGCCGCGACAACGATTTCCGTATTAATTGGCATACCGCTTGGGATAATGGCCGCGCATCGGCCCTTGGTGTACACCATTATGCGGCCCTTATTGGACTTGATGCAGACGGTGCCGCCGTTTGTGTACTTGATCCCAACCTTGGTGCTGTTCGGTTTGGGCATTGTCCCAGGTCTGATTTCAACCATCATTTTTGCTATTGCGGCGCCGATTCGTTTGACGTATCTCGGCATTACCCGTGTACCGGAAGAGTTGGTAGAGGCAGGACGCGCATTTGGTGCTAACCGTATGAAACTACTGTTTAAAGTGGAGCTTCCTGCGGCACTGCCTAGCATTATGACGGGTGTGACTCAGTGCATTATGTTGTCACTGTCGATGGTGGTGATCGCGGCGCTGGTAGGTGCTGACGGCCTCGGTAAACCAGTGGTTCGTGCACTGAATACCGTCAACATTTCTCAGGGTTTTGAAGCGGGTCTGGCGATTGTATTGGTAGCCATCATTCTTGACCGCCTGTGTAAAGCACCAAATCAAGGCAACGAATAAGGGGGAAACCATGGACGCAATCGCAATTAAAAATTTAGACGTGGTGTTTGGCGACAATGTTAAGCCAGCACTGGATCTGCTTGATGACGGATTAAGCCGCTCAGAGATTATCGAGAAGACCGGTCAAGTTGTGGGCGTGGACAATGTCTCACTCAATGTGAAAGAAGGTGAAATCTGTGTCTTGATGGGTTTATCAGGCTCAGGTAAATCGAGCCTACTGCGCGCCGTGAATGGATTGAACCCCATCAGCCGCGGTAGTCTTGAAGTCCGTGATGGCAACAGAATGGTCGACATGGCAACAGTTGACTCGCAAACGCTTCGCCACCTTCGTACTAACCGTGCATCTATGGTGTTTCAAAAGTTTGCACTTATGCCTTGGATGACAGTGGTTGATAACGTCGCCTTTGGCCTAGAAATGAAAGGTATCAGCAAGAAAGAGCGTCGTCGACAAGCGCTGGAAAAGCTAGAAATGGTCGGGTTGGACGACTGGGCTTATCAATACCCGCATGAGCTGTCTGGTGGTATGCAGCAGCGCGTTGGCTTGGCCCGTGCGTTCGCGATGGACAGTGATATTCTACTGATGGATGAACCTTTCTCGGCACTGGATCCTCTGATCCGTGCGCAGCTACAAGATGAGTTGCTAGAGTTGCAGAAAAAGCTCAACAAAACGATTTTGTTTGTGAGCCATGATTTGGACGAAGCCCTGAAAATTGGTAATAACATTGCCATTATGGAATCAGGCCAGCTTATTCAACATGGTAAGCCTGAAGACATTGTGCTGCGTCCTGAGACGGATTACGTGCGTGACTTTGTTGCTCATACTAATCCATTGAACGTGTTGAAAGGGCGTTCGATGATGAAATCTGTTGACGACTTACCTCATGTCGACAACCGTTGGAAAGTGTGTGAGCAGCGTGATATTTGGGTCACCGCAGAGCAGGGCGGTCGTTTGTCAGCCGCTGCAGGCTCACAGCCCTTACGAGTCGTTGAATGGCAAAAAGACGTTCAAGATCTGTCACAAGTTGGAGACGACACCATTGTGGTTGCCTCGCCTGACATCGAAATGCGTGATGCGATTGAAATTCGCTATCACACTGTTAAGCCGGTGTTACTCATCGAAGAAGGGAAACTGGTTGGTACCTTATCTGACCATGACTTCTACCACGCGCTGTTAGGTAAGTTTCAACAAAAGTGCACTGATAAAGCGGCGTGACATTCGGTGTATGATTTGTCTATAGACAGATGAATAAAACAGCCTGCTCCAAGAGCAGGCTGTTTTTTTTACGTATCTATGTGTGTACCGAGGTTTGGTGCCTCACTCATATCGCCTCACGAGCGACCTTGTTGAGCGAGACGGACAAAGTACTAGGGCATTATCACGGTATCAATCACATGAATAACGCCGTTGGAGGTCATGATATCGGGCTTGACGACGGTAGCGTTATCGATTTTGACATCCCCGTACGATGTTTTGATCATTACGTCACTGCCTTGCACTGTGGTCGCGGAAGACATTCCCATCACTTGCTCTGCCGTTACTTTTCCAGGGACGACGTGGTAGGTCAGGATCTCGGTGAGTTTGTCTTTGTTTTCTGGCTTGAGTAGGGTGTCCACCGTGCCGTCAGGTAACTTATCGAAAGCCGCGTTCGTGGGGGCAAAGACGGTAAACGGGCCCTCTCCTTTCAATGTATCAACAAGGTCCGCGGCTTTAACGGCTGCCACCAATGTTGAAAAGTCGTCATTTTTCATTGCTGTATCAACAATGTCATGCTCACCTTTGTGGTGGGCAGCGACGGCGCTTCCCATCCCAACCAGCAATGTCGCAGTGATGGCTAATTTCGTGATCGTGCGTGTTAACATCATCGTTCTCCCTTTTGCGTTCGTTTCCCCACCCAATAAGTTGCCTTATTACAACCCTTGGTGACGACTTGGGAAGTATCAACTTGTTGCAAGGGTGAAAACGAGGACGGAAGCGAAGTCGATCACTGGTAAGGAGAATATTCCCCATCTTCCTCTTTTCTACGCCTAATAACCGCCGTCGTCTTGTGAAATTTTTCGAACGAGTCATTCATATTATTGTGATTGTCGTCACGGTCTGTCAGGCGTAACCTCATTCTCGTTCCACGGCAATAACGCAATGACAATGTCGAACCGTGATTGCGCCTTGATGAGTCTCTGGAGACAGATTTTTAGAAATGGAGACATTGAGGTGACAAATCACCGGCACAATTTGCGTTTAATAGCTGTCAACCCATTACGAAAGAGGAAACAAACCATGAAAAAACTTGCTGCAATCTTTGCCCTAACGTTCGCTTCAACGTCTGTCATGGCTGGTGGTCTGAACCTCGATGTAGACCCTGCAGAAGGGGGCGCTTGGGTAACGGTCACTGAACAAGGCCAAGCGGTAAAAGGCGCTAAAGTCGCCAATGAGTCGGGTCTTGATGCGAAGGTAACGGATGAGTCTGGTCGTGTATTTATCCATGCTCAGAACCAAAACAGCCGCTCAATCAACTTTGTGGCTAGCACCGATCAAGGTGAGCGTGTAGAGCAAGCCGCATTCATCAAAGGCGACCACAGCTAAAAGACGCGCGATTGCGTTCAAGCCGCCATTAACAATGGCGGTGCCGATAAAAAGAGAGCAGGTTTGCTCTCTTTTTTTGTCACTGTTTAGGTTGGCAGTAGCCAATTTTTTAATTGATGTAGAGAGTCAACTTGGTGTGTCGGCGCAATATCTTCAGGGACTGGGGTATTATCGACATTTAGCCAACACGTATCGATGCCGGCTTGCATGCCACCGAGAACGTCAGAATGTGGGTTATCACCCACCATCAAGATTTTCTCTTTAGGCGGATGCCCCATTTTTTCAAACGCATGTTCAAAGATACGTGGGTCAGGCTTAGCGACACCGACCTGCTCAGAAATGACTAACGTAGAGATCGCCGCCTTCAATCCTGTTTTTTCTAAACGAATATCTTGTAAAGCCGTAAACCCGTTGGTGATGATACCAATATGAGCATGCGGGGAAATGGCGTCGATGAGTTCCCGAGCCCCTGGTAATGGTTCACAGATGTCTGCCATGGCATCTAAAAACCCTTGGTTTAAGGAAGATGGGGCGACGTTTAAGCGCTTTCCCCAGTCCGTAAAGCGTTCGGTCTGTAGAGTCTGGGCATCAATTTCCCCATTTTGATACTGTACCCACAGTGGTTTATTGCGTGCGGAGTATTCGGCAAACGCCTGCTGGTCAAAATCGACATCGTAATGCGAGAACAGACGTTGTAAGCCGGAGAACGCATCAAAGTGAAACAAGGTCTCGTCGGCATCGAATAAAACCCATGGGTATCGCATGTTATTACATCTCTTTACGTGAAGTTAACTAAGTGTAACAGAGTGCCAGTGCGGTTTTCGAGTCCATTTTTGTTTACTCACCGTCCATGGTGAGAAACAGAGTGAGTAGTCGCGAGCGAATACGCTAGGGGAATGACAAGGAAAGGTAGAGACCTGCCAGGGTCGCACTCATCAGGTTGGCGAGTGTCGCCGCGAGAATGGCTCGCATACCGAGTGTCGCAATATCGCCCCGGCGTTCGGGTACGATGCCGCCTAGGCCTCCCATCAGCATGGCAATGGAGGTCAAGTTGGCAAAACCACACAGCGCAAACGTCACGATAGCTTGACTGTGGGCGGATAATTGGCCTTTTAAGTTCATAAAATCGGCAAAAGCAACAAACTCGTTCACCGCGATTTTTTTACCGATCAAGGTGCCTGCGGTCATGGCTTCATGCCAAGGAATGCCAATTAACCAAGCCACCGGCGCGAACAGGTAGCCAAACAGCCATTCAAGGCTTAGCTGAGGCAGGTTCAAAAGAGGACCAAGCTTACCTAACCCACCATTGATGAGCGCAATCATACTGATCACGGCCAATAAACTGGCACCCACTGCCATGGCGATTTGTAAGCCACTTAAGGCGCCTTGCGTGCCGGCATCAATCAGGTTCACTGGTTTGTCCTGTGTGTCTTGCACTGATTGATGTTGCGTCGGGGTCATCGGTGTTTCGGTTTGTGGCACGATGATCTTGGCCATCATGAGTCCTGCCGGTGCCGACATAAACGCCGCCGCAATAAGGTACTTCATTTCGACACCGAGCCCTGCATAGCCTACCATGGTGCCGCCAGCCACTGAGGCGAGCCCGCCCACCATGACAGCAAACAGCTCTGAGCGTGTCATAGCAGCAAGAAAAGGCCGAACAACCAGCGGCGCTTCAACAGAGCCAACAAAAATATTGGCGGTGGCAGACATTGATTCTGTACGCGACGTGCCGAGTACACGTCGTAGTAGTCCACCAATCAGGCTAATGACCCATGTCATGACCCCAATGTGGTACAGCACGGCGATCAGTGCAGAGAAAAAAACGATGGTGGGCAATACATTAAAGGCGAATATAAAACCGAGTTTGAATTTAGCGAGATCGCCAAAGAGGAACTCTGCGCCTATGTCACCAAAGCTGATGATCGCAGAGACGGTGTCAGACGCGTTGGCCAAAATACGCTGGCCAAGGGGAACCGAGATGATAAAGCCAGCAAAGACGATTTGTATGAGGAATGCACCGCCAACGGTGCGCCAGTTAATCGCGGATCGATTTTCAGAAAAACCCATCGCGATAAGAAAGAGGACGCTAATCCCCAACAGGCCAATGCCAAACTGCATGATGTTGCTCCGCAAACGTTAAACTTGAGATGGAAAACGATTGCGGCGGTATTGTACGTGGTTTTTCTTATGTGACAAGTGTCACTTTGTGTGTTTTGTGTTTGCATTTTTTTCATCAATGGCGTCTTTGATACTCGCAAGCGAGTTGCCCAAGCGTGATGACTTTCACGATCGTTATGTTTGCTTAGCAATGGTGGAAAATACGACTATGATTTTAAAAGGGTGTTAGGCGTTCTAAAACGCTATTAACCAAATTGTTTATTGTTCTGAAATAAAGAGTTCAAATAACCGGGAAAGCCAGTAAAATCGGGGCATGGAGGGAAGTTGGTGTTGGGTGCTTGGTTAGAAAGTAAACATTTGGTTAGGGGCCTAATTAAATTTTTTCTCAGATGTGGTAATGTAGTTGATTGTGTGGTGACAGCTGGTCTTTTATTGCTGGTAAAGATGGCTTGAACAGCAATGAATAATGGGCGCACCACCAACACTCACAGGCTTCCGAATAAACGGACTAAGGAGTTAACTCGTGAGCGATAAAAGCCATGAAGATATGATGACACCAGACGGGAAGGTTAACCCGATCGATACTGATTATCAGGTCGGTCAGGATAACGTGGCACTGAAACTCGGCCCGTTTGGTTTTGATATTCACAACCGAGTATTTATGGTCTCAGGGCTGGCTATTTTGGCCTTCATTTTTGTCACCCTGGCCTTTCAAAACCAAATTGGTCCAGTTTTTGGGGATCTACGTGGATGGCTAACTTCAAACCTAGACTGGTTCTTCCTTTCAGCAGGAAACATTTTTGTTATTGCCTGTCTAGTGCTGATTGCGTCTCCACTGGGTAAAGTGAGACTCGGTGGTACCGAAGCTAAGCCCGATTACAGCTACGGCGGCTGGTTTGCGATGCTTTTCGCAGCCGGTATGGGTATTGGTCTGATGTTCTACGGGGTTTCAGAGCCACTGACGCATTTCCAAACGGCGTTAGGCGGGACATCCGTAGGCGCTGATGGTCTTCGCACTGACTGGGCGCCTTTGGGTGCGGCAGCCGGTGATACAGAGGCGGCGCGCCGCTTGGGTATGTCTGCCACGATTTTCCACTGGGGCTTACACCCATGGGCGATTTACGCGGTATTGGCGTTAGGCCTGGCACTGTTTGCGTACAACAAAGGCTTGCCTTTGACCATGCGTTCTGTGTTCTACCCACTGTTCGGTGAACGTGTTTGGGGCTGGACGGGCCACGTGATTGACATTTTGGCAATCATCGCGACCTTGTTTGGTCTTGCAACATCGCTTGGCTTGGGTGCCTCTCAGGCATCAGCGGGTCTTCACTATCTGTTTGATACACCGCTAGGTGATACCACAGAAGTGTTGCTGGTAATGGGCATCACAGGCGCCGCGATTCTTTCGGTTGTGGCTGGTGTTGATAAAGGGGTCAAGCGCCTATCTGAAATCAACATGATGCTTGCGCTATTGCTGCTCATCTTTGTGATTGCAGTGGGTCCAACCATCGCTATCCTGACCGGTTTCTTTGGTAACTTGGGCGCGTATCTACAAAACTTGCCTGCGCTGTCAATGCCATTTGGCCGTGAAGATGCCAACTTTACTCAAGGTTGGACATCCTTCTACTGGGCATGGTGGATTTCTTGGTCCCCATTCGTCGGTATGTTTATTGCGCGCGTATCGCGTGGCCGTACCGTGCGTGAATTCATCACTTGTGTGTTGATCATCCCATCAGCAGCCTGTGTATTGTGGATGACTGCCTTTGGTGGCACCGCAATTGGTCAGTTCGTCAATGAAGGCTATACCGCGGTTACGGACGCAGAGCTGTCACTGAAACTGTTTGCGATGTTAGATGATCTGCCACTAGCAGCGATCACCTCGTTTATCGGCATTATCCTGGTCATGGTGTTCTTTATCACCTCGTCAGACTCAGGGTCATTGGTTATCGACACCATTTCTGCCGGCGGTAAAGTGAATGTTCCTGTGCCACAGCGTGTATTCTGGGCCTCTTTCGAGGGCTTGGTGGCCGTTGCGCTGATCCTTGGCGGTGGCTTGGTCGCCCTGCAAGCAATGGCGGTGTCGACAGGCTTCCCATTCACGATTGTGTTGCTGGTTGCTACCGTGTCACTGTTTAAAGGTTTGGCCTCAGAGCCTCGTGCTTCTTAAGCCAAACACTTAACGTCGCGTTAAGGTTTTATAAGCAGCCCCAAGCGGGCTGCTTTTTTTATTTGGTTACGTTTTCCCTACCTATTGTGTTTTTCTTCCCTGATTGCGCCAAAAGCGAGCACCTTTATCCAATCGTTATAACTGTTAAAGAATGAGTTCAAAGGATCTGCTTCGTTGTAAATAAGCTGTGCTGGCAAGGCATGAGTGTAACAACCTTGATGACAAAGTGACCAAGCGGTTAGGGGCCTAATTAAAGCGCGTTCGCTCTATGGTATTCTTGCTGACCGTGTTGTCATTGCCACCCTTTTTGGTGTTTTTATCACGCTTAAATACCAAGCAACCTTCGGCAGTGTTCGGCAACACAGAGAGGCTTGTGAATCGACGGACTAAGGAGTTAACGCGTGAGCGATAAAAGCCATGAAGATATGATGACACCAGACGGTCAGGTGAACCCGATCGACACTGACTACCAAGTGGGTCAGGATAACGTCGCTTTGAAAGTCGGCCCGTTTGGTTTTGATATTCACAACCGTGTATTTATGGTCTCAGGGCTGGCGATTATGGCCTTTGTCTTTGTGACCTTGGCCTTTCAAGATAAAATGGGGCCGATTTTTGGCGATTTACGTGCTTGGCTGACTGCAAATCTCGATTGGTTTTTCCTCTCGACAGGCAATGTTTTCGTCATTGCTTGCTTAATATTGATTGTATCGCCGTTAGGAAAAGTGCGGCTGGGTGGCACAGAAGCCAAGCCGGACTTTGGCTATGGTGGCTGGTTCGCGATGCTTTTCGCCGCGGGTATGGGCATTGGCCTTATGTTCTATGGCGTGTCAGAGCCGTTGACGCATTTTCAAACCGCGCTCGATGGCACGTCGACAAATGCTAATGGTATCCGGACTGACTGGGCCCCGTTAGGTGGTGCCGCGGGGGATACAGACGCGGCCCGTCGTTTAGGTATGTCCGCGACCATTTTCCACTGGGGACTGCACCCTTGGGCCATCTATGCGGTGCTGGCGCTTGGTCTTGCACTGTTTGCTTACAATAAAGGGCTGCCGCTGACTATCCGCTCGGTGTTCTATCCCTTGTTTGGTGAGCGCGTTTGGGGCTGGACCGGTCATGTGATTGATATCTTAGCTATTGTGGCGACGCTCTTTGGCCTTGCCACCTCGCTCGGTATTGGTGCCTCACAAGCGTCCGGTGGTTTACATTACTTGTTCGATACGCCGTTAGGCGCAACGACCGAGATCATCTTGGTGGTGGTGATCACCGCGATGGCGATCTTCTCCGTTGTCGCTGGCGTCGATAAAGGGGTGAAGCGCCTATCTGAGCTTAATCTTATCCTTGCGTTCTTGTTGTTGCTGTTTGTGATTGCGGTTGGCCCGACGCTCGCGATTCTGACCGGTTTCTTCGGTAATCTCGGCGCCTATTTAGAAAATTTGCCAGCACTGGCGATGCCATTTGGGCGAGATGATGCCAACTTTACCCAAGGTTGGACATCCTTCTATTGGGCGTGGTGGATCTCTTGGTCACCATTTGTCGGGATGTTTATCGCGCGCGTATCTCGGGGTCGAACGGTACGCGAGTTCATTACCTGTGTGTTGTTGATCCCATCGGCGGCCAGTGTGCTTTGGATGACGTCATTCGGGGGCACGGCGATTGACCAGTTTGTCAACGACGGATACACCGCCGTTGTCGATGCCGAGCTGTCTCTGACGTTGTTTGCGATGCTTGAAGGCCTGCCACTTGCGACGATCACCTCGTTCATTGGTATTATTCTTGTCATTGTCTTCTTCGTCACGTCATCCGACTCAGGCTCTTTGGTGCTTGATACCATCTCGGCGGGTGGAAAAATGGATGTACCCGTATCACAACGGGTGTTCTGGGCCACTTTTGAAGGTTTAGTGGCGGTGGCGCTGATCCTTGGCGGCGGCTTGGTGGCGTTGCAAGCGATGGCTGTCTCCACCGGCTTCCCATTCGCCGTGGTGCTCCTGGTAGCGACTGTCTCCTTGTTTAAAGGCTTGGCCTCTGAGCCACGCGCGAAATAAACAGGTGTGCTAACTGTTTGATTGTTAGCTAAGATAGGAAAGGCAGGCCTTCGGGGCTGCCTTTTTTATTACCCGGCCAGCGCTTGAGCTGTGCCGCTGGCGAAAGAACGGATGCCCCAAAGGGGAGCCCTTCAATAAAATGCAGGTTTAGGTGAGCATTATGGAAGCTGAACAAATTGAAATCGCGACATTTCTTGCGCAGTACGCCCCTTTTGACGCAATGCCGGAAGAGGTGGTGGCTGAGGTAGCAACCAGTATTGAAATCAGTTACTACCGTGCAGGCACCGATATTTTTGCTTACGGTGATGAAATTCACGATTTAGCCATCCTGCGCAGTGGCGCGGTCGAGCTCTTTCGCCGGAATGGAACCTTGTACAACCGTATTTCAGAAGGCGATATCTTTGGTCAGATGGGCCTTTTGATGAACAACCGCGTCCGGATGCCCGCCAAAGCGATCGAGGATACCTTGGTCTATTTTATCCCAGAGGCGATGTTCAACCGGCTCTTTGATGACTTTGAGCACTTTGCTGATTTTGTTGAGGTAGAGGACAGAACCCGATTGCGCCAAGCGGTATCGAGTCACAACGAAGCCAATGATTTGACCACCTCAAAAGTGAAAAAACTGATTATCCGTGACCCGGTAATGATATCCAGTACGGACTCGGTTCAGCACGCTGCTCAGGTCATGTCACAAGAGACAGTCTCTTCTATTCTGGTGATGGGCGATGAGCCAGATCCTGATACTGGTATAAAGCCGGTACTGGGGATCATAACGGATCGTGACTTACGTAATCGCGTCTTAGCGGAAGGGTTGCCTTATGAGACGCCAGTGCAAGAAATCATGTCACCACAGCTGATCACGCTTGACCACAATGCGTATATCTTTGAGGCAATGCTGACCATCTTGCGCTCAAACCTTCATCATGTGCCCGTGATTCAACACGGTAAGCCGATTGGTGTGGTCGCACTGTCTGATATCGCGCGCTATGAGTCGCAAAACAGTTTGTTCTTGGTGGCGAGTATCTTCCGCCAACAATCTGTGGATGATTTGGTCATCTTGTCTAAACAAGTGAAAGATTGCTTTGTCCGTATGGTCAACGAAGACGCGAATTCACATATGATAGGCTCCGCGTTGTCGGTGATTGGCCGTAGTTTTAAACAGCGCTTGCTTGAGCTTGCTGAGGAAGAGCTCGGTGAGCCGCCAGTGCCGTATTGCTTTTTGGCCATGGGGTCAATGGCACGTGACGAGCAGTTAATTGTTACTGACCAAGATAACGCCATTATTTTGGACGATAGTTATGATCACAGTCAGCACAATGCGTATTTTGAAGCCTTGTCTAAACGTGTCTCTGATGGATTGAATGCGTGTGGGTATACGTATTGCACCGGCAATATTATGGCGACTAACCCTGAGTGGCGAAAAACGCTGAAAGAGTGGGAGCAATGCTTTGCTGATTGGATTGATAATCCCAGTCCGCGATCGCTACTTGATAGCAATATCTTTTTTGACCTTGATGGCGTCCATGGTCGCACCAACTGGGCAGAGCAACTTAAAGCCTTTATTGGTCGTCGTGCGCGCCGCAACAACCGCTTCTTGGCGGCGATGGCACGCAATGCGCTCAATCGCACACCGCCACTGGGCTTTTTCAAAGACTTTGTCATGGAGCAAGACGGGCGTCATAACAATTCCATTAACTTAAAACGTCGTGGCACGGCACCTTTGGCCGATCTAATTCGGGTACATTCATTGGCGATCGATTCACGCTCGCAAAACTCCTTTGAGCGTTTGGACGATATTATCGAGTCGGGGATCTTGCCTAAAGGTCGAGGCCCAGACTTACGCGATGCAATGGAATTTATCTCTATGGTGCGCATTCGTCATCAAGCGTTAGACATCGAAGCGGGTCGCGAGCCGGACAACAACATCGAGCCAGAGAACCTATCTGACTTTGAACGTCGAAACTTAAAAGATGCATTTCAGATCTTAAGTAACGCGCAGAAGTTCTTGAAATTCCGCTATCAGCCGAATCGGTCTTAAGGGGAGGGTATGCTTCATTTCGATTTGAGAAAAAAAGAGGATGCCGACGACGTGGATTGGCGTGCCATGCTGGAAACCAAACGTGAGACGGTCCAGCATGAGACGTTGCAAGCGTTTTATCAGCAAGGCTGGGTATCGCCTGATACGCCTGTCTCCCAGGTGTCTTTTGTGGCGTTAGACTTTGAAACCACAGGGCTTGATAGCCAGCAAGATGCGATTGTCAGTATTGGCTTGGTGCCCTTTACCCTGAATCGCATTCGTTGTCAGCATGCGCAACACTGGATTGTTAACCCTAACCGGCCGTTGGCAGAGTCGTCGATTGTCATTCATGGGATCACCCACTCAGATATCGTGAATGCCCCTGACTTTTCGCATGTGATTGAACCTTTACTGAGCGCGCTAGCCGGCTCAGTAGTCGTGGTTCATTATCGCCGTATTGAGCGGGAGTTTCTGGACCGTGCGATCAAACAGCGCCTAGGCGAGGGGATCATTTTCCCAATGGTCGATACCATGGAATTAGAAGCGCGCAAACATAGAAGCGGTAAACGCAGCTTTATGGATTGGATTGCCCGTCGCCCGCCTGAGTCGATTCGTTTAGCCGATAGTCGTCATCGTTATCACTTACCCTTTTACCAGAGCCACCATGCGCTGACGGATGCGATGGCAACGGCTGAACTACTGCAAGCGCAAATTGCCCATGACTTTTCACCGGACACGCCCATCAGTGAACTATGGCGCTAACCGTGGGAACGGTCCTCGCGACTAAAGTAGAGGCTCGTGGCGAGACAATGAACCCTTTGCTGATGGTTTTCGTAATGACTGATAAGGCGTATAATCAACGTGCTACAAGTCAGTGACGAAAGTGAGAGGAAAAATGACATTGATCCATGCGGTTGAAGGGTTAGCGTTCGGTCTCGGTGTGCTATTGCTGTCATCGTCCATTGGCTTTGCGTATTGGGGGATCACTTTAAAGCCTGAAGAGGCTGAGGACATGACCGCACGTAAGATTGAGTTGGGGTTTTATGCGGGCGCGTGTCTTGTTTTCGCCCTACTCATTGGCTATTGGTTGAGTGTGTAGCCTTAGAGACTTTGGTATAACGGCGCCAGCGCAAGCCTAAGACTTAAAAGTGAGTGCAAAAAAACCACCGATTGCTCGGTGGTTTTTTCGTATGACCCGTAGGGGATTACCAAACGTCTTTATCGATTTGCTTATCCAGTTTCGGGAACTTGGTGCGATCAAAGGTTGGGTTTTTGCCCGCACGGCGCTGGTCTTCATAGTCTTTCATCAGCGCGAAGGCGACACCCGACAAGAGCGCAATCGCCACCAAGTTGATCACGGCCATCATGCCCATCGACAAGTCAGCAAAGCTCCAGATTAACGGTAAGTCGGTAATCGATCCCACCAACACCATAGCTAGCACAGCAATACGGTAGAGCAGAATCGCGTTTTTCGAGCGGAAAATATACTCGATGTTTGACTCACCATAAGAATAGTTGGCAATGATAGAGGTGAAAGCGAATAAGAGGATTGCGATAGCAATAAACGCCGCACCCCAGTCACCCACTTGGCTAACCAATGCTTCTTGGGTAAGCGCAATACCCGTTAGGCCGCTATTTGGCTCAAGCATACCGGAGATTAAGATGATCGATGCTGTCGCGGTACAGATAACGATGGTGTCGACAAAAACACCCAGCATCTGAACATAGCCTTGCGCCGCTGGGTGATTCGGCTTGGTGGTTGCGGTAGCGGCCGCATTCGGTGCTGAACCCATACCTGCTTCGTTTGAGAACAAACCGCGCTTGATACCGTGCATCATCGCTTGCGCGATCGCATAACCCATAGCACCACCCGCCGCTTGTTCAAGCCCGAGCGCGCTTTTAACAATGGTGGAGATCACAGCAGGTAGCTGCTCGATATTCATGCCAACCACGACAAGCGCAACCAGCAAATACGCCAGTGCCATAAACGGCACGATCAGCTCCGCCACACGCGCAACCGAACGCATACCGCCAAAAATCACGGGTGCGGTCACTACGGCAAGGCCGATGCCAACCGCTAAGGCATCAAAGCCAAACGCGGTATTCATTGCTGCAGCAATCGAGTTGGACTGGACACCGTTAAACGCAAGACCAAAGGCGATAATCAGACAAATAGCGAACGCAATACCTAACCAGCGCTGACCTAAGCCTTTCTCAATGTAGTAAGCCGGGCCACCGCGAAAGGTCTTATCGTTGTGGTTAACTTTGTACGCCTGCGCCAAGGTGGACTCGACGAAACTGGTTGCCATGCCGACCAATGCCGTTAGCCACATCCAGAAGATAGCACCAGGGCCACCCAGATAGAGTGCGACGGCCACACCGGCCATGTTTCCGGTACCGACGCGCGCTGCCAGACTGGTACTAAAGGCTTGGAAAGAAGAGATACCACCTGACGCGCCATCGCGGCTGTTGGCCATGAGTTTGAACATGTGGCCAAAGTTACGGAATTGAATAAAGCCAGATCGTACGGTGAAGTACAAACCTAAGCCAATCAAAAGATAAATGAGTACGCTGCCCCAAAGGAGGCCGTTACCTGTATCGACTATGGACACAAATAGATTTTTAAGTTGTTCCATCATTAAACTCTGTTTTGTCTGTTGGGAGACGCCTAACTCGATAAACACGTGAACTCAGGTTCATCGTGAAAGAGCGAGGGTCGACAACCACTGTCCATGTGAGATCTCTGCCGTCCATGCAGGTGAGCAACGAAACGCGCGATAGCACCAAAACATCTGGCTTGCTATGACGCGCAATGTTGGATCTGCAACAGCATTTTGAATCCATGCTCGGCTGTTGCCAGAGTGCGCCGTTGCCAGTGATAGCGATGTCTTAGCACATCAATACACTAGGTGGAGCACGCCGGATAATACCGACATTTGTGAGACAAAACACTAGATGATTATTGATCTGTTGGTTTTTTGAGCGGTCTTGGGTGTTAATAACAGCACTAAAAACTGTAACAAGAATGTAATGGGTTGCATGCTAATTACTTGATGTTAAAGCAGTCATCTCGACGCCTTTCGCATATTATTCCGTATTTTTTGACTAAATAACGTTTTCTTGCGCGCTGAACGAAATGTGATCAATGCCTCATATTACCGCCGATTCATCGTACCGACTGTCGAACGAATTTGCCCGAACCGGTAGATAAAGGTGACTTATTCACTGGATGACGCTGCTTTTTTGGTCAGCAAATCATGCTTAACGATATCGATCGCGGAGAGCGCTGTGTCGGTATCGATCGCATGGCTTTCAAGCAAGTAAATAAGATCGACGGCGAGTTTAACGTCGTCGGGGGCCTCTTCGAGTGCTTTTGACGAGGAAGAATGTGAGTCAGTCATGATGCCTCCAGGCTGGCGGAAAAGTCGGGAAAGTGGGTGAGCGCGGCTTGTATCAGTTGTTCGTGCAACGGGATTAGCTGCTCATGGGTGTCATGATAGCCTCCTCCTATGACCGCAGCGACAGGTATCTGGTGGGAGGCACACCGTGATAACACGCCTGTGTCGCGTTGAAAAATACCTTCAGCGGTGAGTGACAAATACCCCAACGCATCGTCTTTATGCACGTCGACACCCGCATCATAGATCACCATGTCGGGGCGGTGCTGAGCCAGTGCAAGGTCGAGTAAAGGCAAAAAGGCATCGAGATAGTCGCTATCTTGGGTGCCAATCGGGAGGGGTAAATCAAGCGTTGATGATGGCTTTCGCGAGGGGAAATTTTTCTCACAGTGGACGGAAAAGGTCACAATATCTGGATGTGAGGAGGCTAGCGCGGCGGTGCCGTCACCGTGGTGAACATCGCAATCGACGATCATCACTGTCTCTATGCCCGGCTGCGTGAGGGCATGATGCGCAGCAATCATTAAGTCGTTAAATAAACAAAAGCCACTGCCAAAGTCATAATGGGCGTGATGGTAGCCGCCGGTAAGGTGAATAGCCAGACCCGTGCGCAATGCCTGATCCACCGTTAAGGTGGTGCCACCCAGTGAGGTTAAACTGCGCTTTATTAGCGACTCACTCCAAGGAAACCCAATACGGCGCATTTTTACCAAAGGCAAGTTGCCCTCGAGTAATTGACTCACATAGGCGGGGTCATGAATCGCGTCAATGATCTCTCTGTGCGCGGCGGTGGGCTGGTGAAACTCAACCGGCAATGCAAGCGTTTGCAATCGTTCGAACAGCAGCCGGTACTTTTGCAGTGGATAACGGTGACCCTCGGGAAGCGGGAAATCAGAGTAAATGGGATGGTATATCAGTGGTAGCACATTCGCTCCTTACGTTATCGCTTTTCCCGGTAAGTAATGGTGGTTTCAATACGTTCTCGAGCTTTGGTGCACCGCGCTAGACGCTGCTCGAGCGTGAGAACTTGCTTTTGATGCTGTTGCCGTACAGCCGGACTGGAGGCCATCTCAACACTGGCGTTGGCATCACGGAGTTTGTCGGCGAGACGCCGCTCCCAGTCTTGATGCTTGGCCAAGTCTTGATAGAGCTCACCGATAGATTGGCGTCTTGGCCCACGACGTGCTTGTTCTTGCTTACGTAAAGGTTGAGTGGCAAGTTCACGTTGGAGTGCGGTGATTTGTGCTAACAAGGTTTCGCAAATATGGGTGGCTCGCGCATCCGTTAGTACCCCTTGTTGATGATCGCGGCGCATCACGGCTAACAGGCCTTGTGCTTCATTAACACAGGGCGTTAATAACTTACCTTTGCAGTGAAAAAGTGGCGTGGCAAATAGCGGTGCCTTGGCTTCTCCTCGGCGACGATCAACCTCTGCGGCTTGAACGGCGAGTTGATCTAAATGTTGAGCCATGGCATCGATTTGCGCTTTCATGATGTTTTCTCTCTCAATGAGGGTTAGAACCAAGCATCAACGGCGAGTTTGCCCGCTAGAATAACCACCGCGGTGATAAATATAGGGCGAATAAAACGGCTACCAAAGCGGATGGCTGAGTGAGCGCCAATAAAAGCCCCTAGCATTAAGCAGGCTCCCATGGTTAAGCCCAGCGCCCAGCTTACATGGCCTAACAGCGCGAACGCCACCAGTGAGGTGAAGTTACTGGTAAAGTTCATCGCCTTTGCTAATCCCGAGGATAGCAAAATATTCATCCGATAGAGCGACATGGTGGAAACCGTCCAAAACGCGCCGGTTCCCGGACCTGCCACTCCGTCATAAAAGCCAAGTGATAAACCCTGACTCCACTGTTTTATGGGCAGCTTTGGGCAACGTGCGGGTAGCTGGTTGTTATCGCCTTTAGGGTGTGGATGCCAGATGGTATACACCGCGGCGACCAACACCACAATGGGAATGGCCTTCTCTAACCATTCGGTACTCAGAACGTCCACCAGCAGGGTGCCGGCCGTGGCGCCAATTAAGGTCCCCCAAAACGCATGCTGCCAAAATAAGGGAGAAAATAGGCGCTTTTTATAATAAGTGAACGCGGCGGTGCTCGACGCAAAGGTCGCGGCCAACTTATTGGTGCCTAACGCAACATGCGGCGGCAGGCCAAGTGATAATAGAGCAGGGACAGTGAGCATGCCGCCACCGCCAGCCACCGCATCAATAAATCCAGCGACAAACGCGGTCAGCCCCAGAATAACTAAAGTAGAGAGGTCAATCAGTTCCAGCATGTTAACTCGTCAGTTTAAGGTTCGATCACGCGTGTAAAGGGAGGTAGCGAGTCGAGTAAGGATTGGCCATATCTACGGGTGATAATGCGCCGGTCAAGAAGCACTACTTTACCAGAGTCCTCTTCTTTGCGCAGTAGACGACCGACTGATTGTACAAGCTTTTTACTCGCTTCTGGCACCGCGATTTGTAAAAACGGGTTGCCACCACAGCGCTCGATATACTCCGCGTGCGCTTCTTCCACCGGCGAGGTGGGCACGGCAAAAGGGATCTTAGTAATAATGAGGTTGGTCAATAAGTTGCCCGGTAAGTCCAGGCCTTCGGAAAAGCTGCCGGTGCCAAAAATGATACTTGTTTTATCAACGTTAACCGCTTGCTGATGCGCCTTTAGTAATCCGGTACGCGACTGGCTCCCTTGGCAAAGCAGCTGCCAGCCCCGTTGCTTGCAGGTGCTTTCTATCGCTTTTGTCACTTGCTGCATTTG
Organism: Salinivibrio sp. PR6; assembly: GCF_001995955.1. Classification (NCBI taxonomy): domain Bacteria; kingdom Pseudomonadati; phylum Pseudomonadota; class Gammaproteobacteria; order Vibrionales; family Vibrionaceae; genus Salinivibrio; species Salinivibrio sp. PR6. Next base: position 1,792 of record NZ_MUFA01000002.1, on the reverse strand, counting down.
CCAGTAGGAGGCGAAGAGCACCAAAGAGGCGCGTTCGCCTTCCAGATGTTCGAGTATTTTATCGCTCAGCACATCCGTAAAGTCGCTCGCTTGAGGTTCACAAGGCATCGTCGGGATCACTAAGCGCGATTTGTTGGGGTAATCAAATGGCGAAGGCAAGGCTAAATAGCGCGAGCCGTCGGTTTCGCTCAAGCCCACTTGACGGCAGAAATAACTGAACCGCTTGAGTGCACGTAAGGTCGCGGAAAATAGGCCAACCCCGGCTGCACGGGACCAGAGCATTTGGTCTAAACGCCAACCCACTTCCAAGGGGGAGACATGGATCCAAAGGTCGCCTTCGCGCTCGCGACACGCTCGCACCCAACGTGCCAAGGGGGCGCCTTTATCCGAATTAGGTTGAGCCATCAAGGTCCACACCTTTTCTAAATTTTCTAACCGTTGCAGGAAAAAAGCCGTTTCCGCGAGCGCCGGATCAGCCAGTTTGGCCGAAATGTCATTTTCTTTCAGACGTTCATTGATCAAATCATGAATTTTTCCCAATGCCTGATGGGCTTTTTTACTCGCCGTTTTGAGTTGCTCACTGGGTGAGGTAAGCGCATCGGGGAGCTCGCCATCAGCAAAGCGGTAGCAACCATCATCGTTGAGCGGCAATTGACTGAGCTGTTGTTTAACCTCGCGTAAGCCTGGGATTAAGGTTTGAATCGCGTCTAGCAAGCTATCCACAAACCGATGTGCGCGCTTAATATCCGCGGTATTCCCCAACTTGGTCGTCGCTTGATTGAGCTTTTCCAACCAGCTGACCACACCCAACAGGCTGGCACTGGCGGCAGAAAAGTCTCGCGCGACAGTGGGCAAGTGATGAGCCTCGTCAATCATATACAGGCATTGCTCCGGCTCGGGCAAGATCACTCCGCCGCCTAGTTCGAGATCGGCGAGCAGCAAACTGTGGTTCACCACCACCACATCCGCTTTATCCATCGCCTCTCGTGCTTTAGCAAACGGGCAAGCACGGTGGGCGGGCAAACCGGCATGACAAGTGTGCTTATCAGAGGCGATGGCTTGCCAAAGATGATCAGCAATGGGTTTTGGCCAACTGTCTCTGTCACCATCCCACTTACCCCGACTCAGCGCAGCGTAGAGATCGTTGAGTAACAATTGTTCGCTGCGCTTGGGTTTTTGGGTAAATAGCGCCCCTTGAATGCTTTCCGTGTCCGCCACCGCGCTTAGCTTATGTGCACAACAATAGCGTTGGCGCCCCTTGGCCAAGATAAAATCAAACGGTTTGGGGCAGATGCGATGAAAAAACGGGATGTCTTTATTGGCAAGCTGTTCTTGCAACGCCACCGTCGCGGTTGAAATCACCACTTTTTTATTGTTGTTGAGTGCAAACGGGATCGCACCCATCAGATAGGCCATCGACTTACCGACCCCTGTGCCTGCTTCTGCCACTAATAGTCGCCGTTTAGGCGCGTAATCCCCAGCTAGGGTTTTCGCGAGCTCTGCCACCAAATAGTTCTGAGCTTTACGGGGAATAAAGTGGGGAAGTTGATCTTGTAGCGTTTGGTAGCACGCGCGAATGTCTGATTTTACGGCAGGGCTGAGCATCAACAGGTCCGAGTTGCAAAGGTTGGCGGCTAGTATAACACGGGGCAAAAACGTGAAAACGATCGCGAACTGCAAGATTTCCTTACAGATATGAGATCTTGGTCACGAATTTAATTTGAACCATTCTTCGCTATCTTGCTGATCTGCCGTTTGATTAACAAAACGCCTGATTTAAGCTATTGTATTG
>NZ_MUFA01000019.1:0-50065 GCF_001995955.1 Salinivibrio sp. PR6 | reverse complement strand
AACTATGAGAGGACATACTGTCGATCTTTAGATATCATGTCAGAGGCAATGAAGAAAGAGTTTAAATGCCTGATTTTTTTTAACATAACTGGTGAATTATTTGACGCTCATGTTAATTACTTCAATGAAGAAAAAGAGCTTAATGAGGCTATGAAGGCGAGAAGAAAAGCAATGAGTGTGGTTGAAAGCGCCATTAATAAAGTAAGGAAGCTAAGACGAGATTTATAATAAATAATAGTGGTTAAAACCAAGCTATAGCGTGGATTCTAGACCTATGCTATAGCTTTATCGATACGCCGTCCCAATAGGCTCCTTTCAATGTTTGCTTTTTGATATGGCGTAATACGCAAGCGTAGATATAACAGGAAGCAGAGCAAGAATTAAATTTCCATAAAAATCCAAAGTGCTCTTCAAAACATCAATTTCTTTTGCCACATTAGACTTTATCCTTTTTCTTTCATTAGTCAGACTTTCTTGTAGCTGTATCTGGGCCCTACTAATACGCTCTATCTCATCTTTAAGACGGGATATTTTAAGAATCTCATCAGGATTCATAGGGTTGATTGACTGTCTAATCCCAATATTCCGCGCGTCGACTTCTTCAATTCTTTCTTCGAGGGCTGAAAGCTTCGCTCTTATGAGAGCCTGACTGTTTCCCTGCGACTCTGCTTTATTTATCCCTTCTTCGAGTTGCTCAATAATAGTATTGTAAGCATCAGTACTAAATTTCAAATGTGACATCGAGGCAACCGAATCAAGGGGATCTAGACCCGAAGATGCATTGGTCAAAGCTGCGACCATACTATTGATCTCATTAATCTCTGTCCTCTTTTTAAAAAGAGCATATCCAGAACCGGTTAAACTTATAACCAAAGAGAGTACTATTATTACTTTTGACCTATTCATCTTAAACGTCCTATCAAATATCAACTGAGTATGTAAGTCTTTGCGCTGCTCGGAATCGATTGGCTAGGTAAGTTTATCACTACATTTGTTGGCTTTTTATTTTACCAGTCGGAGTCAGCTTCCATATAATGGCAGAAGACAGAGTAACCTTCCGTGGGATCTCAATAGGTGAAAACAAGCCGAGTTCATCCATAGTCTCATAGTAACCTTGAGCATCTTCATTAGCACCGAAGGCGCTTTTATTGTAAATCATACAAAGCCCTATCCATCTATGGTTAAAGGTCATATGCTCTAACATCTCGTACTTTTCAATCAGCCTTCTATAATTATAAAATGGGTCACTCTTTTCCATTACCGCGCAGTTAAAAGCCAGCAAAACAGTTTCTTTCTGACCTAAAAAAGATCTGAGTATATTGGTATAGAATTTACCATTATAAATAACTTTTTCCGATGAACACTCAGCGCTTTCAACAAACTTTAAAATATGATAAATAACTCTGAAATAATGACTCAAATCGTTAAGCGTTACTTGTCCCCCTTTGGAAAAGTTAAAGCTAAAATCCCTATATTCTATACAATTGCCTTTCGATGCAAGAAAGGCAAACCCTGAAGTTTCTTCACTAGGACAGAATTCGGTATTCATCATTTGAGTCAGATGTGAATAGAGACTATTATTAACATCACCCATTTCTCTAGATATCGCATTAAATTGGTCTAAAAGTGAAAAGAATGTATCTTCGAATCGCTTCTTCTCTTGCGTTTTTGTCTGCTGATAGTGCGATAATTGAGTTTTTCTTAACGTTTCTTGTGTTTCGGATAATTCCTTTTTCTGTATTAGCACAGACTGTGTTAGCCAGTACAATGCGAACAAAGCAACAATGGGGCTCAAGATACCACCAAAGTAACTACCAAAGCCGCCCCATATAGTAGTATCAAGGGATAAGCTGGCACCTGAGTTTACAAACCTGCCAAAATAAAAGCCAATCACTAGAAGTGCACTGGTGGCAGCAACCCACCAAGACCACTTTATCTTTTTTTGTAATTTTTCAATTTCAGTATCTGTTTCACTTTTTTCCACAGCAACCCCTTGTTTTATTTGGCGTAAAGTAAATTTAAAACAATGACAACTGATTATGCAAGTCTTTGCGGCGCTCTGGCGTGAGTGATTTGATTAGCGCGCTGGCGAGTTCATCGGTTGTTTTCGTGCTTGGCGAAAGTGGGCTGTGGTAGTGAGAGAACGCGACAAACTGGTGACCGCAATCAGCGTTCGTGCACTGGCAATAAATATCGGCACAGTTTTGCGAGAGTCGATTTGTTTTCGTGATCCGCGCGCGGGAACCACAGCCACAAAAATGCGCTTCTGTTTCACAAAAGTGCCCTGCTATAACTCTAATTTGCTGTGCTGCAGCGTGTGTTTATAGCTCACCGTTTGCACAAAGCTGTGACTGTAATTCGGGTCGCTGCACACACAGTGCAAATCACTTTTATCAAATCTTTGTTCATGTTTTGGTGTGTGCTACCGCGCCGAATTGAAAAAAACTCTCAAAGTATCCTTCATCACTTAAATCTATACTTTTCTTGGCACAACCTTTTTTTAGCTGGTAATGTGTATTGATAAAATGGCACGCCAAGGCGTGCCATTTTTGTGTCGGTTAAGCGGGATGAATCAAATACACCAAGGCTTCATAGGGTGCCAGTTGCATTTCTGGCATTAAGGGCTTGGTTTCTGGGTAATTATGGCTGACCAAGTCTGCGGTCGGGGCAGGGGCGAGAGGCAAGGTCGCCGTGACCGGTTCGCCATAAAAATTACACACCACCACCAGTTGGCTGTCGCCATTGTCGCGACGATAGGCGAGCAGTTGTGGGTGATCAGGCAACAAGTCCTGATAATCGCCTTCACGGATCACGGGTAAGGTTTTACGCAGGGAAATCAGCTTTTTGTAGTGATAGAACACCGAGTCTTTATCCGCCAGTGCGGTGTCGACATTGACGTCAACATAGTTAGGCGCAGGCTTGAGCCACGGTGTACCTGTGGTAAAACCGGCGTTTGCTGAACTGTCCCACTGCATAGGCGTGCGTGAATTATCGCGCGAGCGTGCCGCCAGAATGGCCAACACTTCCCCTTCTGGCATGCCTTGGTCGCACAGCAGACGGTGCATGTTGCGACTCTCAACGTCTTGATAGTCATCGATACGCTGATAGCCAGGGTTAGTCATGCCAATTTCTTCCCCTTGATACACGTAAGGCGTGCCTTGCTGCATATGAATCGCAGTGGCAAGCATTTTAGCGGACGCGACCCGATAGTGGCGGTCATCACCAAAGCGGCTGACCACACGCGGCTGGTCGTGGTTACACCAAAACAGTGCGCCCCAACCTTGATTATGCAGGCCGTGTTGCCAAGTGCGGAAAAGCTGTTTTAGGGCCAAGAAGTCAAACGGCGCCAGTCGCCACTTCTCGCCGCCCGGATAATCGACTTTTAAGTGATGGAAGTTAAACACCATGGAGAGCTCTTTGCCATCCGGCGCAGAGTATTGCTGACAGTGCTCCAGAGTGGTTGAAGACATCTCGCCCACGGTGATGCTGCCGTAATGCTGAAAAATATCCCGGCTGATCTCTTGCAAGTACTCGTGTACGCGGGGGCCATCGGTATAAAAACGGCGACCATCGCCTTGATGATCGTTGGGAAAGGACTGATCTTTGGAGATCAAATTGATCACATCGAGGCGAAAGCCATCCACGCCTTTCTCGGCCCAAAAGGCCATTACGTCTTTGACGGCTGCCCGCACTTCTGGATTTTCCCAGTTGAGATCGGCCTGTTCGGTGGCAAATAGGTGGAGGTAATACTGGCCGGTGGGTTCGTGCCATTGCCACGCGCTACCACCAAATTTTGATTGCCAGTTGTTAGGAACACCGCCGTTAACCGGATCTTTCCAGATGTAGTAATCGCGATAGGGACTGTCTTTACCAGTCAGCGCGGATTGGAACCAGGGGTGCTCGGTCGAGGTGTGGTTAATCACAATATCCATGATGATGCGGATATCGCGCTTATGTGCCTCGGCGAGCAGGGTGTCGAAGTCGTCCATGGTGCCTAGGCTGGGGTCAATCGCGTAATAATCGGCAATGTCGTAGCCGTTATCGACTTGTGGTGATACATAAATGGGGGTTAGCCATAATGCATCGATGCCCAAGGTCGAAAAATAGTCCAGTTTTTCGATAATGCCCGGCAGATCACCTGTCCCTGTTTGTGTGGTATCACGGAAGCTTTTCGGGTAAATCTGATAGATGGTGGCCGTTTTCCACCAGGGATGTGCGTGCATAATGTCTCTCTTAACGCTAAAAAAGCGGGGAGCGTACTCCCCGCGGACGGAATGGGAATTAGACGACCGCCAATTTGCCTTTGCTGGCCTGGCGGCGATACATAAAGGCGGTGAGTGCGATTGGCACCAAGATGGCGATTAACATCGCGACTGCGTAAACACCCCAGAATTGTGGCTGGATAGATAAGATGCCTGGTAGGCCCCCGACACCAATACCGTTGGCCATCACACCGGAAAGACCACACACAATGGCGGCCAGCGCTGAGCCAACCATCGCGCACAGCATTGGGAATTTGTAACGTAGGTTAATCCCGTACATGGCCGGCTCTGTCACGCCAAGGTAGGCGGAAATCGCCGCAGGTACAGAGATTTCACGTTCGTTTTCTTTCTTGCTGACCCAAATAATGCCAACCACCGCCGAGGCTTGTGCAATGTTGGACAGGGCAATCAGCGGCCAAATAGGCGTGCCGCCCATTTCCTGCATCAGCTGCAAGTCCACCGCGTTGGTGGTGTGGTGAACACCGGTAATCACTAAAGGTGCATAGAGGAAGCCAAATAGCGCTGCACCGATAAAGGCGAAATCACCGGTCATCGCCGTGCGAGCCAAGAAGGCGACGCCGTTGCCGATTTCACGCCCAAAGGGACCGATAAGGGTGTGCGCCAGTACCACTGAGGTGAGCAGCGCGACAAACGGCACCACCACAAGGTAAAGGTAATCTGGAATAATACGTTTTAACTGGGTTTCAATAAATGCCAAAGCCATCCCTGCAAACATGGCTGGGATCACCTGTGCTTGGTAGCCGACTTTTTCAATTGAGAACCAGCCAAAGTCCCACACTTCAGGCATCTCTTTACCGATAAGGTAAGCGTTCATCAACTGTGGCGATACTAGGGTAATACCTAGCACGATACCCAAAATGGGTGTGCCGCCCATTTTCCTCACCGTCGCCCAACATACGCCGACAGGCAGGAAGTGGAAGATGGCTTCGCCAAGCAGCCATAAGAAGCCGTGAGCGGTGGCCCAAAACTCACTGATTTCGGTCAGGGTTTTGCCATCGAACATGCGGATATCGCCGATCACATTACGGAAGCCGAGGATTAGACCACCGGTGATAATCGCGGGTAAAAGGGGAACAAAAATTTCCGCGAGGTGTGAGATGGCACGCTCAGTCAGGCTCATATTTTGGCGCGCGGCTTGTTTGGCCTCGTCTTTTGACTGGCCTTCCACCCCGGTTTGTTCCTCTAGTAGGGCGTACACTTGGTCGACATTGGTGCCGATCACCACCTGAAATTGACCGGCGCTGGTAAAGCAGCCTTTGACCATGGGGAGCGCTTCAATCGCAGCCACGTCCGCTTTTTCCGGATCGTTTAGCACGAATCGTAAACGGGTGAGGCAGTGGCTAACGGTGGCGATGTTGTCTTTGCCGCCAATATGCGTGACCAATTGGTCAATGGCTTTTTTATCTATCTGGCTCATAAGCAATCCTGTATTGCTGTAGGGTATTCATTGGTAACGTTCCCATTGATTATGGATCGTACTAATCCAATTATCAGTGGAATCGTTCCCATTGTTTGAAAACCATCACACAGAAATTTGTAACTGCCTGATTTTTGGTGTTGGTTGAAGGTTAGGGTGTCACCAGGTGGCAAGGTTGTGTCCAGTGGCTAACCACGGGATCGTCGTCATCCAGCTGCTTGAGTAGCAAGTCGGCCGCATGTTGCCCTGCTTGGTGGTAACCTAGCTCCACACTGACGGCGCGTGGAAACATAAAGCGTAGCATGTCGTGATTGCCAATGCCGCCAATAGCGATGTCTTCTCGCCCAAGTGTTTGTAGGCGTTTCGCGACCCCCAGAGCGAGGGTATCGGACGCACAAACAATGGCATCGGTCTGTGTATTGATGAGGCTATCTGTGGCGTTGTAGGCGGCATGTAAGCTCATCTCACAGCGGTGTAGTCGTGGTGAGATCTGGTGGGTTTGGCAAAAATGCTGGTAGGCATCAGAGCGGGCGAGACCTGTGGTTTCATCTCGCTCATCAATCCCTAAGAAAGCAATATGTCGACACCCTTGATGATAAAAGTGATCCATCACTTGTGCGACCGCGCCTTGGTTGTCGTAGCTGACGCTAACGTATTGATCACTATCGACGGCTAGCACAACACAGTTAGGGGCGAATGGCGCTAGCGCGTTGAGATCACAGCCAGAAAAACCAAAAAAGATAATACCGTCGACATTACGGCGTTTCAGCACATCGAGGTGAGCTTGTGCTTTTTGTTGTGAGAATTGGCTTTCCATGATGGCGGCGTCATAGCCTTTGGCATACAAGGTATTGAGCAGGCCAGTCAGTGCAGTGTTTTCTGAATTGGAGCTGAGTTTCGCCACGATCACCCCCACGACGCCACTGCGTTGTGCACGCATCGCACGTGCGGATTTAGAGGGCATAAAGCCATGCTGATCGATCACGGCTTGTACTTTCTCGCGTGTGCTGTCTTTGACCCGTGGATCATCGTTTAGCACACGAGATACGGTTGATTTTCCCACCCCGGCTAAGCGGGCGATATCCAAAATGGTCAATGCTTTTGTCATCTTGCTCTCTGCAGTCACACTAAATCAGCAGCTTAGTCGCCGCCTGTTGGGGGGTGATGATAACAGGCGTGATTGGCGCTTGCGATTTATTGATTAATTTGTAAACTATTGCCTGATTTTTGAACAGACTTCCCGCTTTAGACTGAAATGATGATGAGTCACCCATTACTACAAACAATCAATAAGTGCCTAGTACGCGTTACCACCCTGACCTTGGCGGTGATGGCCGTCAAGTTTAGTGCCATCTATTTGGTACCGTTAGCGGTATTGATAAAAACCCACTTCAAAGAAATTGTCCACTGGTAAAAGTGCCGATCCTGTCTTCGACCATGGTATTTAGCCCCAGCCAATAGTGTTGATAAGCGCGGCTGTGAGCTTGCGGTCGCGCAGAGACAAGCCCGCGCAACACTGGCATTAAGCGTTGCCAACTGGTTGCAAATTCAAAGCCGATATCAGGATGAGTGAGGTAGCGTAAATGCTGGGCGACAAGCGGCTGTATTGCGTCTGCGAGATACGGGTTGATCCCGGCAAAGAGCGTGTAATGAAGCTGCTGATGCCAGTGCGCCACGGCCGCGACGTCACGATAATCCTTGGCTGGCAGATTCTGTAGGCTGTGCAGTAAACCCAGTAGGGTCAATGAGGTCGGCTCATCCAACCGAGGTGGCAGCCTATCCATGAAAGCGCCAACCATTGCCTGTATGCCAGACGCGAGAGGTTGCCAGTCTGCCTGACTTAAGGGCATTAACTGGTATCCGAGTTGGGGTTGGTAGCTGATGCGTCCCGCCATGGCGAGTAAATGCAAGCCATCACGTGCCGTTGCTGTGGTTAAACCAAGTTGTTCGCATAAGGTGGCGACGGTGAGTGAATAATTGCCGTGCGCATTCGGTGTTAATGTGAGCTGGCGGGTTAATACTGCTGCCCAAATATGCGCCATGGCTTCTTGTGCTTTGGTTGGTTTCATTGCGCTTCCTGCTGTGCCTTCTTTTATCATGCCACTGAACGGGTGATAAAAAAACGCCCCGAACGAGTCGGGGCGTGATGGTTTGTAAAAACCGCTTAGGTCTGCAGTAAACGTCTTATTACAGAACGTGCACAGAGGTGGTGTTGGTGGTACCAGACGGCACGAGTGCGCCTGAGACCATGACCACGATATCGCCTTTGTTCGCTAAGCCTGACTCTAGCGCGATGGTTTTACCACGACGGTAGAACTCATCGGTGCTATCGATGCTTTCGATCATCACAGGTGTCACCCCTTTGGTCAGACACAGGTGAGCGGCTGTTTTCGGGTTAGTGGTGACCGCAACAATGTTCGCGGTTGGGAAATACTTACGCACTGAGCGCGCTGACTTACCTGCTTCAGTCGCAACCACAATCAACGGGGCACTGAGCTTTTGAGAGGTATCGACCGCGCCTTTACAGACCGCTTCGGTGATACGTAGGCGGTCGCTATCAAGGCGAGAGCCTAAGGCTGGAGACATTTGACGGTCTGTGCGCTCACAGATTTGTGCCATAATGCTCACCGCTTCTAATGGATACTTCCCTTTCGCTGATTCACCTGACAGCATCACCGCATCGGTGCCGTCCATGATGGCGTTGGCCACGTCACCTGCTTCTGCGCGGGTTGGGCGTGGGTTTTTGATCATCGAATCGAGCATTTGTGTCGCCGTGATAACCATCTTGCGTGCACGGTTACATTTTTCGATCATCATCTTCTGCGCGAAGATCACTTCTTCAACGGGGATCTCTACACCGAGGTCACCACGAGCAACCATGATGCCGTCAGATGCTTCCAAGATAGCGTCAAAGTTGTCGACACCTTCTTGGTTCTCAATTTTAGAGATGATCTTGATGTCGCTACCGCCGTTTTGCGCCAATAGCTCGCGGATTTCTTCTACGTCTTCTTTCTTACGAATAAATGAGGCAGCAACAAAATCAACGCCTTGCTCGCAACCAAATTTCAGATCCGATTTATCTTTTTCAGCCAGCGCAGGCAAGCTGACAGAAACGCCTGGCAGGTTAACGCCTTTGTTTTCGCCGAGCTCACCGTTGTTGAGTACTTTACAAACCACTTCTTTTTCAGTCGTTTCTAGTACTTCCATCTCAAGTAGGCCATCATCAACCAGTACTGTATCACCCGCTTTTAAATCTTGCGGCAGACCAGCGTAGGTCACGGCGACGCGTTCTTTATTGCCCACAACAGAGGTATCTGTAGTGAATGTAAAGGTTTGACCGGCTTCTAGTAGCACATCGTCGCCACCTTCCAGTTTTACCGTACGGATCTCAGGACCTTTGGTATCCAGCAAGATAGCGGCTTGTTTGCCGGTTTGCTTCATCACATTACGCAAGTTGGCGATACGCGTACCATGCTCTTGGTAATCACCATGTGAGAAGTTAAGGCGCATGACATTCATGCCAGCTTCAACAAGCTGAGTAAGCATCTCTTCAGATTCGGTTTTTGGGCCAATCGTACATACGATTTTGGTCTTTTTCATCGACACATTTCTCCGGTCAAAAATTGAAACATAAGCCTGATGCTTTCTCACAACACACCGAAAAGTGTAATTTTACCACGCACTTTTACTACTTAAGTGGCTGTGAAAGCGAATTTTTTGCATTTTGCAATGACGTTACCGCAGCCAGGGTTGCTGTGGTGACGTCACTGTTTATCGATCGTGAGTATAGATTGTCTGCGGTGATCTGTGTTGATCACGGGCAATAAAGGCTTCATTGACAATAAAGCACTCAATAGTGCTCCTGTCTCATGAGTCTTCCCTTCCTTTGGGGCGCGTAAATTTACCACAGCTGACGATTTAAATCATTACAACCCGATGACAGCACACTGGTGAATCAAGATATTTTTATCATGATTACGCTTTCTGTTGATGTTTCCACCTTTACCATACGACGTATTCCTTTTTGCTGCTTTTATCGGCCATCAGTGGCCATTTGCATGCTTTCTGATGTGATCTAGCTTCCAATTTGAACTGGATCATGCTTTTTTATTAAGTCTTTTGCGTTCCCTTAGAATTTATCTACCATCAAGACTCTTTGAATGGACTGTCTAATAATGTTTGCGCGCACTTTTCGACTTTTGACAGGGATGCTGCTCCTAGCCTGCACGTATGTGAGTACGTTTGCATGGGCTGACGACGCCTATCTGTCAGAAAAAAAAGACATTTTAGTCGCCACTCATTCTTCGGTCTGGGAGCCTTACAGCTACTTGTCTGATGATGGCCAACCCAAAGGCTTGTTGGTCGACTTCTGGCAAGCCTACGGCCAATATAATCATGAGCCCGTACAATTTGTGTTACTCGATTGGGCCGACACGCTCGCTTATATGAAAGAAGGCGGTAACCGTGTTCATGCGGGGTTATTGAAGTCCACCGAACGCGAGGACTACCTCGATTTTGTTGCGCCTATTTTTAATATTGATGGTTCGTTATACATCCGCAATGAAGCGCGCGGCACCAAAACAGATACGCTTGTCGGCGGTAAGGCAGTCGGTGTTGTTGCAGGCAGTTATGAGTCAAGCTATCTCACCGAGCATTATCCGGACGTTGAACAACAGACTTACGCCAATAATGAGCGGTTATTTGACGCCGCTTTCAGTGGTGAGATTGATGCGCTAGTGGCGGATAGCCAAGTCGCTAATTTTTATATGCTCACCTTTGATAAGCCATTGACGTTTGTCGCAGAGCAAATCCTTTACACACGCCCGATTTATGCGGCGGTGCCCAAAGGCAACCAAGCCTTGCTCGCGCAAGTTCGCGAGGGAATGAGTAACATACCGGCGGAAGAGCTGTTACGCATCAAGCAAAAGTGGATCAATACCGAGCGCGTCGAGGCTTACCCGGCTTGGCTTATTCCCAGTATCGTGTTGTCGGTGCTGTTAGGCGCGGTGACCTATATCTTTATTCTGAAACGCATGGTGTATAAACGCACGGTCGCATTACGCCGAGCGAATGCACGTTTGCGAGAGTTTGCTAACACCGATCCTTTGACGCAGCTATTAAATCGCCGTGGGCTCGAAACCTACTTTACCCGCTTAAAACCCAAGCTGAGCCGCCAGCAGGAAGTAGGATTAATTTTGATTGACCTTGACCATTTCAAGCAGGTCAATGATACCTATGGACATATGCAAGGCGATAAGGTGCTGGTACATCTGGCGAGCTATTTAAAGCGATGTGTTAAAAAAGGGGCCGCTGCGCGTTTAGGCGGAGAAGAGTTTTGCATCTTATGCCCGACCCAAGATTTAGATGCCTTAATTGAAATGGCTAACCACATTCGCTGCGATATTGCGGACACGGTGTTTGAATTTGGCGGCGCCGATATTCGTGTCACTGTGAGCATTGGTGCCATTGTTTCCAGTGATGTGGTGGAGGAGATAAAGCAGCTAGAGCTAGATGCGTTGATCCATACCGCTGATCTTCTCATGTATCGCGCGAAAGACCGTGGCCGCAACCAAGTGATGCTCGCTTCTTCGCAATCCGTTAATACCCCCATCGTCGAAATATAATACCGTTTACTGTCGGGTAAAGTGGGTAATACTTTACGCTGGGGAAAGCGCCTACTTATTCCCTAGCCGCAATGGCTAATGATTGCACCTCATCCGTCCCGAAGCTGCTGCGGTGTCACGCGTGTCTTTTTCTCTTTGATGCACCATCCTCCTCTTTTCTGCTTTTTTTGTTTTCTTTCCTTGCAGCGTTTTTATCATTAAATATACTGTATATATATACAGGTATTTTAATGATGAAAACACTCGACCAATTAGCCCAACAACACGGCCTATGGCGCGCCAGTCAGCGCCCGTTAATGGCGGAATTACCCGATAAAAAAGCGACCGGTTATAGCGCCTTTGATCAGCGCCTTGGTGGACTCCCGTCTCCAGGTGTGACGGATATCATCAGTGACTATGGCGTCGGTGAGTTGCGGCTGGTGTTACCCGCGTTGTATCACGCGAGCGGCCAGCAGGTGGTGTGGATCCGGCCACCGGTTGGACTCAACGCAGCGATGCTACATCAGCAAGGCTACTCCACCGACAACACCTTGTTGGTGTCCCCCAAAAGCGATCAAGATGCGCTGTGGGCCGCCGAGCAAGCCGCGCGCAGTGGTGCGTGTCAGGCGGTAGTGTTATGGCCATCTTCGCTCACGGTTGGACAAGTGAAGCGCCTAAAACTGGCGGCCGAACATGGCCAATGTGCGGTGGTGCTGTTGCGCCGCCAGCAGACGTACTCATTGACATTACCGGTCGATTTAAGCGTGGCACTGGCGCCTTCCGCATGTGGCGTAACGGTCACGGTGCGCTATTGTCGCGGCCAATGGCCACCGGCCCCGTTTATCCTCGATTGGCGCACGCAATGGCCCGCGTTGGTGACCAGGCCGAGCAACGCTGAGAATTTGCTTGCCTTTCCCTTACGACAACAGCGGGAGCAAGCGTAATGTCATTGTGGCTGTATCTGCATTGCCCGAGCTTGCTGTTAGATAGCCTTTATGCGCCGTCATCGGTGCAAGCGGTGGGGCTGGTTAGCGAGCAAGAAGGCCGTTTAGTGCAGCTCTCTGTAGCGGCTAGCACGCACGGTCTGAATACCGGTATGGGATTAGGGGCAGCAGCGCTTATTTGTCATCAGCTCGCGGTCTATCCTTATTGCGCGGTGAAAGAGCAGTCCGCGCTTGAGCAGCTCGCCACACAGCTTTATCCGCTGGTCGCAGAAATCAGCCTCAATCCCCCTAAAGGTTTATGGCTACACGTGTCACCGATGTTGGCCTTATATCAGGGATTTCCTCCGCTATGGCAGGCCGTGACTCAAACGCTGGTGGAAAGTGGTATTCGTTATCAGGCCGGGGTGAGCGAAACGCCGCGAGCCGCCGAGCTTATGGCGTATGGCCACGCGGGCAAGGTCAGTACCGACCCTGAGCATTTGCAGGCAGCGTTGCAGCAATTGCCGTTGGCTGCAGCACCCTTACCGGAGACGGTGAAAACCCAGTTTACGCGTCTGGGCCTCTCTCAGTTAGGAGATCTTATCGCCTTGCCCACCGCTTCGCTGACGCGACGTTTTCCGCGCACTGTGGTGGATTATCTTGCTGAAGTGCGTGGCGATAAGCCGACGCCACTGCGTTATTTTCAGCCACCGCTGCAATTTTTTCAGCAGCGGGTCTTGTTGTTTGAGCTTAGTGAGCAAGCCCACTTATTGCCCATTATCGAGAATCTCGTCTCGGCACTGTGCTGCTTTCTTGAGCAGCGTAGTGCCTGCACGCCTGCGCTGACGTTGGGCTTTAGCTTACGTGATGGATGTGAAGAAACCCTGCCGGTGATGGCCGCGCATGGTGAGAAAGACGTCGAGCGCTGGATGGCTTTGGTGCGTATACGGCTGGCGTCATGGCAAGTGAGCCAGCCAGTGACGGCAGTGAGTGTGTGCGCCAGGCAAATTGATTGCCACCAGCCCGGACAAACCGATCTCTTTAGCGCGCAGCAAGGCGAGCAAAACCGTGATGAGTTGGTCGCGACACTGGCAGCTCGACTCGGGGAGGAGGCGGTCATGCGGTTGGCGTATGTGGATCATCACCGTCCCGAGGCGGCCAGCCAACATGTCCCTCATCACCATAGTGCGACACCACCGGCTTCGGCACCCACGCGTCCACGCCCAAGTTTATTGCTACCGCAACCCACACCACTGGTGGGTAAGGTCACCTTACGTGAAGGGCCGGAGCGGATTGTCACGGGGTGGTGGGAAGGTGCGCCTATCCAGCGCGATTACTTTATTGCCCAAAACGCCCAGCAACAATGGCTGTGGGTGTTTCGCACGCCAGAGCAAACTTGGTTTTTACACGGCTGGTTTAGTTAGACGGTGAAGCGATGAGTACGTATGCCGAGCTGGTATGTTGCAGCAATTTCTCCTTTCTTGAGGGCGCCTCACACCCGGAAGAGCTGGTGGCGCAAGCGGCAGCATTGGGCTATCAAGCGCTTGCGATCACCGATGAATGCTCGGTCGCAGGGGTGGTGCGTGCGTATCAAGCCCAGCGTGATTATCCGCAGCTTTCGCTGATCATTGGCAGTCGCTTTCGCCTGCAGGCGTTAGATGTTGCTCTATTGTGTCCTACCCAAGCGGCTTACCAAGAGTTGTGTCGGATTATCACCAATGCGCGGCGACGCAGCCACAAAGGCGACTACCAGCTGAGCGAGTGGGACTTGATGTCGGTGCGTCATGGCTTGGTGCTATGGCTACCCAGTGGCGCAGAGAGTGATCATCACTGGGCAAAATGGCTGCTGAGTTATCATGCCGAGCGCTTGTACCTGGCCGTGCGGCGCGATCTAGCGGATAACGACCATCCGTATCTGGCGCACTGTCGCATGCTGGCAAGCCAGTATGCGCTTCGCGTGACCGCGTGTGGTGATGTGTTGATGCATCACCCTGAGCGACTGGCGTTACATCATACCTTAACGGCAATTCGGCATCGCCAGCCTGTCGCTGAATTGGGAAGGACATTATTGCCCAATGCAGAGCGCGCCTTACGTCCGTTGCCTAAATTACACGCTTTGTTTCTCCCCGAGTGGCTGGCGGAAAGTGCCAACATTGCCGCCCAGTGTCAGTTTTCCTTGGCGAGCCTTAAATACAGTTACCCCAAAGAAGTGGTGCCGACTGGCGAGTCTGCGATGGCCTATCTGCGTGAGGCGGTCAAGCAAGGCGCACAGCAGCGCTTCCCTAAGGGCGTGCCTCGTAACGTGGGAGCCATCATTGAAAAAGAGCTCGCGCTTATCGAGGCGCTCGATTATCCGTATTACTTTTTGACCATTTACGATCTGGTGCGCTTTGCTCAATCGCGTGGGATCTTATACCAAGGGCGCGGCTCGGCGGCGAACTCGGTGGTGTGTTATTGCTTAGGGATCACCGCGGTGGATCCATGCAAAGTCGATGTGCTGTTTGAGCGCTTTATTAGTAAAGAGCGCGACGAGCCGCCAGATATTGATGTGGACTTTGAGCACCAGCGCCGTGAAGAAGTCATTCAGTATTTGTATCAAAAATATGGCCGAGAGCGGACCGCCTTGGCGGCAACCGTGATCCGTTATCGGCTTAAAAGTGCATTGCGCGATGTGGGCAAAGCGTTAGCGATCCCCGCTAGCCAGATTGATTTTTTTATTCAAAACCTCAATCGACGCGATAAAACCCAGCCTTGGACGCAGCAACTTCAGCAGTTGGGCCTGGATCCTAAAAGCGCGAAAAGCCAACAATGGCTGTCGCTGACCCAGACATTGATCGGCTTTCCACGCCACCTTTCTCAGCATGTGGGTGGCTTTGTGATTGCAGATGGGCCTTTGTATGAGTTGGTGCCGGTGGAAAATACGGCGATGGCAGAGCGGACGGTGATCCAGTGGGATAAAGACGATCTGGAGACACTGCATCTGATGAAAGTCGATGTACTGGCACTGGGCATGCTCACCGCGATTCGACGTACCTTTGATTTGATTGCCCAAACCGGTGGCCCTCGCTTGAGTTTGGCGGCGATCACCCAACAAGGCGACGATCCGGCGGTGTTTGCACGCATTCAGCACGCCGATACCGTGGGAGTGTTTCAAATTGAGTCGCGAGCACAAATGAGTATGCTGCCGCGGCTCAAACCGGCTTGTTATTATGATTTGGTAATCCAAATTGCCATTGTCCGCCCCGGTCCGATTCAAGGTGACATGGTGCATCCGTATCTAAAGCGACGCGACGGAGAAGAAGTGGTGAGCTACCCGTCTAAAGCTGTTGAGCAAGTGCTGGCGCGTACGCTCGGGGTGCCCATTTTTCAAGAGCAGGTGATCAAACTGGCGATGGTAGCGGCCGGCTTTTCCGGTGGGGAAGCGGATCAGCTGCGCCGCGCGATGGCCGCTTGGAAGAAAAAAGGCGGACTGGCGCCGTTTCGCGACAAATTGATCGCAGGGATGACTGCGCGAGGCTATCGCGCCGACTTTGCCGAGCAGCTTTACCGGCAAATCTGTGGGTTTGGTGATTATGGCTTTCCAGAGAGCCACTCGGCTTCGTTTGCGGTTTTGGCCTATGTCTCAGCGTGGCTAAAGCATTATTATCCCGCCGCGTTTTACACCGGCTTGCTTAATAGCCAGCCGATGGGGTTTTACTCACCGTCACAATTGATGCAAGACGCCACGCGCCACCAAGTGCCTGTGTTGCCGGTTTGCGTGCAACACTCAGGGGCGGATCATTGTTTAGAAAAGGTCGGTGAACAGTGGGGCGTGCGGCTGGGGTTGCGGTTAGTCAAAGGGTTGAGTGCGACGGCAATAGACCGGTTGCTGGCCCATCGTCCAGAGACGGGATTTGCGTTTTTGTCGGCACTGCAAGGGATAAATCTTGACAGCGATGCCTATCAAGCCCTAGCCAGTAGTGGCGCACTGGCATCGCTGGCTGGTAACCGCTTTCAGGCGCGCTGGGCGCTGATGGATCAGCAGCGGCAGTTGCCGTTACTGGCCGCCAGTGACGATGAGGTGGCGTTGCCTCACTCGCCTTCCCAATGGCAGAACGTGATTGAAGATTACGCGGCCTTGGGGCTGTCGCTCACCGATCATCCTATTCGTTTGATGGCGCAAGCCGGCACGCTGGGCCGTTTTACTCGTGGTGTTGAGTTATCACAGTGTGCGTCGCAAAGCTGGGTGGCGGTAGCGGGGGTGGTGACGGGTAAGCAATCCCCGGGTACGGCCAGTGGTGTAACCTTTGTCACCTTGGAAGACGAGACGGGCAATATCAATGTGGTGGTTTGGGCGGGGACGGCACGGGCGCAATCCCGTGCTTTTATGCAAGCCAAGGTGTTGAAAGTGCATGGCATTGTCGAGCGACAGGGCGAGGTGGTGCACGTGATTGCCGGTAAGTTGATTGACCTGACCCCAACGCTCACCACCTTGTCGGTGGCCGCGCGTGAATTCCGTTAACGCGACGCGCTAACCGCATCGGGGCAGGCGGGCGCCGGACACGCGGCTACCGCTTGAATACGCTGACGATGCAGCTCATCACGAATCGCCGCCCCTTTAAAGCCGGCGTCGACAATTGGCTTAACCTCTACCTGTTGCGCGCAAGCAAAGCGCTCGCGTAAGGCGTCGGCTTGTGGATAGTAATAATTTTCACGTCCCTTGCGGCCACGCACATCGGCCAAACACGCCAAGGCCAATTGCTCGACCCGCTCGGGTTTGCGCCACGCATCGATCTGATTAAACAGCGCTACCCAATGCTCAGGGCTGAGTTGATCGCACTTATGAATTTTGGAGTGGTGCGCACTGACCACCAAGGCCAAATCCCGATAAGCGTTGGGGATACGTAGTCGCTCGCACAGATCTTTAATCACGGGCAGCCCGCGATCGCCGTGGCCGCGATGGCCGGGCAAAATAGAGGCTGGGGTGAGGGCCTTACCGAGATCATGGACTTGTGCAGCAAAGCGGATGGCTTTGTCGTCGGTCAATGAGGCGGCATAACGGCTGACCATTTCCGTGTGGATGCCGGTATCGATTTCAGGGTGCCAGTTGGCTGGGTTTGGCACGCCGTACAGGGCGTCGATTTCAGGAAGCACCACCGCTAGGGCACCGCAATCGCGCAGCACAGCAAGAAACACATCGGGACAATCACTGCCAAGCGCTTTCTCCCACTCACGCCAAATCCGCTCAGGGGTGAGGTGGGCGAGCTCGCCCTTGGCGACCATCGTTTTCATCAGCGCTAAGGTATCATCGGCAATGGTAAAGCCGAGTGGCGCAAAACGGGCGGCAAACCGTGCCACGCGCAGTACCCGTAATGGGTCTTCGCTAAAGGCGGGCGAGACATGGCGCAAAATCCGGTTGTGTAAATCTTGCTGACCGCCATACGGGTCAATCAAGCTGCCCTCTTCATCTTGGGCGATGGCGTTGATGGTGAGATCGCGGCGTTGAAGGTCCGCTTCCAGTGAGATATCTGGCGAGAAGTCGCAAATAAACCCGGTGTAGCCCTGGCCTGATTTTCGTTCAGTACGGGCGAGGGCGTGTTCTTCGTGTGTGGTGGGGTGTAAAAACACGGGGAAATCTTGGCCGACTTGCTGGTAGCCGGCTGCTTGCATTTGTTTGACGGTGGCACCGACCACTACCCAGTCTTTATCTGTGACCGGCAAGCCTAATAGCGCATCACGTACAGCACCGCCGACAAGATAATGTTCCACACCAAACTCCTTAATGACAAAGAGAAGACACAATCACGTTTGTGTCGCGAATGGGTTTAAGTATACATAGAGCCTAGCAGCACGCCCACCGTGTGCTTAAAAGGCCGCTATCAGGATCGCAATAAAAAAGGCTGCCAATGCAGCCTTTCATTCACGATTATGCCCAGCCGTCGCGGCGACGTTTTTTACGTGGGATAAGATGTGGCAGCACCAAGCCAAACAGTAAGCCACCGCCGGCTACCATGCCACCGTAGGTGAACCAACGCATCAGAAGATCATCCTTTTGGGTATCTATTTTGGCGCGTAACGCACGGATTTCGCTTTGCGCATCAATCAGTTTTTTATTGAGTTCGCTGCTGTGTGCTTCCAGCTTCTCGATCTGCGCGTTGCGCTGTTTAAGGGATTCAGCCAAGCCTTTTTGTTGTGCTTTAGCATCATCTTTTGCATTGGCCAGCGCGGACTTCACCTTTTTCAGCTCTGATTCTAGCGCCGGCACGCGTTCTTTTAAGCCAGGTTGTGTGGTCACGTAGTCACTTTTTACCCAGCCTTTACGGCCACGGCTATCAACTACTTGGGTGTAGCCCTCATCGCGATTACGTTTTAGCACAGTGACTTTATCACCCGCATCGACACTGCCGATAATACGATATTGTGTGCCTGGGCCTGAGTGCATATAAGTGAACAAATCATCAGAAATATAGTTTTCTGCCATCGCTCGAGGCGCGGCAACGAGAACGAACAGCAATACGAGAGCAGAATACAGGTGTTTCACGTCTGGGGTCCTTTGCATAATTTCAGTGTGGGACACATCGGCTTTGCTGGGCATAGTGCCATAGGCGTAAAAGAAAGGGGAGCCATGCCCCCCTTTTTTTGACTGTGATTTGACATCACCGGCGCTTGTTACGCAAATAGCGAGGTCATCACTTGGTAAAAGATCACAGCCAACAAGGCCCCCGCGGGTAAGGTGATCAGCCATGAGGCAACAATATTACGCACCACACCCAAGTTGAGTGCGGCAATACCGCGGGCAAAGCCAACGCCCAAAACGCCGCCGACTAAGGTTTGTGTGGTTGAAATAGGGAGGCCAGTGCCTGAGGCGAGCACAACCGTACTTGCGGTCGCCAGTTGCGCGGCAAAACCACGACTTGGAGTAAGCTCAGTAATGCCCGAGCCCACGGTCGCCATGACTCTGTGTCCCATGGTGGCAAGACCGAGTACAATCCCCGCGCCACCCATCGGTAAAATCCACCAGGCGATTTGTGCTTTTTCCGCTACAGCACCGAGGTTTTGTACCGTGGCCACGATGGCCGATAGCGGACCAATGGCATTGGCCACGTCATTTGAGCCGTGTGCGAAGGCCATCGCACAGGCGGTGACCACCATTAATAGGCTAAATATCCGCTCAACCCCCTGAAAACCTTGATTTTCATCGCCGCGATACTTTCTAGAAATGTAATAAACACCAAAAAACATCACCATGGCAGAGAGCACGATGGAGGCGCTCACGGACTCTAAGGTCGTGAGGTGGAGGCCAACATGTTTGAGACCTTTTTTGATGGTGACCATCGCGATAATAAACGCGGTGAGAAACATATAAAGCGGCACGAAACGTTTGGCATTAAGCACAGGGCGGTCGGTATCAAAAATCAGTCGTTGTGCACTTAAGAATATAAAGTAAGCGAACAAGCCAGAGATAAAAGGGGTGATAATCCAACTGCCAACGATGCCTTGCACCGTATGCCAATCGACTGCATCTGCGCCAACCGATAGGCAGGCAAAACCAATAATCGCACCAATGATAGAGTGGGTGGTGGAGACGGGCCAACCCATGAATGAGGCAAGTAATAGCCAGGAGCCAGCCGCCAGTAGCGCGGACATCATGCCAAAGACTAATTCCAACGGCTGATCAGCATAAAAACTGGTGTCAATCACACCTTTGCGAATGGTGTCTGTGACCTCACCACCGGCTAAATATGCGCCGGCGAATTCAAAAATCATCGCCACAATAATGGCTTGCTTCACGGTGAGTGCTTTTGAGCCCACAGACGTGCCCATCGCGTTTGCGACGTCATTGGCACCAATACCAATCGCCATTAAAAAACCAAAAGCCGCGGCGACCATGATCAGTATGGTCCCGTGATTCATCAGGATTTCCATTGTAATACCTTGTTGTTACATCACTCGGTTAGGAACGGGAAAGCATGACCTCTAAGCGCGCACCCACACGTTGCGCCTGGTCAGCAATTTCACCGACCCACTCGAGGATTTTGTACAAGAACATGACGTCAACAGGGTTGTACTCCTGCTCAACGGCCATTAATGCTTGGCGAAGTTGGATTTGCATAGAATCGGTATCGTCTTCAATCACATCCAACTGATGAATCATTTCGGCGACTAAGGTGACTTCGCGCCCTTTAAAGCCAGTTTCAAGTAGCTCTTCAAGCTCGTTGATCACGCGGCGTGCTTGCGCGGCAGCATCTAAGCATCGCTGCACATAGGCGATAAAGGCATCATTCATTGAGGGGGGCATACGAAGCTGACGGCCTATCACGCGGCCGGCAATATCTTTGGCTAAGTTTGCCAGCTTGTCTTGCTGGGTGAGGAGCTCGAGCATGTCCGTGCGATCGACGGGCATAAAGAGACCTCGTGGTAACTTAAGCCGGATATTGCGCTTTAGGGTATCAGCATCTTTCTCAATATCTGAGATTTGCTGACGGAGTTGATTTGCCTTATCCCAATCTTGTTGCTCGCAAGCATGAAAGAAGGGGATCAGTAACTCACAACAATCGTTTACACGATTTACGTGACGCTGCAGTGGTTTAATAGGGCTTTTTGCAAATAGCCCAACAATTGTATTGACTGGCATAGCCGTAATCTACCTGGTTGCCTCGAGCCCAGAGGGCAAAAAAGAGAGGCGAAAAGTTCAACGATGGTATATCGGAGCGGCGATGGTAGCGCAGAACATAGGCTAAAGAAATAGCTTTTGTGATCTCTGCCTCAGTGCGCGTGATCAAGCCTGGTAGTGATAGCGCTTGCCGACAGGATCAATTGTTCATATCCTTGTCAGGCAATTGGCTATAGGTAACCGTATGGACACTGAGATAGAGCTCAAATTTTTTGTCTCTTCTGACTTTTCTCATCGCATTCGCGATAAAATTGTCAGTGTAAAACAGCTACAGCAAAGCCAGCGTGAGCTGGGAAACATCTACTTCGATACGCCAGATTTTACCCTACGTAAACACGATATCGGTTTGCGGGTACGTCGTTTTGATGGTGTGTACATTCAAACCCTCAAAACGGCAGGTCGGGTCGTGGCTGGGCTGCATCAGCGCCCAGAATACAACGCCGAGCTTAACGGACCTGAACCTGATCTTTCTTTGATCCCAGTCGATGCATGGCCCGATGATCTGGATGTTGATGCACTGAGCCAAGCTCTCCAGCCGTTGTTTTCCACCGATTTTGTGCGTCAGCAATGGCTGTTAGCAACGGATGACGGTAGCCAAATCGAATTGGCGAGCGATCAAGGCGAGGTCTCTACCGAAGCTGGCGACAAGGATGTGATTTCTGAGGTGGAGCTGGAGCTGATTTCCGGACAAACCGACGCCTTGTTCTCGCTGGCACGCAGCCTGGCGGATGAAGGTGGCTTACGCCTCGGAAATTTGAGCAAGGCGGCGCGTGGCTACCGCCTGGCAACCGGCTATCAGGGTGATCCGGTTAAAGCCTTATCCATCGTTAAACTCGGCGCTGATGATAGCCAAGAAAAAGCCCTGATTCGGATCCTCGAGCATGCGTTGAATCACTGGCATTATCACGAGCAAATCTACATTGAGGGTGAGTCCCTTGAGGCGTTACAAGAAATTCGCTATGCCGTCTTGTTGATCCGACAGGCGTTTGTCTTATTCGGCAGTGTGGTGCCGCGCCGAGCAAGCAGTTTACTCCGTCAAGAGCTGCAATGGTTTGAGGGTGAACTGGCGTGGCTCGATGATGCTCGGACGAATGCCCGGCTGTGTGAAGACAAAGGCCAATATCTGCGTAAATTAAACGCGCGAAAAACCTTGGTGAAAAGCTTGAAGGTCGAACAAGCGAGGTTGCCTGAACGAGAGGACATTGTCGCGCTGCTACATACATCGCGGTATTGCAATTTACTGCTCGATTTAAGTCGCTGGATCCTCTCGAAAGGTTGGCAACCGTTTTTAGATGATAAAGCGGCGGATAAGCTTGCCCAACCGATTCAACGTTTGGCCGACAAAGCACTGCCAGAGTCTTGGCACGAGCTGCTTGACGCATTTGATGAAACTAAACCACTGACGCGGCACGACTACTTTGACCAATACCCTCGCTTGCAACGCAATTTGTTGCTAGGCACTTGCTTGGCCTCTTTGTATGACAAAAGTCGGCGTAAAGCCTTCCGCTTGCCTTGGCTCGATATGTTGCAAGGCATTGAAGAGCTGCGCTTGCTCGAACCGGTGCGTGAGCGAGTGGTCGAGATTGACGATGAAGAGGATAAAAAACAAGCAGAGAAGTGGTTGGCACGTAAAGAAGAGTCACTGTTTCATGCGATGACGCAAAGCCGTCAAACGGGATTGCGTCTTACTCCTTATTGGCAAGAGTAAGCGAGCGAGAGTGATAAAAAGCAACCTGGAGGTTGCTTTTTTTATGTGTGCCTTTATGCGGTTACCTTGCTTGAGTATCCAGGTTCAATGTCTGAGGCGATTCGATAAAACCGCCTCTAGGATCAATATATTTGGCACTTTTTTACGTTATAAACAGGCAAGGTGCGTGATGATAATTTGATTAACTTATCATTATGGGCATTGTTTATGGGCAAATTTCACAAATACGGTAAACAAGGATTCAGTGAGGATGACGTTTGCCGATATAACATCACTCAGTATTAATAATCGCCCGTTTGGCAGTCAGTTGGCTTAATAACGGACATGGAGCTTTCAGGATTATGGCTAAACATACCTTTTATGCGTGGGAAAAACCCGTTACCAATCTGCGCTTGATCCCAAAACTCGTGATTCTCATGGTCTTTAGTACCATTATTCTGGTCGGTAAGCAGATGTGGGATGCGAACACGTTTCGCCAGTCCGTGATTGAGTTCACCCTGAATCAGACCCAAGAATTAGCGCGATCCAGCGCGGCAATGACAGGTGCCCTCATCGATCAGCCTGATGGGGAACGCTTGATGCGAGAGGCGGTGGATACCATGAACGCCGAATTCAGCGAAGGGGCGTATTTATATTTGGTCAATGGCACCACTCGCCAGGTCTGGTCTCACCCTTCAATGCGCCAGTTTGACGCGTTGCGCGTGCCGGATGAAAGCACCGGAACCGATGTCGCTGACTTATTTCTCAATCAGTCAGGCGCATTTAGCTATACCGTTTATGACGGTGGCCGTCATGGCTATGCCGTGCCCGTAGGCGGCAGTGATTGGTGGCTCGTGGCATCACAACCGACGTCTGAGGCGCAGGCGTATTACCAAGATTATATGATTCAGGTCGCGTGGCAAACCGCGCTGATGATTGTCTCTTTCATGGTTATTTTGCTGGGCGGCTCCAATATTATGCTGCGGCAAATTAATTATCTTACCGATAGAATTCGGGCGCTCGCCAACCGTGATCTCAGTGAACCGATTGAGATGAATAGCCGGGACGAGTTTGGTGATTTAGCGCGTGAGCTGGAAAGATCGCGTCAGCAATTGGTGGATGTGATTAACGCGCAGCGCCAAGCGTCGGATGATCTTTCTTCTCTGGCTGAGATTATGACGATCAGCATGTCGGAAACCAAAGAGTCATCGCAAGAGCAATTCTCTGAGATGGATCAGCTTGCCTCGGCGATGAGTGAGATGAGTGCGACCGTGCAAACCGTCGCTGAGCATACTCGAGAGGCGGCCAAAGCGACCGAAACCTCTAGCCAACAGGCGAACAGTGGCCAAGAGCACGTGAGCAGTACCATCAAAACCATCAATGAGCTGTCCAATGACATCAGCGAGTCATCCCAGGTCGTGGGGCAGGTCGATGCCCAGGTGGAGAAAATCGGTACTGTCGTGGTCACTATTCAAGGAATTTCAGAGCAAACCAATCTACTGGCACTCAATGCCGCGATAGAAGCCGCACGCGCGGGCGATACGGGGCGTGGTTTTGCGGTGGTGGCGGATGAAGTACGCAAGCTGGCGCAACACACCCAAGAAGCCACGGTGGAAATTCAAGATATGATCACCCAGTTGCAGCAAAGTGCGCAAAAAGCGGTGGGCTTGATGGATCGCAGTGTTTCCGAGGCCAAGACAGGCGTCGAGTCAGTGAGCCAGGCTGGCGGAGAGCTTGAGCAAATCGTCACGCAAATCCAATCGCTTAATGACATGAACTTCCAAATCGCCTCATCGGCGGAACAACAAGCGTCAGTAGCCGGTGAGATGAACCAAAACCTCACCAATGTTAAAGATTTGGTCCAGGCATCGGTGACAGTGGCGTCTGAGCTGCATGAAACGGCAGAGATGGTTGAACAAAGTGCACAATCACTCAAAGATAAAATTGAGGCCTTTAAAGTCTAACCACGTTTGAGGTTTTATCCGTAATCAACAACGGCTCGCTGCATCGGTGAGCCGTTTTTGTTAGTGTCGATACAGGACGATAGCAAAAGGACTGCCCATGGTACTCTCTGACTCTCTTGCCGCTTGCTTGCATCAGCACTGGATACGATTAAATGAATTTGCCCCTGAGGCCGTGCCGCAGTGGCAAGGCACGGCGCGTGAGCAACTCGAGCAGGCTTTAGCGTGTAGCGAGTTTGTCGCCAAGGCATTAACCCAAACCTCTGGACTTCTCGACTGGCTGTATCAGCATCGCCAGCAAGCCTCGCGTGAGCAGACATACCAAGCTGAGTTGAGTCAGGCGTTGGACGCGGTGACGGATGAGAGCGAGTTTCACCGTCAACTCCGTCAGCACCGCCAGCGTGAGCTCGTATGGGTTGCGTGGCAGGAAATCCACAATCAATGGCCGGTTGAGCAAGGTTTACAACATCTATCAGCCCTTGCGGAAGCGCAAATATTATCAGCTTATCAATGGCTCTATCAGCGCGGCTGTCACGACTGGGGCACACCCATGAGCCCCGAGGGGGAGCCGCAGCCGATGCTGATTTTGGGCATGGGCAAACTTGGTGGTGGTGAGCTCAACTTCTCTTCAGACATCGACCTGATCTTTACTTACCCTGAGGCGGGAGAAACCCAGGGCGCGAGAAAAAGCATCGCCAATGCCCAGTTCTTTACCCGGCTAGGGCAGCGCTTGATCAAAGCGCTTGATCAACCCACGGTGGACGGTTTTTGTTATCGGGTTGATATGCGTCTTCGTCCCTTTGGGGATAGTGGCCCTTTAGTGATGAGCTTTTCCGCACTCGAAGATTACTACCAAGAACAAGGGCGTGATTGGGAGCGCTATGCGATGGTGAAAGCGCGCGTCATGGGGAAAGAGCAGTATGACTGCTATCAAACGTTACGGCAGATGCTACGCCCGTTTGTCTTCCGTCGTTACATCGATTTTAGTGCGATTCAAGCGTTGCGGCGGATGAAACAGTTAATCCAACGAGAGGTACGTCGGCGTGGCTTAACGGATAATATTAAGCTTGGTGCGGGGGGGATTCGTGAGATTGAATTTATTGCTCAGTCGTTTCAGCTTATTCGTGGCGGCCGAGAGCCCAGTTTGCGCCAACGTGGCTTGCTCGACACCTTAGATGCGATTGCGGAACTGGAATTATTGCCTACCGCTGAGATAAGCCAATTAAAGGCCGCGTATTGCTATTTGCGTCGCGTTGAAAACCTTCTACAAGCCATTGATGACAACCAAACGCAGACTCTGCCCGATAACGACCTTGATCGTGAGCGGCTTTGTCACGCCATGGGGGTCAATGACTGGACGCGCTTACAGGCCGACATCACCCAGCATATGCAAGCGGTTAATCAGGTGTTTTCCGGCTTGATTGGCGAAGATGAGCAAGAAACAGACACGGACGTCGATACTGAGTATCACGATCTATGGGCGATGGCGCGCGATGTAGAAAACGCCCACTTGATCTTAGCAGGCTTAGATTTACCGGACACCAATATTGCTGAGCAGTTATTAGCGTTTAAACAAGAGCTGGCTAAGCGCACTGTGGGCCCTCGAGGACGTGAGGTGCTCAACCGTTTGATGCCCGTCATGTTAAGTAAGCTACTGACGTTACCGCAACCACAGCAGGTGCTGCCACATATCACCCACCTGTTACTCAATATCTCGACGCGCACCACCTACTTAGAGCTGTTGGATGAGCACCCCGGGGCGATTGATCAGCTGTTACGACTTTGTACGGCCAGCCCGATGGTGGCAGAAAAGTTGGCGCGCTACCCTTTGCTACTGGATGAGCTGCTCGATTTAACCCATTTGTACCAACCCTTGGCGCCGGATGCCTATCGCAGCGAATTACGCGATTATCTTGCTCGTATCCCCGTTGAGGATATGGAGCAACAAATGGAGGCGGTGCGTCAGTTTAAGCAAGTTCAGTTATTAAAAATTGCCGCGGCGGATATCGCTGGTGTGCTACCTGTGATGCGCGTCAGTGATCATTTGACTTACTTGGCTGAAGCGATTGTGGAGGCGGTGGTCAATCAGGCGTGGCACCAAATGGTGGAAAAATATGGCCAACCGACACACTTGGGCGAGCGCGAGGGCCGAGGTTTTGCGGTGATTGGTTACGGCAAGTTAGGCGGATGGGAGCTGGGTTATAATTCTGACCTCGATGTGGTTTTTCTCCATGACTGCCCCGCGGATATTGAGACTGACGGTCGTAAAGTGATTGATGGTCGGCAGTTTTATCTGCGTCTTGCTCAGCGTATCGTCCATCTTTTCTCTACGCGTACTCCCTCTGGGGTGCTCTATGACATTGACACACGCCTTCGCCCTTCCGGCACCTCCGGGATGCTGGTGAGCACGCTCGAAGCTTATGCTGATTACCAACAAAAAGAGGCGTGGACATGGGAGCACCAGGCACTGGTGCGTGCACGCATGATATATGGTGATCCTAAGCTAGAGTCCGGCTTTACCCAGGTCCGTCATCGCATTCTCACCACGCCACGAGACATCGATACGCTGCGAGAGCAAGTCAGTGGCATGCGTGAAAAAATGCGTCAGCATAAAGCGACAGGACAAAAAGATACCTTCTCCATCAAACAAGACGCCGGTGGGATCACTGATATCGAGTTCTTGGCGCAATACTTAGTGCTCGGCAACAGTGCCAGTCAACCGGCGCTTACCCGATATAGCGATAACGCGCGTATTTTTGAGCAAGCCGGAGAGCTGGGAGTGATGCCACTGACGCAGGCGGCGGGATTAAAGTCGGCCTATACCCGGATGCGCAATGCGCTCCACCGGAGCCACCTAGCTGGTGAAAGTGGGCAGGTGGAGGCTGATGCCTTTATCGATGAGCGCGAAATCGTGCAGCAAGCCTGGCAACAGTGGTTTGATGGGCAAGCAGACTAGCAGCGTAAGGCGCAATAATGAGGCCGCGATTGGCGGCCTATTTGGAGCTAGATTCCCTCGTATAAGGAAGGCTCACCCTCTGGGCGGGTTTTAAAGCGCCGATGCAACCACATATATTGCTCTGGGGCGCGTAGGATCAGTCGTTCAACCGCTTGGTTAGTGATCACCGCTGCGGCATGCGCTTCTTTAGGGAAATCCGTTATCGGTGGGTCGATTTTAACGCGGTATTGGCCAAGCCGTCGTTCTCTCACCACAGAAAATGGTACCACGGTGGCGTGGCCGGCATGGGTCAGCAAACTGGTGCCTGTGGTGGTACAAGCTTGTTTGACCGCAAACAGTGGTGCGAATGTGGAGCGGCGGCGACCATAATCGTGATCGGGTGCATACCACATGCGATGACCCTCTTTGAGGTAATGGATCATCGACTTAACGTCTTTGCGATCGACGCCAATATTGCGCTTCATCCGGCCACGGAACTGAAACCAGTCATACACAGGGTTGGTATTGGGGCGATACACCCCCACGCCAGGCGTTTGTTCGCTTAAGCCGCGCGCGCCAATCTCTAAATTCAGTGAGTGTACGGCAATTAAAAGCACCCCTTTGCCTTGTTGTTCAAGCTCAAGCAGGGTGTCTAATCCTTCAATGGTGACATGCTTGTTGATTCGCCATTTGGGCCAAAACCACGCCATACCAGTCTCGAACAAGGCAAGGCCGGCGTTGGCAAAATTTTCTTTCACCATCGCAGCGCGGTTAGCGGGCGTCATCTCTGGAAAGCACAGCGCTAGGTTACGATCGGCAATTTTAACGCGGCGTTTCATTAGTGTATGCATCAAGTGACCCAAGCTGCGGCCCATATAAAATTGGACGCGATAAGGCAGCCAGCTAGCCAGATACATTAACCCGACGCCGAGCCAGGTATGAAGATAGCGAGGGTGAAGAAACCCAATGCGAAAAGTGGGGGCTGAAAAATCGCTCATAGCGTTAATGACTCATGAAAACCAAACCAGAAAGAGCCGTGAGGCCCGCGCTATTGTAGAGTAAATTCTTGGCGCTGTCCTGCGCGAGTGTGTGCGGTGAGTGTTGAGATTGTGCGCAGCATACGCCTGTGAGCCCCCCATTTAGCCTATGGCTATGCTACTATCGCTCGGTAACGACAGTATTCGGAGATCCAGATGAAACTCAGCCTTCCTGATTATAGCCAAGCCAATGTTCTGGTCGTCGGCGATGTGATGCTCGATCGCTATTGGTATGGACCGACGGGACGCATTTCTCCAGAAGCGCCCGTGCCTGTAGTGAAGATCAATCAAACGGAAGAGCGCCCAGGTGGCGCCGCGAACGTGGCGATGAATATCGCAGCCTTAGGTGGGCATACCCAGCTGATTGGTCTGACCGGGAAGGATGAACAGGCTGATGCGCTCACACAAACCCTCGACTCGCTAAATGTTAACTGTGATTTTGTGGCGCTAGACTCGCATCCCACTATTACTAAGCTTCGGGTAATGAGCCGTAACCAGCAGTTGATTCGTCTGGATTTTGAAGAGGGTTTTGCGGGTGTGGATGTGGCACCCATGCTGGCTAAAGTCGAGGCGGCACTGCCCAAGGCGCAGGCGATGATCTTATCGGACTATGCCAAAGGGGCATTAGCCGAGGTGCAAACATTGATTCAGGCCGCCAAACAAGCGGGTGTCACCACCTTGGTTGACCCTAAAGGCACGGATTTTGAGCGATATCGAGGGGCGAGCTTACTGACGCCAAATATGGCAGAGTTTGAAGCGGTGGCAGGCACAGTGACGGACGATCAAAGCTTGGAAGAAAAAGGCCTGGCGTTGATCAAGCAATACGAGCTTGGTGCGTTGCTGGTCACCCGCAGTGAACATGGGATGACATTGCTGCGCCCTGATGCCGCGCCGCTGAACTTGCCAACGCTTGCCAAAGAAGTGTACGACGTCACAGGGGCGGGGGATACCGTGATATCGGTATTGGCGGCATCATTGGCCGCGGGCAAACCGATAGAGCAAGCCTGTGCGCTGGCTAACGCTGCGGCCGGCGTGGTAGTGGGTAAGTTGGGTACCTCAACCCTCTCTACTATTGAGCTTACCGAAGCGGTACACGGCTCGCACGAGTCTGGTTTTGGCGTAACAACCGAAGCGCAGCTGATTGATGCGGTGCACGTCGCCCAAGGGCGAGGTGAGAAAGTGGTGATGACCAATGGCTGCTTTGATATTTTGCACGCAGGCCATGTGGCGTACCTCAATGAAGCCGCCAAACTGGGCGATCGCCTGATTGTTGCCGTCAACACGGATGCATCAGTCCAAGCGCTGAAAGGGCCCGGCCGTCCGGTCAATCCAACCGATCGACGGATGGCGGTGCTGGCAGGGCTGGGCGCGGTCGATTGGGTGGTTCCTTTTGGAGAAGAAACGCCTGCGCGCCTGATTGGCGAAGTCTTGCCCGATTTGCTCGTTAAAGGCGGTGATTATCAGGTTAACGAGATTGCTGGTGCCGAGGCGGTGCTCGCCAACGGAGGAGAGGTCAAAGTGCTTAATTTTGAAGATGGCTGCTCTACCACAGAAATCATTGAGTCGATTCGGCGTGGTCAATAGCGCCTTGCCCTTTCAACTCATGACAATAAAAAAGGTGCCCGTCGGCACCTTTTTGCATACTAGAGCCTCAAGCGTGAATCACTCTTGCTTAACCAGCCCTTGGTTAATATCGAGCAAGTCTTGCTCAGACAAGGTGCCCATGGCTTGGTGTAAACGTAAACGGCTTAGAATATAGTCGTAGCGCGCATTGGAGAGGTTGCGGTTGGCATCGTAAAGGCGACGCGTAGCATCCAACACATCGACAATGGTACGAGTACCCACTTCAAAACCTGCTTCAGTGGCTTCTAGCGCTGAGCGTGCAGAGACCACGGTTTGCTCATAGGCACGCAGCGCACCAATTGAGGCATTGATGTCGTTATAGAAAGCGCGCACATCTTTTACCGTGCTGCGGTATTTGGCTTCAAGACTTTGTGACGCGGCCACATACTCATGCTGCGCCTTTTCCACATTGGCCGAGGTGCTGCCGCCGGTGAACAGTGGCAAGCTAAAATCGAGGCTGGCAGTGCCTTCGTTGTAATCAACCGAGCCGGGAGTATGCTGATTATCGCTATCCGTCATCCCGTATTGTGCGCTGAAGGTCAGCGTGGGCAGGTGACCGGTTTTGGCCAGCTTAATCTGCTCTTTGGCGGTATCACGGGCAATGCGGTTGGCGAGTAACTCGAGGTTTTTCTCTTCGGCGACTTTGACCAGTGCTGCCGGTTGCTGCTGCGGGTTACTGGCACTAAAGCGGTCAGTGTCGAGCACACGCAAGTCATGTGGGGCTTGGCCGGTGATCTCACGCAAGCCCTCATAGCTGTTGGTGAGCGCATTTTCGGCCAAAATTTCATCGGCCAGTACAGCATCGTATTGCGCTTGGGCGTCATGCACGTCGGTAATCGCCGAAAGGCCCACTTCAAAACGTTGCTTGGTTTGTTCAAGCTGACGGCCCACGGCCGCTTTTTCTGCCTGAATAAACTCAAGCTTGTCCATGGCGCGCAAGACGTCAAAATAGGCTTGTGCCACGCGCAGCATTAATCCTTGCTGCTGCGCCGCATAGGTCGCATCTAGCTGGCGCGCCTGCATTTCACTGATATCCAGGTTGACCCAGCTATCACGTTTGAAAATCTGTTGGCTTAAGCTGATATCGGCGCTGGTGGTGTTGACGTCACGCTGATCGTCGCTGTCATTGCGGGTAATGGCGTATCCCGCATTTAAGGCTATTTGCGGTAGCA
The DNA here is from genome assembly GCF_001995955.1 of Salinivibrio sp. PR6. NCBI lineage: Bacteria > Pseudomonadati > Pseudomonadota > Gammaproteobacteria > Vibrionales > Vibrionaceae > Salinivibrio > Salinivibrio sp. PR6. The sequence goes on along the minus strand of NZ_MUFA01000019.1, from coordinate 18,771 downwards.
AGGTGCCACGAGTGGCATCCACAGCAGAAAACGCTGCGTCGCGCTCGGCGGCCGCTTGATTAAGAGTGGGATCGCTTTGCTTCGCTTGTTGATAAATTTGGGCGAGATCATCGGCAAGGGCTGCACTGCTTACGCTGCCGAGTGCCAAGCTTAACGCCAAAGGGAGCAATTTTTTCATAGATGGAATCCCTGAATCTGTGCGATTAGATAAATAGACGGTCACTAGCTTACCGCAATTATGCTTGCGTGAAACTGACAATTTGTTAGGACATTGAGTGTAAACTATCCAATTTGCAAATGGGACTGAAAAATAGTTGTAACTTTTATCAAAAAAGTTAAGTTTATGGTTTGCTAGAAAGACGCGCGTTGCCGCTCGGCACAGGCCAGTGGGTATAGGCGTGACTCAGCATTTCAATTCGTCAGCTCGTGTCATCGAGGATAAGGAGCCCGCATGTCAGACTATCCGCCTGGACAATTCGATCGCGACGATATTGTGATCGAGGATATTTCTTCGCTTTATCAAGGTTTCTTTTCCATTCAGCGCTATCAGTTTCGTCATCGCTTGTTTGAAGGCGGCTGGAGTGGCTCTGTGGTGCGGGAGTTGTTTGAACGTGGCCATGCGGTGGCTGTTTTACCCTATGATCCCGTACGTGATGAAGTGGTGATGCTTGAGCAAATCCGCGTGGGGGCGATGGCAGCAGGCGCGACACCATGGCAACTCGAAATTGTGGCTGGGATGATAGACAAAGACCAATCCCCCGAGCAGGTTGCCCACCGTGAAGCGCGGGAAGAAGCGGGGCTATTACTGCATCAAATGGAGCGTGTTACCCGTTATTTATCCAGCTCTGGTGGCTGTTCTGAACAGTTGGATGTGTTTGTCGCAATTGTTGATGCCTCGGAAGCGGAAGGCGTGCACGGCCTCGACAGTGAAAATGAAGACATTTTGGTGCATCGATTATCTCGCCAACACGCCTATCAAAAGGTGGTTGATGGTGAGATTGAAAACGCCGCCTCAATCATTGCGTTGCAATGGTTGGAACTCAATGCCAGTCGCTTGCGTCAAAGCTATAATGAACAAAACAGTAAATAGACAGTAGGTGTGTGTGAAAACAGAATATCGTGTCGACTTACCAGCGATGATGCGCTTGTATGAAACCAACTACGCCAAACTTGTCCGTTTGATGCCCAAGCGTGACGAGGTGGGACAGGTGTGTCGATACGATATCCAAGGGCAGGAATATGCTTTGGTCGTGCGTGAGTCAACCCGCTATACCACCTTACTGGATATTGCTCAGTTGAGCCCAGGCGCCGCGCCGGATTACTTACGTGCTAACCTGACAGTGCGCTTGTATCACGATGCACGGGTCGCGGAAGTGTGTACCACGCAGCAGATTTCACGCTTAAAACCACGTTATGATTACCCGAATCCGCGCATGCATCAGCGCGACGAAAAACATCAGGTTAATGCATTTTTATCGGATTGGCTTGGCCACTGCCTACGCCGTGGCGTGGTGGCGTCTGATCCTATGTATAAATCATCGTTAAACTAAACCAGCAAAGGTATTTTCAACGTTGCAGTCTTGCCAGATAGATAACGCCGACGGCGATTGTATTCGTCTTTTGCAAATCACCGACACACACCTGTTCGCGAGTGAGCAGGGTAGCTTGCTGGGTATTAATACACTTCGCAGCTACCATGCGGTGCTGGATGCCATCAGTGCCACTGACCCGACTTTCGACGCCATTATTGCCACGGGGGATCTGTCTCAAGATCACTCCGCTTTATCGTATCGCCGTTTTGTCGACGGTATCGCCCGGTGGTCACAGCCTTGCTTTTGGCTACCGGGTAATCATGATTATCAGCCAGAAATGAGCGCGGTATTACAGTCAAATACCCTTCGTTCTTGCTCGCAAGTTCTGTTGGGGGAGCATTGGCAAATGGTGCTGCTCGACAGTCAGGTGGCTGGTGTACCGCACGGCGAATTATCACAAGCGCAACTGAACCTTTTGGATACACACTTAAGCGCGCATCCTGAGCGCCATGCGTTGGTGTTGCTGCACCACCATCCGTTGGATGCAGGAAGCACTTGGTTGGATCAGCATAAATTGGCTAACCGAGAGGCATTCTGGCAAGTGATGGCGCGTCATCCTCAAGCGAAAATTGTTGTGTGTGGGCATATTCATCAGGCCTTGGATGTGCGTTATCAAGGTGCGCGTGTGATGGCGGCGCCCTCCACCTGTATCCAGTTTATGCCAGACTCACACGACTTTGCGCTCGATAACCAAAATCCAGGTTGGCGCTGGCTTGAGCTGTATGCCGACGGGCGCGTCGAAACGCAAGTGGCGCGTGTAACCGGTCAGCACTTTCGGCCAGACTTCGACTCCAGCGGATATTAATCATGCCATCAGCGTTGCTTTATCTTCATGGCTTCAACAGCTCGCCGCAATCGTTAAAGGCGAGACAGATGCAAGACTATTGCGCCCAGCATCGTCCTGATATTGAGGTGTTGGTGCCACAACTGCCCAGTCACCCTGAGCCCACCGTGCAGTTACTGAATGAACTGATCACGCGCTTTAGCGAACCCCATCAGTTGGGTTTGGTGGGAAGTTCTTTAGGAGGCTTTTTAGCCACCTGGCTGAGTGAGCGTTATCAACTGCCCGCTGTACTGGTTAACCCCGCGGTTCGCCCTTACGAACTCTTGCAAGATTATGTTGGGGAACAGGTTAATCCTTACACCCAAGAACGCTACACCCTCGAGGCTGCCGATATCAACGCCTTGCGTGAGATTGATGTGCCGGTCTTATCTCATCCTGAGCAATTTTGGTTATTGCAACAGGAAGGTGATGAAGTGCTGGACTATCGCCAAGCAGTGGCAAAATTCAGTGCCAGTCAACAAACGGTTGAGCCGGGAGGCGATCATAGCTTTGTCGGCTTTGAACGTTACTGTGGGGATATTCTCCAATTTCTTGGTATCTAGCGCGCCATCAGGCTAGAGGCATTGAAACAGAGGCACACAGACGCAAGCTCGTGCTATCTTAGCCGCTACGTCACAGCAGACGGATAGCAGCTCACAGAAACTTGTGGCAATCTGGCGCCGCGCTTGACAAGCGGATCCCCCTTGCTGACCATGTCATCACATTTATTAAGCCAATCGATTATGACAGAACAAAACTATAACGCAGGATCGATAGAAGTCCTCAATGGGCTCGAGCCCGTGCGCCGACGCCCCGGTATGTACACAGATACCAGTCGCCCTAACCATCTTGGGCAGGAAGTCATCGATAACAGTGTCGATGAAGCGTTAGCCGGCCATGCCAGCAAGATTGATGTGATTCTCCATGCCGACCAATCACTGGAAGTGATTGATGATGGTCGTGGTATGCCGGTTGATATTCACCCCGAAGAGGGCGTCTCTGGGGTTGAGCTGATTTTATGCAAACTGCATGCGGGCGGTAAGTTCTCCAACAAAAGCTACCAATTTAGCGGTGGTTTACACGGGGTGGGTATCTCCGTAGTGAATGCGCTGTCTCATCGGGTAGAGATTACCGTTAAACGCGATGGTCAAGTGTATGATATTGCCTTTGAAAACGGCGACAAAGTACAAGATTTAACCGTAACGGGCACTTGTGGTCGTCGCAACCGTGGCACGCGCGTTCACTTTTGGCCAGATGGCCAATTTTTTGATTCTGACAAGTTTTCACTGGCCCGTCTTAAAACCATCTTAAAAGCCAAGGCAGTGCTGTGCCCGGGATTGACGGTCAATCTCACTGATAAAAACACCGATGAGACCACATCCTGGTGTTACCAGGATGGGTTGAAAGACTACCTCGCTGACAGTGTCAAAGGCTATGAAGTTCTGCCGGAAACACCTTTTATCGGCGAATTCAGTGGCCAGACCGAAGCCGCGGATTGGGCGGTTATTTGGTTGCCAGAAGGGGGCGAGCTAACGACAGAAAGCTATGTCAACCTGATCCCAACGGCACAAGGTGGCACGCATGTAAATGGCTTGCGCCAAGGGATGCTGGAAGCGATGCGCGAATTCTGTGAGTTCCGTAACCTTCTCCCTCGCGGCGTAAAGCTGACCGCCGATGATATTTGGGAGCGCTGTGCGTACGTGCTGTCGGTTAAGATTCAAGACCCACAGTTTGCGGGGCAAACCAAAGAGCGCTTGTCCTCTCGCCAATGTGCGGCGTTTGTGTCTGGGGTGGTCAAAGATGCCTTTAGCCTGTGGCTGAACGAGCGCCCACACCTTGCTGAGCGTTTGGCGGAAGTGTGTATTGCCAGTGCCCATCGCCGCATGCGTGCCGCGAAGAAGGTGGTGCGTAAGAAAGTGGCATCAGGCCCAGCGCTACCCGGCAAACTCACTGACTGTGCGATGCAAGATTCAAGTCGTACCGAGCTATTTTTGGTCGAGGGGGACTCAGCGGGTGGCTCAGCTAAGCAGGCTCGGGATCGCGAATTTCAAGCGGTGATGCCGCTTCGAGGCAAGATCCTCAATACATGGGAAGTCTCCGCAGACCAAGTATTGGCCTCCCAAGAAGTACATGATATCTCTGTGGCGCTGGGTATTGACCCTGATTCTGGGGACTTGGGTAATCTTCGTTACGATAAAATCTGCATCCTCGCCGATGCGGACTCCGATGGCTTACATATTGCGACCTTGCTATGTGCACTCTTTATGCAACACTTTAGAGCCTTGGTTCAGGCTGGCCATGTGTATGTGGCAATGCCGCCGCTTTACCGCATCGATTGTGGCAAGGAGGTCTTTTATGCCTTGGATGAAGATGAAAAAGCAGGGATCCTTGAGCGTTTGAGCAATAAACGCGGCAAAATCAATGTGCAACGCTTTAAAGGTTTGGGGGAAATGAACCCGTTACAGCTGCGTGAAACCACCATGGATCCCAATACTCGTCGCCTGGTTCAGCTCACTATTGATGATGATGAGCAGACGCAGCAACTGATGGATATGCTGCTGGGTAAAAAACGGGCAGAGGATCGCCGCCATTGGCTGCAGCAAAAAGGCGATATGGCCGAGCTTATCGATATCTAAATCACTATAACGGGATCTTATTCGCATGACAGAGGTGACTTATGATGGGGTAGAGCAACTTGCTCTGCGCCAGTTCACTGAGGACGCATACCTCAATTACTCGATGTACGTCATCATGGATCGCGCACTGCCGTTTATCGGCGATGGCTTAAAGCCAGTGCAGCGCCGGATCATTTACGCGATGTCAGAGCTGGGGCTATCCGCCACGGCAAAATATAAAAAATCGGCGCGTACTGTCGGGGATGTACTGGGTAAATACCATCCTCATGGCGACTCGGCGTGTTACGAGGCCATGGTATTGATGGCTCAGCCGTTTTCCTATCGTTATCCGCTGGTGGATGGTCAGGGTAACTGGGGCGCGCCTGACGATCCTAAATCGTTTGCGGCGATGCGTTACACGGAATCACGCTTATCGCGTTTCTCTGAAGTGTTGCTGCAAGAACTCGGGCAAGGGACGGTTGAATGGGGGCCTAATTTTGATGGCACCATGAAAGAGCCTAAAACCCTGCCGGCACGCTTACCGCATATTCTCCTCAATGGGATCACCGGGATTGCGGTAGGGATGGCAACGGATATTCCGCCACACAATGCGCGTGAGCTTGCCAACGCCTTGGCCGCAATGATCGATAAGCCGAGCTTGGACTTAGACGGTGTACTGGAGCATGTACAGGGACCTGACTACCCTACCGAAGCGGAAGTGATCACGCCGAAGTCAGATTTGAAAAAGCTCTATGCTAGCGGACGGGGCTCTATCAAAATGCGCGCGCTTTGGCATAAAGAAAGCAATGAAATTGTGATTACTGCGCTGCCTCATCAAGTATCGGGCGCTAAGCTGCTAGAGCAAATCGCCAATCAAATGCGGGCGAAAAAGCTGCCGATGGTAGACGATCTCCGTGATGAGTCGGATCATGAAAACCCCACCCGGATTGTGATTGTGCCGCGCTCTAACCGTGTCGATTGTGATCAACTGATGGATCACTTGTTCGCCTCGACCGATCTAGAGAAGAACTACCGCGTTAACCTTAATATGATTGGCCTGGATGGACGCCCACAAGTTAAGGGGTTACATGGCATTTTATCTGAGTGGTTAACGTTCCGCCGCCAGACGGTGAGACGCCGCCTTGAGCACCGGTTAGAAAAAGTCCTCGCCCGCCTGCATATTCTAGAAGGCTTACTGGCCGCTTACCTAAACATTGACGAGGTGATTGAGATCATCCGCAGTGAGGATGAGCCAAAAGCCGAGCTGATTGCACGTTTTGGTTTGAGCGAGAAACAGGCAGAAGCGATCCTTGAGATCAAATTACGCCAGTTAGCCAAGCTTGAGGAAATCAAGATCCGTGGTGAGCAAGATGAATTGAGCAAAGAGCGCGATAAGCTCGAGAAACTGCTTGGCTCCGATCGTCGCTTGAATACCTTAATCAAAAAAGAAATCCTCGCGGATGCGGAAAAATACGGGGACGACCGCCGTTCCCCGCTGGTTGAGCGAGCGGAGGCCAAAGCGTTAACTGAGCGTGATTTGGTCCCCAGCGAACCCATCACTGTGGTGCTCTCAGATAAAGGGTGGATCCGCCATGCCAAAGGGCATGATGTGGATGCCACTGGCCTTAATTACAAAGCAGGCGACAAGTTCCTCGACGCGGCACCGGGCAAAAGTAACCAACCCGCGGTTTTCCTGGGGTCTGATGGTCGCAGCTATGCAATAGAGTCGCACACCTTGCCATCCGCGCGCAGCCAAGGTGAGCCGATTACCGGGCGAATTAATATCACCCCAGGCTCGTCTATTCGTCATGTATTAATGGCGGATGAGGGGCAGCTCACCTTGGTGGCCTCGGACGCCGGTTATGGTTTTGTGTGCAAGCAAGCGGATATGCTCTCCAAAAACCGCAGCGGTAAAGCCTTATTGACGGTTCCAGATCAAGCCGAAGTGATGCCACCGCGCCAGGTGGGTGATTTGGAAAGCGATTTGATTGTCGCGATTTCCAATGAAGGCCGCATGTTGGTGTTCCCGGTCCATGAGCTTCCGCAACTGAGTAAAGGGAAAGGGAATAAGATCATTAATATTCCTGGCGCACGCGCCAAGTCACGTGAAGAGGTGTTAAGCCAACTGTATGTGGTGCCAGCCAATGCCGGGGTGACCTTGCACGCTGGGAAGCGCAAACTGACCTTAAAACCGGATGATCTCACTCATTATCGTGGCGAGCGAGGTCGACGAGGCAGTATGCTGCCGCGTGGTCTCCAGCGCGTCGATCAAATCGAAATCCTGCCCGAGCACTAAGTTGCTACCGCCCCTGAACCTAGGGGCGGTGTGGGTGCATTTTTGCGCTGAATCGGTATACTGACTCGCCTTTCACGCCTGCTCTTTGGAGAGAGAAATGATTTTTGTCGTGCGACTGCTGGCTTTATTGATTGTCGCTGTTTTGCTGTTTGTTTTTGGTGGTTTGTATTGCTTGTTAAGCCCTCGCAACCCTCGTAATTGCTACCATATCAGTAAGTGGTTTGGACGCCTCTCTGGTTTGTTCGGGATTAGCCTTGAACTGCGCTTCGCAGAAGGGGCACCTCGTGAGCCTGGCGCTAGCGTGTGTATCGCCAACCACCAAAGCAATTGGGATATGGTAACCTTATCGAATGCGTTGATGCCTGGCGCGGTCACCGTGGGTAAGAAAAGCCTGTTATGGATCCCCATTTTTGGTCAGCTCTATTGGCTCACGGGCAATGTATTGATTGATCGTGCCAATCGCAGTAAAGCCATGGGAACCATTGCGCAGGTCACAGAGAAAATCCGAGCCAAACAATTGAGCGTATGGTTATTTCCCGAAGGAACACGTTCACGCGGGCGCGGATTATTGCCCTTTAAAACCGGCGCATTTCATGCGGCGATCGGTGCGAACGTCCCCTTGATTCCCATTGTATGTAGCTCCACGCACCACCTAAAAGCGAACCGCTGGAACAACGGCCATGTGATTGTTGAAGTGATGGCGCCAATTTCGTCAACAGGCTACGATAAAGACAATGTCCGTGACCTCGCGAAGCATTGCCACCAGGTGATGAAAAGCAAGCTCGAACAACTTGATGCAGAAGTGGCGGAGCGCAATCAAGGCGTTCGCTAATTGAGGATAGGTTTATGACTTCAACCCAGCGCCACCATGTGGTTTTGGTCTCACCGAGCGGTGAACCTCAAGGGATCGCTGAAAAGTTGGAGGCCCATCAGCAAGGATGGCTGCACATGGCCTTCTCAGTGATGTTGTTTCGTTGCAATGAGCTGGGTGAGCGTGAGTACTTGCTACAGCGTCGCGCGTTCGATAAGTATCATAGTGGTGGATTGTGGACCAATACATGCTGCTCGCACCCCAAACAAGATGAGCCGGTTGCGGCGGCGGCAAAACGGCGCCTGTATGAAGAGTTAGGGATAGCGCGCCCGCTTGATTTTACCATGGGACCTTGGTTTGAATACCGTGCCGAGCTGGATAACGGGTTGATAGAGCATGAATTAGATCAAGTCATCGCCTGTGAAGTCAACCATGTCGACATGATCCCTAACCCAGATGAGGTAGCAGACTGCCGCTGGTGGTCTGAAGATGAAGTCAAGCAGGCGATGGTGGACGCCCCCGAGCGCTTCACCGCTTGGTTTGCTGACGTTTTATCACGTATCGATGTGATGGCGCGCGGTTGATAAGTGTGCGCTATGCCATCACGACATAAAAAAGCGGCGCCTAGAGGCGCCGCTTTTGCATTAGCTCTTCGCTGGAATTAGCTCTTCGCTGGAATTAGCTTTTCGCTGAAATAGCTTTTCGTTGCCGTCGCTTACCAATTAGGCTTGGCGCACCGCAATCGCTTCAATTTCGATATCAACGTCTTTGGGCAGGCGTGCGACCTCAACGCATGAACGAGCAGGGTAGTTTTCCACACCGTGTTCATCAAAGAACGCACCATACACTTTGTTGACATCCGCAAAGTCTTCCATGTTTTTGACAAACACGGTGAGCTTAACAATATCATTCACTTTAAGCCCAGCAGCTTCTACCACCGCTTTGACGTTGTCGAGAGACTGACGTGTTTGTGCGGTGATTTCAGGAGAGATCTGGCCAGTCACTGGGTTGACGGGAATTTGGCCTGAGGTCAGCACCATGTTGCCAAGGTCAACGCCTTGCGAATACGGACCGATAGCTTCTGGCGCCTGCTCGGTTTGCAGTACTTGGGTCATTGTCTGTTCCTTTGTTATAAAAAGCGACACCTATAGTCTGCAACGGTTAGCTTGCCACGTAAAGCCGTTTACTCAGGGGCAAGGCGGTCTCGAACCACTTGCTCGCAGGCGGCAAGCTCATTGAGCTGGCGTGGTGCGACCAGGACAGTATCGTTCCCGCCTACCGTTCCTAAGATCAAAGGGTGTCGGTGCAAGTCGAGTAAGCGAGCGATCAACTGGGCGCCGCCTGGGTGGGTTTTCACTACCACCATGGCTTGGCTACAGGTGATGTCATCGATTTGTGAGCCGACAGAAGACACCGCGTAGACAGGCTCCATGTCTCCGCTAAGTGCGTAGACTTTTTGCCCATGCGCATTGGGTACTTTGGCGACCCCGAGCTTGGATAATAGGCGTGAAACGGTCGACTGGCTGACATCAAGATAGCCGAGTTGAACCAATTGCTGGCGAACGGCATCTTGGGTGGTAAAGCTTTGCGTTTGCAGCAGGTGTCGACACGCAGAGAGGATATCGTCCTCCGGAGTGGTCGTTTCTACCGATAGAATTGCATCATTAACCACGGGCAACCCCTTATAATAAACGGCATTTCACGTCAATATCAGCGCATAAAGCTAATAATGCGTGATTCAATCGCATATGCTATCAGTTGCTTTTAAATGAAACTTTGATGGGTGTCACTGGGTGGTGTCAATATTGAGAAGTAGGGCGCCACTCGGCGCCCTCGCTCAGGTGGCGTTAATCGCCAAGGGTGGCGACCATCACCGCTTTGATGGTGTGGAGACGGTTTTCTGCTTCATCAAACACAATTGAGCAGTCTGACTCAAACACATCTTCTGTGACTTCTAGGCCTTTTAACCCATACTTTTCTTCGATTTCTGCCCCCACTGTGGTTTCGTTATTGTGGAAGGCAGGAAGACAGTGCATGAATTTCACGTGCGGGGTGCCAGTGGCTTTCACGACATCCATATTGACTTGATAGGGCTTCATGAGCGCAACGCGTTCATCCCACGCTTCTTTAGACTCACCCATCGACACCCAGACGTCGGTATACAAGAAGTCACAATCTTTCACGCCTTCTTGTACCTCTTCGGTCAGCGTAATGCGTGCGCCGGTTTTTTCGGCGATAGCACGACACTGTGCGACTAGCTCTTCTTCTGGCCAGAATGCTTTCGGAGCCACTAAGCGGATGTCCATCCCCATTTTAGCGGCACCCACCATCAGAGAGTTCCCCATGTTGTTTCGGGCATCGCCTAAGTAAGCAAAGCGCATTTCGTGCAGTTGCTTGCCGCGTCCATGCTCGAGCATGGTCATCAAGTCCGCTAAAATTTGGGTGGGGTGGAACTCTGTGGTTAATCCATTCCAGACAGGTACCCCTGCGAACTCACCCAGCTCTTCCACAATGTCTTGGCCAAAGCCGCGGTATTCAATGCCGTCATACATCCGACCCAATACGCGTGCGGTGTCCTTCATCGACTCCTTATGGCCAATTTGTGACCCCGTTGGGCCGATGTAGCTCACTTGGCCGCCTTGATCAAAAACAGCGGTTTCAAAGGCACAGCGGGTGCGTGTTGACGCTTTTTCAAAGATAAGGGCGATGTTTTTGCCTTTTAGACGGGGCGTTTCGTAGCCATTGTATTTCGCTTTTTTCAGCTCAATGGCCATATCGATAAAGTGTTGGATCTCACGAGGAGTGAAGTCCAGTAATTTTAGGAAGTTACGGTTGCGTAGGTTAAAAGCCATAGTGGGCAATCCTCTTTGTTATTGGTCTCAGGCCTGTGCAGGGGTAGGCTGGCCGTGAGAAATATTGTTGTTATTGACTGAGTGTGGACGAATACGTGTGCCAGCTTGGCCTGCCAAGATAGCAAGGCCATCTTCGAGGGCGCCAATACCTACTAGCTTGCCGCCTTGGCGAATAAACTCGCACGAGGCATCGATTTTTGGCCCCATAGAGCCAGCATCGAAGGTATATTGGCTGAGATCATCGGGTGTTGTGTCGGCAAGTGCGCGTTGACTTGGCTCACCATAATCGAGGTAAACCGCTTCGGCATCGGTCAAAATAAGCAGCGCATCGGCATTGATTTGACGGGCGAGGAAGGCGGCAGACATGTCTTTATCAATGACAGCCTCGATGCCTTTTAGCTGGGTCCCTTCTTGGATCACAGGGATACCGCCCCCTCCCGTACAAATCACTAAGTGCCCTTGGTCGATGAGGCTTGCGATAGCGTCGTCTTCGACAATCCCAGTAGGTTGTGGGCTGGGCACAACACGGCGATAATATTGGCCGTCCGGTTTAATATCCCAGCCATACTTTTCGGCCAATTGGGCGGCCTCTTGTTGGTCATATACCGGGCCTATTGGCTTGGTGGGATTCGCAAACGCAGGATCGTCAGGATCGACCGTCATCTGGGTCAGCATGCAAGACACGTGTTGGTCTGGCGCTAAGTTATGCAACTCTTGCATCAGCATATAGCCAATCATGCCTTGGGTTTCTGAACCTAGCACGTCCAAAGGATAAGGTGTCACGGATTTGTATTCGAGCCCCTGCAGGGCCAGTAAACCAACTTGAGGGCCATTACCGTGGACGAGCACCACGTTGTATTGTTCGCCGATAGCCGCAATGGTTCTGGCCGCTTTGGCGATATTGGCACGTTGAATGTCGGCTTCTAAAGGTTCGCCTCGACGAAGCAGGGCGTTGCCTCCGAGTGCCACGACGACAGTGGGTTTTTTCATAGTCTTACTCTCTACAGTCGGTGGGGGCTGAGCCAGGTGCCCAGCCCGCTCGGGGATTAAATGCCATCACGATGAATCGGGCAGCTCATGCAGCGTGCGCCACCGCGGCCGCGACCCAGCTCATCACCCGGAATGGATAGAACAGTGATCCCAGCTTTGTCGTATTTCTCATTGGTATAAGTGTTACGCTCGTAGCCGACGACGACACCTGGGCGGACGGTCAAGACATTGTTGGCGTCATTCCACTGTTCACGTTCCGCTTCGAAGCTATCGCCGCCGGTAGTGATCAGGTTCAGTGGGCCGACATCGAGGGCTTTTTCGATGGCGGTGAGGAAGTAATCTTCTTCGCGTACATTGAGATGGCCGCTACGGTCACCGGTCAGACTCCAGCATTTGATGTCTTTGCGAATCACTTCGGGGTACACCGAGAAAGTATCTTCACGCATATGGGTCATCACGGTATCTAGGTGCATGCAAGAGCGATGTTTTGGCAGCTCCATGGCAATTACTTGCTTGGCTTGTCCATGTTTGAACAGGCTGGACGCGAGGTTTTCCACCCCTTGTGGCGTGGTGCGTTCAGACATGCCAATCAATACCACGCCTTTCCCTAGGACAGTGACATCGCCGCCTTCAATGGTGGCATTGTCGTAGTCGATGTTTTGTGCACCAAAGTAGGTAATAAAGTCGCCGTTCGCAAAGCGAGGATGCCATTTGTAGATCGCACGCAAGTGGTTTGTTTCACGCTTACGCGCCGGTTTGGCCATGGGGTTAATCGACACACCACCATATAACCAGCACGAGGTATCACGTGTGAATAAGTGGTTAGGCAGGGGGTCAATGATAAAGTCCGATGGGGCATGCATCGCTTGTAACATGGAGGTCGTGGTAATCGGTAGCTCGGAGTACGCCAGCCCTCCTAAGAACATTGATGCGAGCTCGTGGTGAGGGAGATCATTGAGATAGCAGCGAATATCGTTCGCAAATGACGGACCAAAGGTATAGTCCGAGATCTTAAGGTTCATTAGCCAGGCTTTGGCTTCGGGTACATCCAGCGTCTCGGCAAGCAGGTTTTGCAGCAATAGCACCTCAACGCCCTGATCGCGCAGTGTTTGAGCGAATTTGTCATGCTCTTCACCCGCACGTTCAACTGACAGAACATCGTCGAAAAGTAAGTCATGACAGTTCGAGGGGGTGAGGTGGGTTAAAGCACGCTCGGGGCGGTGCAACATCACGGTGCGTAATTGACCAATTTCAGAGCCGACATAGAAGTTGTTCATCTTTCTTTCTCCGTATATCTCTGCTTGGCTTTTTATCGGAAGGGAAATAAAAAGTGCAGGTTTTTTATTGGGTACAAATTTATTCTAACGCCGTGAGCCGGTTGAACTTGAAGTTAGATCACATTGAAACCATTGCCTCTATTTCGTGGTTTTTACTCTGTGTTAATGGTATTTATGGCAGCATTAAAAAATGCTTTTTAATACTTAGTCACTTTTATTGCGTGCTTAGCGGTATTATTTTTATAATGCTAGGTTTTTAGCGGTGCATATGTATTTTTTATGCCTTTTATGTTTTATTTTTATTTCACCTTATGCGCATTAAATGAATGATTATCTTTAGTGGTATTTATATTTAACAAATGCCGAGCGATTTTTGTTTCTATTTGTGATGACGATCGGTATTAAATCGCTTTGTGTTAATAATGTAATAGAGGTGTGAACGGGGTAGGGAAGTGTGCTGTTATAGCAGGGGACGTGAGAGAAATAAAAAAGCGCACTGCTTGATAGCAATGCGCTCTACGCTTAGTTTATGTCTGATGTTATAACATGACGCCAAGGCTAAGCATGGCCATGATCATAATGGTAAGAATGCCAAGCAACGGCGCGACCCATTTTATCCATTTCGCATAAGGCACGCGGGCAATGGCCAAGCCACCCATCACCACGCCGGAGGTAGGTGTAACGAGATTGACGAGCCCCGAAGCCGATTGATAGGCCGTTACTACCAATTCTCGCCCAACGTTAGCAAAGTCGGCCAATGGCGCCATAATTGGCATGGTGAGCACTGCCAAGCCAGATGAAGAAGGCACCAAGAATGACAGTAACACTTCCAGCCAATACATCACGTTAATAAAGACGAAAGACGACAAACCGCTGACTAAGCTCTCGGCACTATTAAGGATGGTGTCGGTAATCATGCCTTTATCCATAATCACCACGATCCCGCGGGCAATGCCGATGATTAGCGCCACACCGAGTAGGTCTCTCGCCCCATCAATGAAGCTGGTGGTGATTTCCTCTTCGCTCATGCGTGCAATCAGGCCAATGATGATGGCAGCCCCCAGGAAGACGGCTGAGATCTCTGCCATCCACCAATCAAGAGATGAAACACCATATATCATCACGGCAAAGGCGCCGGCAAAGATAGTCAGTATCACTTTGCGTGTGGCCGTAAAATCAAGGCTTTGGTTGTCGTCGTGCTCGCCCAGGAAGTGTTTTTTATTACTTTCATACTGGTCATAAACGATCGATTGGCTCTGATCGGCTTGTACTTTGCGCGCATAGCGCATGACATAGACAACACAAATAAGCCAGCCAATGACTAAGATCGCAAGACGCAGGAGGATACCATCAGTGAAAGGGATCCCTGCGGCATTGGCTGCAATCACAGTGGCGAACGGGTTGATGGTTGAGCCTAACGTACCTATCCCTGCCCCAAGCAGTACCGTCGCCGCTGCGACTACAGGGTCAAAGCGCGCAGCCATCATCACAGGCACAAGTAGCGTATAAAAAGGCAAGGACTCTTCCGCCATGCCATAAATGGTGCCCCCGGCGGCAAATAAGCCCATCAAAATGGGGATCATCCACTCTTCGCGTCCCTCTAGACGCTTGGTGACGCGTTCAATCCCCGCATCAATGGCACCGGTTTTGGTGACCAACCCTAAAAAGCCACCAATGATCAGAATGAACAGCGAGACATCAATGGCGGCCGCTTCATACGTTTGGTGGTTATAAAAACCGTCAATGGGAGCCAGCAGGACATCGACAATGCCTTGAGGGTTACTGTCAACCTGTTCGTAAGTCCCTGAGATAGGAACGTCTCGACCGAGCTCTTCATTATACTCTCGTTCATACTGACCGGCGGGCACCACCCAGCTCAGGGCGGCGACGACGGCGATAAGAATGAATAGAATGGTATAGGCGGACGGGAACTTTAAGTTCGAGAACCAGCCTTTTTTTTCGGGAACACTGTGAGTACTCATACTTTCTCCTCATACCTCTTATTAGCATCTATAGTGCGCTACACGTATTGAGGTAATTCCGTTAATTTCACGTTATTTATTATTCTTATGCCGTGGTACATGGCTTTGCATTCATTGTAAAAGTGGTTCCCTTTTCACTTCTTAGTGATATCTCACAAAAGAAGAGGTGGTTAATGGAGCACCAAAAAGGTGTTCTCCATAAAACTGAATGTGGTGTTATTATTTATGCGTAGTTATTATTTTCTCTTTTTGTGTGGCTTGGTTTTTTATTGATTAAATGATGTTGGGCTCGCTTCCTCTACGGTGCTGAAAGCTGAGTTAATGATGAGTTTATGTGCGAGCTTTGATTATTTAGTCAATCAGTCGCTTTACGTGTGATGAATAAAATCTAAAAAATAACGGATTGATGAATAGGTAGAAATCAACCCATTTATTGTCTTATATCAATTTATAACGGTGAGCCGATAGGTAGGAGAGGGCACGCAGCAGGTGCCCAGTCGAGAGCGGTGATTAGTCTTTTTTGTTCTTAGTGGGCTTGGGAAGCACAATCATGTCGCATTCGGCGAAGTGGTCTTGAAATGCACGGTTATTAATGTCGAAAAGAACAACCAGATTCCCGAGGCCAAAGCAGGCAGTGGCCAAACGAATAATGGCTTGAGTGGGACGAATGTTGCTGCCATCGGTATTTTGTAACCTAAGCCGCCACGCGCGCATGCCCAGCGTTTGTCCGGCTTTACACCAAAAGTAGCCATAAAAACCACCGATGACACAGGCCAGATACGCAGTATAAAGTGGATTGACTATCGGGTGATGGGTTAAGAAATCACTGATGTCTTGGTAAGGGGCAATCGACATGCCTAGCACTTGTGCTAGGGCGAGTATTGCCATCATTCCCCCTCCGGCGAGCATGAGCAAAGCCGCCACGACGAGGAGATCATAAAGCCAAGCGGCTAAACGCCGGAAAAAGCCTGCGGTTGGGCAAGCGATAGAAGAAGTTTGCATTTGATTGTTCACACCCCAGTACTCAATTCGGTGCTAGCCTAGCATAGACCGGCAGACAGTGAGTAAGCTTATACCTCGGTTTTGCGATGTCTTTTGGGGACAAATCCAGCACCAATGTGGCTGAATGGCTTGAATTGGTTAAAAATAGTGCGAACGAACGGATTTTTATTTTTATTACTTGCACTCCAAAGGTCGGTACGTATAATTGCCCCCACTTGCCGAGATGGCGGAATTGGTAGACGCAGCGGATTCAAAATCCGCCGCCTTAACGGGTGTGAGGGTTCAAGTCCCTCTCTCGGCACCAAATCCCAAAAAAGCCCCAGTCAAAAGACTGGGGCTTTTTTCGTTGTGGGTAAGGATTAGCGCTGATCAGGTCACACTCCGCTACATTCCATCCCGCCAATTGTTACTTGCCAAGGTATGATCGCCGTCTGGGCAATAACAGGGAGTAGCAGTGTGCAAATGCGTTATCGAGACATTGCCAGCTGGATCGAAACACAAATTCAGCAGCGTGTTTGGCAAGTCGGTGATCGGATCCCTTCGGTGAGGGAGATGAGTCGGCTTCAACACGTTAGCCCAATGACGGTAATGAGAGCTTATGAGCAATTAGAAGCCGATGGTTGGGTTGAGGCGCGTCCGCGCTCTGGCTTTTTTGTGCGGCCTCATTATAACAAGCTCGCGGTGGATGCATTGGCACGACCACAAGCGCAATCTCAGTGGCTCGACACCCACCAGGATGTGCTTGATGTGATCAGTGCTAGCCATAAAGGCGCGTACTACCCATTTGGTTCAGCTTTTCCTGATCCTCAGTTATTTCCCATGCAAGCGCTTGGCCGCGCGATGGCGCGAGTGCTGCGTCAATCCTCTCATCCCGATCACTTCACGATTTTACCGCCGGGCGATATCGGCTTACGTCGACAGATTGCACAGCGTTATCTCCGCCAAGGAATTAAAGTCAGTATTGATGAAATCATTATTACTAATGGGGCAATAGAGGCATTGAGTCTGTCTTTAGCGGCAGTGACGAAGCCAGGAGATAAGGTGATTATTGAAGCCCCCGCGTTCTACGGGGTGCTGCAGACACTCGAACGTTTACAGCTTAAAGCCGTTCCCGTCGCAGTTGATCCTGAAACAGGGGTCGATATCCATGCACTGGAGCATGCCTTAGCGTCCCACTCGATCAGTGCGTGTTGGTTGATGAGCAACTTCCATAACCCCACGGGCGCGTCGATACCAGCGCATCGCAGGCCAGATGTGGTCAGCATACTCGCTGCGTATCAAGTGCCATTGATAGAGGATGATGTCTATGGCGAGCTGTTTTTCTCAGAGGCAAGGCCGATGCCGCTTAAAGCCTACGATACGCAGGGTAGTGTGCTGCACTGTGGCTCGTTTTCGAAACAACTCGCACCGGGTTTTCGGGTTGGCTGGATAGCGGCAGGCTGTTATGCGATGCAAATAGAGAAGCGCCAGTCTGTATCGAGTTTGGCAGTCGGCGCACCTAACCAATTGGCGATTGCCGATTATTTAAAGCAAGGTGGGTATGACTCGCACCTACGGCGATTACGCGAAACATTGTCTTCCCGCCATGAGGTGATACGTACAAGGCTAAAAGCACTTTTACCTCCCTCTACGGTGATGAGTCAGCCTACAGGCGGCTATTTTTTGTGGATCATGCTCGATAAGGGCATCGATACGCGCGACCTCTTTCAAGCACTCAGGCCTTATGGCGTGACAATCGCACCGGGTGCACTATTTGCCAGTGACGGACGCTTTAATCACTGCTTTCGACTGAACGTCTCGATTGTGGGAAGGCAAAATGCCGAAGGGGTCAATGATAGTCAGAGCTTGGAGGGGCTCACACAGATTGCGAGCTCGATCTCAGCTTTATCTGTGCACTCAACTGTCACAGCCGAATACTGAACTATCTGTACTAATCTACCGTGCGTCTCCCTCGATAAACTCAACACGTACACAACATTGAGGGGGAAAAGGATGAAATCAGAATTGAGTATGATGGTCGTCGCGATAATCTGCGCGGCTTTATTGATCCTTGGCCATGTCATCATCATAGAGACACTTGCCTATTATACGTGGGCACAATGGACAGCCGGTGCGATACCTTTTGTACTCCTGCTGATGGCGTGGGGCTCTGTACGTTACTGCCGAGCTAAAGAACGCGCGGAAGAAAAACAGCATTCGCACTAAGAGTGATTGAAAATAAGAACGGGTGAAGACCAGCCACTTTCCGTTCTTGCTAACTAAAAAAGCGCCTTTTGTCTACTTTTGTTTGTTTTGTGAACAAACGAGTAGCAAGGCGCATTTTTTTTATGTTTAGGGGTTGCGGGAAAAACTGAGATCTCTATACTGCGCTTCCTGTTGACGGGGCAACGAGACGCAAGTCACGAAATGCCAACCACTCAGTCAACACGCTCTTTAACAATTTGACCTATGCAATCTGTGTGGGCACTCGTTGAGAATAGACAAAAAGATTTATTCGATGAACTGAGTGACCAAACGACAACTTTTACAGT
>NZ_MUFA01000018.1:0-50373 GCF_001995955.1 Salinivibrio sp. PR6 | reverse complement strand
CCATATATTGTGAGGGGTTAATATTTTTATGAATAAACGGGTTAATCACATCATTTCTTGAAATGTGATCTTGTTTCTAAATAAAACGATGTTTATCGCACTAAATAACTGATTGTTTTATTATTAAAAGAAAAAACTATGATTTATTTCGACAATGTCGCAAGGAAACTCCACAACGATCACAAGTCAACTCGAATTGGATTTCGCGAGACGCTTGTCCTTGAGTGCCTTCTGCAGCACGCACCGCAAGCCGTCAGTAAGCAGACGCTGATCTGTTATAGCTGGGGGAGTGAGTACATTGGTCAGACGTCGCTGGCTAAATCAGTCAGTGCTTTGCGGCGCGCCTTGATCGCAATAGGTGCAGACGCTTCATTGGTGGTCACGGTCCCTAAGTATGGCTACCGATTAACACAAGGCATGATCGCTCATCATACCGCTGAGCCCGCATGTAGTGGGGTAGATGACGTTACGCCATTACCTCAACCTTCCCTCCCTCAAACAGGGCGATCCTCACACCCTAAGCCATCAAGTCCGGCTCAGCGTAAAGTGCCTCTCTACCGGCAGTGTTTGTTGATTGCGATAACACTATTGCTGTGCGTGGCAACAAGCGTGTTTGTGGTTGGAAAAATGAATGGATGGCGGTGGAGTGATTGGGTTCAGCGAGGAGGGTTAAATCAAAAGCGTGTTGGGGCGCTTTACGTGTTTTACCCGCCCGGTAGTGAGCTCGGCTTTTCTATAGAGCAATTTTTAACTCATAGCCAGTGTAACTGCCTTGTTTATATTGAAAAAAGACACAAGTACTCCACCTTTCTTTTTGTTTCAAAGCAGACCCATCGGAGCACTTTTATTCGATACTCTCCGCTCAATATTATTCATGCGACACAAAAAATAGATGAATTTCTTCAGCAGGAAAAATAATACGCTAGATTCATAAGCAACAACTAAATTTATTCTCATGCCCAAACATGATGTTCTGATAGGCTAAAAATAGAGCCTTAACTCTATTTTCATCACCAGCTTCCTCCCTTATTTTATTGAATGAAAATCACATTGAATATTTGGTGTTTTTTTGAATGCCTAGCGGTAACTTTATGAAGTTTAGGAGGAATTAATTTCAACGCTTTTCATTATTTTTTATTGAACCGTTATGAAAGGGTAAGGGCTGCGACGACCATGACAGTCGCACTATGACTCTTATTTAAGGTTCAATAAGGAATACGTCAAATGGCTAATACAACACGTGTAACGGCGCTCACTGTGTCCAGCCTATCAGTACTGGTTTATGCTGGGCTCGCGCAGGCAAATATTTATCCTGATCAAATTGTGCTCGATAACTTAGGTGATGACCAATGTCGCGCGAATTACCGCCCCCTTACTGCCGATGAAGCAAGCACACATCGTCATTTTCTGATGGATCGCATGGGACAGTGGCAGATTTCCGGCCTAGCAGGTGATTGGGCCATTATGGGCAGTGGATACAACGGTGAAATCAAGCAATACGGCCAGACGGCCGATACTTGGTGTTATCCAGAAAACGATGAGGGCGAAATTCCTCATTATGCTGCCAAGAGCATCCCTGAGGGCACAGAACTTGATATCCAGTATGCACTCGTGAATAACCGCAGTGAATTTGTTAAACCACTGAGCTATCTCGCACATTATCTCGGTTATGCATGGGTAGGCGGCAACCACAGTGACTATGTCGGTGAAGATATGGACGTCTGGCGCTCAGGTGATAAGTGGCATATTCGCGGTAATAATGACGGGGGCTGTGATGGCTATCGTTGTAGTGATAAGACCACTATCACGGTCGATAATTTTGCTTATACCCTCAATGATAGCGATTTTTGGCACGGTGATGTGGTCGAGTCTGATCGCCAGTTAGTTAAAACTGTTTCCGCGGTAGCACGGAATAATACCGATATTGATCAGCAGGTTGTGGTCGATCTTAAAGTCGATGAATCCACCAGTTGGGAAAAAACCAACACCTATGGCTTTTCACAAAAAGTGGAAACTGAAAACAGTTTTGATTGGCCGCTGGTGGGTGAGACCAAGTTAACCATTTCTTTTGAGGCAAACCAAAGTTTTGCCAGCAGCAATGGCGGCGCGAGCAGCGAGCAAGTGACCTTGCAAGCACGTCCTTTCGTTCCAGCACACTCAGAGATCCCTATCCGTGTTGAGTTATATCGCTCAAGCATTTCGTATCCTTATCGCTTCGGCGCAGACATCAGTTATGACGTTAACTTTAACGGTTTCTTGCGCTGGGGCGGCAACGCATGGCACTCCCATCCAGACAATCGCCCTACACATGACCATACCTTCACCATGGGCCGCAGTAGCCAGCCGTCTGCCGATATTGCCTATCAGTGGCATCATCGTTATATCCCAGGTGAAGTAAAATGGTGGGACTGGAGTTGGGCCATTGAGAAATACGGCCTACAGAGTATGCAATGGGCAACAGGCAAAAGCTTACGTCCTTTCTACTCCCACGTATCTGGCGATTTCTATGCAGAGTCACAATACGCGGGCACTATCGAAGTCGGACAAGCGAAGTCGCAAACCTCTCGTCAAACGCGCAGTAAGCGGTCTGCGACGCCCATGGCAAGTCATGATAGCGCAAATGGGGTGGAGCTCATTTCCAACTTTGATTCGGATGAGTTGGCCGCACTCGGATTTGAAAATGCTGAACTGACGATTAAACCTGCTCAGTAAGCCGAAAATGCAGGCAATCAGCAAACGTGCCGCACCCAAGAGGTGCGGCTTTTTTTCAGGTGGCGGGTGGGGGAACGTCTCACTTCAAAATCTTGTTCTACAGTTGTAGAAGGTTGAACTCGGCGTCAAGGAGCCATAATGAAACTCTATTTACAAATCCTGGCCTTCTATTTGATGAGCGTTGCACCCACTTGGGCTGCCGATGTACTGCTGGTTCAGAGTTATCATAAAGAATACGGCTGGGATGAAAGCTATATCCGTGGGCTTGAAAGTACGCTTGGCGATGATGTGACGCTACATACTTTTGAAATGGATACTAAGCGCTTACCCAGGTCTCAGTTTGACGCGCAAGCAGATAAAGCGTTGGCGCTTTATCAAAAGATTAGCCCCGAGGTCGTTGTTCTTGGAGATGATAATGCGTTGAGCCATATGCTGCCGAGACTGAGAAACGAAGATATCGATATAGTGTTTTTAGGTATTAACTCCAATCCACGTCGATTAATGGCGAAATACGCCGGTACGGCGCGAGTCACTGGTGTGTTGGAGCGTCCCTTGTTTGCTCGCAGTATGAAAGAGATGAGCGAATTATTAGGGAAAGATCAAATGAAGGTAAAAATCCTCTTTGATGCGGGCACCACGGCGACGATTGCAACCGATCACATCGCCAACCAATATGAAGATTTGAAACAACAGCTGGGTATCGATGTGACCATCGAAAATCACCGCTTGTTTTCGTCTTGGAAAAACTCAGTAGAGCAATCCGATGATTACGACGCGATTGTGGTTGGTTTATACCAAATTATCCGCAATGAGTCGGACAAAGTGGTTGATGCCAATAAAGTGCTCTCATGGACTAATGAAAACAGTGAGACACCTTTGTTT
This sequence comes from Salinivibrio sp. PR6, assembly GCF_001995955.1. Classification (NCBI taxonomy): domain Bacteria; kingdom Pseudomonadati; phylum Pseudomonadota; class Gammaproteobacteria; order Vibrionales; family Vibrionaceae; genus Salinivibrio; species Salinivibrio sp. PR6. Next base: position 46,779 of record NZ_MUFA01000018.1, on the reverse strand, counting down.
GGCTTTTGGGACTTTTCGGTCGGGAAAGGCCAAACTGCTGGCGGGGTCGTGCTATTTGGCGAATCCCAGGGTATACAAGCGGGCAAATACGTCAACCGCGTGTTGGCGGGTGAAGAAGCCTCGGAAATTTCGGTTATTCATGGCAAAAAAGGGAGAGCCATTTATAGCGCCACAGAATTTGAGCGCTGGGGGCTGACTCCTCCGACACATTGGCGAAATATCGACTAGTTTGTCTGTCTCACTTGCCATTGAGCGTTTTTATATAGTGAGCGGGTGTGCCACCGTAAAGACTGTCAGGTGGCACATCTTGTTTCACCACGGCGTTTGCTGCAATGACACTGCGCGCGCCGATCGTCACGCCTTGGCAGATCACCACATTGCCGCCAATCCACACATCGTCTTCCACCACGATGGGTTTGCACCAGGTCTCCCACGATCGGCGGCTTTGATAATCGAGAGAGTGAGTGGGAGTGTAAAACTGGGTATTGGGGCCAATCAGCACATGGTCACCGATAGTGATCGGAGCGCCATCGAGCATAGTGACATTCATATTGATTAAGCTATTGCTGCCAACCCGAATGGTCTCACCAAATTCACAATGGAACGGCGGTTGGATCACCGAACCTTCGCCGATAGCACTTAATAACTCGCGCAGCAGTTGCTGCCTTGTCGTCGTCTCTATTGTTTGATTGAATGCCAGTAAGGTTCGTGTGGCATGGTCTCGCCTGATATCAATGGATCCATCACTGTCATCGAAGACAAGTCCTTGGCACATTTTTTCCCATTCGGTCATGGTTTCTCCTTATTATTCGTGAACAGTGATACAAGACCAGTCATGACGGCATTATCTCAGTTTGTGGGAGCGTGAAAACAGAAATCATTCCTTAAGCGTTTTTCCTCTTTCTATTATTTTCCTCCTCCTATGGAAATCGAACAAAAAAGCGCCACTCGGCAGTGGCGCTTGGTAGAATTTTTTTAGTGCTTAGTGCTTAGTGCTTAGCGATCAGCGAAAGTAAACACGCACATCGGTTTGGCTTCGGCTTCCATCACCCGTGAGCAGCAGGTGCAGACGTTGCTGATCACGTAAATCGACCTCGATATACTGGTTGCTGCCCGGCACGTCTGAAACGGCTTGATTTTGTGCTTGCGTTGGCCAGTAATCCTCGGCGGCGAATACGCTCAGATCGCCCGCGTCACCATCCGCCATGACCCACACTTGTGCTTTGGTTGCGCCTTCAGGCACATCGGCATACAGGTAACGACGTTGATAAACGCTGATGCTATTGGGACTCGCGACGTTAAGCTGAGCCGGGCGCAAGTCATCGGTGCCAGCCGGTGTTTCAGGCTCTGGCGTTGGCTCGGGATCGACTTGGCCTTCCGCATTTACCGCGACGGTGACATCAGTAAAGTCTCCACGTCCGGTGACACTTAAGGTATAGCGGCCTGGTTCTACATCATTAAGCGTCACGGTCTCATGACTGGTTTGGTTCCACTCAGTGGCATCAAAATCGTAATAGTGCGCTTGACGACCTTTCGCCACGTAGAGATCCGCGTTTCCTTGCCCCGCAATGCTAAATGTAAGCGCATTGGCAGGCTGAGCAATATCAATCTGATACAGGTGCTCACTGTACGCTTGTCCACTGATGGTGACCGTTTGTCCCAATGATAGCGTTGTTACCTCTGGCTGCTCTGGCTCGGGATCAGGGTCTGGACGTGGTGGTTCACCGCCACCGGTGTTATCCAAGGTGTTCAGCCACTGCGCAAAGGCCTGGTCATAACGATGGCCATAGTCTTTGACTAAATTTGCCCACTGCTCGAATTTCCCGGAGCGCCCGGCTTCAAGCAAGGTTTCTACAGCATCTGGATGCTGTTCAAACAAGAAGCGTACCGCCAAATAGCCCCAGCGATATACGCGGTTCACATCATGCTGGTAGGTGGTGGCAAAGACTTCACTGAGTGAATAGCCGCCTTCTTTACCCAAGCGTATGGCGTCGGCATAGTCATCGCCATGGGCCATATACTCCGCAAAGCCTTCAAGCCACCACACTGTATGACCGTGGCGAAGCACGTCGTTGAAATCGCCGTACATATTAAAGCGGCCATCCAGATAGTGAACGTACTCGTGCTCAAGGTTCCAAATGGAAAGCGATTGGCCATTATCATTACGGTACGCGATAAAACGGGCTTGGTTATCTGGATCGGCAGGGTTACCTTCTAAGTATTGGCCGCCATTGTCCGTCGAGTTACCAAACAAAAATGAGGAATAGGTTTTGTAGTCGGACGGGTTATCAAATACCACGACTTCAACACTGTCGTTTAGATCATCGGCGACGGCCTGATAGCCTGAGTTCACGGTTTGATGGAAGGCGACTTCTTTTTGATGCAGGCTTTCGCATGCTTGTTGCGATTGGGCCTGTGTCATGCTTTGTGAGCGAATGATCGCCGGGCCTTCACATTGGTGGCGATAAGGTACCACTTTGGCTTCCAGTGTCGCTTTGGCGTCAGACAGACCTAATTCGGTCATTTTATCGGGGGCGTAAGCATCCACCATTTCTACCATGCCTACCCAAACCGCGTCGTTTTTGCCGCCCAGTGGGAAACGGGGTAACAGGTCGCGATAATGACTCATCACACGATCTCGCACGCTGGCTTGTGGCGCCATCAATAGCCGCCCCATTTCACGGACGGTATTCGACACCAATAGTGCACCGTGCTCGCTGTTGGACAGTTGTGGGTTATCCAACACGAATTGATAGAGACGGTCAATCAATGAGAGATCGGCAGCAAGCTCGTCATAAAAGGCCTGACGTGATTGGTGGCCTGCCATGGCACGGAAAAGGTTATTCAGTGCATCCGCGTAACGGCGTTCATGTAGGCGATCTTGCCTGAGGTTTTCAAGCAGTTGAATTTGTAGGTCCAAAGTTTGCGGTAAACGCTTGATGCTATCGGCCATCAGCGTTAAGCCATGCAAGGCATCGGTTTGGGCGCTACCTTTTGCCGTTGCGTAGGGCGAGCGCAAAAATGTGTTGATGGCATCCGCAAGGCGGTCGTCTAGTGCGTCCGAAAAGTCGGCGTTCGCTTTATCACTATAAAAGCGAACATAGTAGGCGGCGCGCACATACTCGGCTAAGTTAGCAATTTGGCGGGCTTGGCTGTCATCCCCTTGATAATTGGCAATGGTCTGTGCGAGGCGCTGAGTCACTTTGTTTACAAAGGTTTCTTGGTAGACGTTGTGATATCGAATAGACGTGGTGTCGTACCAGCTGGTAAAGCAACTGCGTTCAGCGCTCATAATGGCTTGGAGCGGTGTGTTACTGGCCGCTAAATCGGCAATATCACATTGAGCATCAGCCCATGCACTGGTGCTACTAAAGGCGGCAAGCGCAATGAGTGCCGATAGAGTTTTGGGTCGGGAAGGAAATAGTGTATACATTTCAAGCTCCTAGATATGATTAGGCGGAGCCGTTATAACGATTTTCCCGACACTATTGGTTTAATGAGCCTAAAAATTAGGGCTTGGTTCCGTTTTCTTTTTAAAGTCTGCTAGTGACGTATCACTGCGGGTCTTTTTCTCGCAGGTGTAGTTTGGCGATCCGTTTCGTCACTGTATACACGCGCTTTAGCGATTCGGTCCACTCCATCTCGATACTAAAAAGTTGCAAGCGGTTGGTGTCATGCTCTACCAAGCGCTCGGCTTGATGGGCAAGCACTTTATCCAATAGCGCGTTAAGCGCACGTTTGGTATGCAGTACTTGTTTCGCGCGTTTATTATCACCACGTCGAATGGCATTCACGCTATCTAGCAGCGCATGTGTGACTTTTTCTTGAATATTATCAAGAATTTCACGCATATCATCACTGATATCTATCTCAGCATGCAGTGATTTATCCATGATGGGCACCAAGGTGTCTTCAATCAGATCAGCAATGCTCTCAAGCTGATCGGTCATGCTAATTAGGGTGATCTGTCGGTCACTCTGTGCTTGCGTGAGAGGCTCTTTACGCAATCGACCGAGATAAAAAAGCACATGTCCGTGCAAAATATCGACTTGATGCTCAAGCTCATCGATTTTCTCTAACGCATGATTAGCCGCTTCTCGATCTTGCTGGGAAGCTAATTTAGAAGTGAGAGGCGGGAGTGCATTCATCATATTGCAAACTCGGCGTCCGATGCGTCCAATCTCGAGCTGGGCTTGATCCATGGCAATATCGGGTGTCATCAGCAGTTCTTTGGAGAGATATTTCGGCGAAACAATAGGTTGTTCACTTGGTGCAGGCTTACGAGTTTTAGGGATGATCTTCTTTGCAAGCCAAACAAACCCGCCGATAAACGGCAACATGACAAGTGTATTGACGACGTTGAATAGGGTGTTGGCATTGGCAATTTGACGAGGAAGTTCAGCCCCTAAGCGTTCAACGCCCGTGAGATCAGGATGGCTCGGCGACAGTGCGACGCTCCAATCACTCAAAACACTGATCAATGGAAGCCATATCAACACCCCGATAATATTAAACAGAATATGCACACTGGCGGTTTGTTTGGCCTCCCGCGATTTACCGATAGCGGCGAGGAGGGCGGTCACACAGGTGCCGATGTTGGCGCCCATTGCGAGTGCGATCCCGCTTTCAAGCGAGATAAAGCCTTGTCCCGCGAGGACGATGACAATCCCGGTTGTCGCAGATGAAGACTGCACCAATGCGGTAAACAAGGCCGCAAGTAAAATGGCAAAAAAAGGATTGTGCATTTTCGCCATGGCATCAATAAATGGCTGATAATCGCGCAGAGGCGACATTGCCTCACTCATCACATTCATCCCTGTGAAGATCAACCCCAACCCGAATAGCATTTTACCGTATTGCTTGGTTTTATCGGCTTTGGCCGTAAATTCAATTAAAAAGCCGATAGCGACCATCAGATAGGCGGCTTGAGTGATTTTAAAGGCCACAATCTGGGCGGTAATGGTGGTCCCGATATTGGCCCCCATGATCACCCCAGTTGCTTGCGCGAGCGACATTAACCCTGCGGAAATGAAACCGATGAGCAATACGGTGGTGACAGAAGAGGATTGAATGGTGGCTGTGACTCCCGCGCCCGTTAAAACACCGGCGACACGGTTGGTGGTGAGTTTGGCGAGTAAGGATTTGAGTCGGCTTCCAGCGGCGTTTTTCAGCGCATTAGACATTTTTTCCATGCCATATAAGAACAGCGCTAAGCCACCGAGCAGCCCCATCAACATGGTGAGGGTGTGGAGCGAAGACGCGTCCGTGTTCGCTGCCCATGCAAGGGTGGGGAGTAGAAATAAGAGGATGGCCAAACAGCGCCACTGCCATGTATTACTCAACGCGGTTAGTCGCATTTATCGCCTCTACATTGCTAGATTATCACCAGTAATCATTAACATAGATGCAATAAAACCGTAATGCGAGCGGCGCGATGACGTTGCACGAAGCATTGACGGGAATAATCGCTAGGGGATCACACTCTTGGCGTAACGTGAGGAGGTGTTAACTCAAATAAAGCGGCCGAAAGAAGTCGGCCGCAGAGAAGTTAGCCTTGGCAGCTGCCTTGATACTGCCAAACCCATTGGTTAGTGAAAGGGTCTATGCCCCAGTTGTCTTGCGTGGCCTGGAATAGATGCCCTTGATACTGAACGGTGACGCCTGCTGGATAATAGTTGTATCCACCCCAAGTCGGCATATTGGTACAGCGGTTGGTATCTACCCCGCGATCGTCAAGGCGTGCTAACACGTTGGTCGCATAATCACGCGCCCCCACGACAGTGACGTACAGATCCATGCCCTGAATTTGGCTAAAGCCACAGTACTCTTCGTTGCCCGCATTCGTTGAGGCGCAGTCGTTATCATTGACGGTTGCAGGGCGACCTACCGCCGCATATAAATCTACTTCGCCGTGACCACGATAGGTTTGCAGCCAAACAGTGCCGCGAGGCGCATTTTGTACCACGAACTGGTAACCAGCGCCCGCGCGCCCTTGGATTTGTACGGGCTGATCGAGTGTCAGCGGCAAGGTTTCTGGATCAGGTTGCGGCTCTGGGTCTGGCGTAGGGTTGCCTCCCGTTCCTTGGCAACCTTGGGTTTGAATGCCCACTTCTGCAAAGGCTTGGCTTACTGCTCCGGCTGGGTAGTTTAATGCTTTGGCCGCTTCGCAAATGCCTTCCGCGCCTTGCTGAAAGCTGGAGTTTGGGCGCCAATAAAGCTGGTTTGCTGTCGCAAATGCCTTAAAGGCCTTTTTGATATTCCATTGATCGCTGGTGGCGAGATGATAGAAAGCTTTGTTAAAGATGCCAGAGCTAAAGTGCACATCGATGCCAGAGTAATAGCGGTTCACATGACCAATTGAGCGTCCATCTTGGCTTGGGTTGATGAAATAACGCATAGCTTCGCTATGTTTCATCACGTCTTCACCCATTTTCCAGTTAAACTCACCAAATACGTACTGTCCCAGAGCCGCTGCGGCGACATCCGAGAAAGACTCATTCATCCCACCGGACATGCCTCGGTACTCAAGCCCTGAGTTTTGCTCGGTAAAACCATGGCTCACTTCGTGAGCAATGACATCCCAAGTGGTTAGGGGATACATGCTGCGATTACCGTCGCCAAAGGTCATTTGCCTGCCATCCCAAAAAGCATTGCCATAACCTTGGCCGTAGTGGACGCGCATGGTGAGCTTTTGTCGAATCGGACGTATACCGAGCCAGTCTTGGTACATATCAAATACTTTCTGGCCAAAAAACTGCGCATCATTCATCGGCGCATACGCACCGTTGACTTGACGGTAGGTGTTTTGTGGGCAATTGAACTGATGAACTTCTCCGCCCCATTCGCGGTTATTCATGTTTAATGTCACCACATTCGGGCTATCCATTTGGCAGTCGCGGTTGACTTGAAAGCTACCTAGTTCGGTGTTGGGACCAAAGTTAAATCGACCGCTCTTTTGGTTACCGCCGGGCCCTCCCGCTTCTAGGTGCGCGATGCCGTCCCAGCTATCGAGGATCTCGCCAGACTTAGCATCAACAATTTTCATCGGACGCGAAGGGTGGCCGTTGTCGCTGGCAAGGTAGTCAACTTTGTAGACTAGGCGCGCTGTTTGTTGTTTATCCAGCCAGACCAAGAGCTCTGTGTTCGCATCGGCTTGGTGAAAATGCCGATTGCCTTGGCTTGTTTGACCTTGTGCAATTGCAATGGCCTGCTGCTGATTAATCATCGGTAGCGTACCACCGATATCTTGCTCGATATCAGTGACAACGTCACCTTTTACGGTGGGCGCGAAGCCGCGTGCGGTGGTGTTTTCGACCACCGAATAACCGTAAACGGGAACGCCGTGATGCAGCTGCTGCTTGCGCACCAAGGCTTTATTACCCACTTGTAGGCGTGATTTTTCACGAAAGCTTAGTGCTGGCGATGATGCCGTCATTGCGCGTGACTGATCATGGTTTAATGCCGCGCTCAAATCTAAGCTTGAGGCATCGACCACATTGGCAGCCTGAGCAGGTATCGCTAATGGAAGGGTTAAAGCGAGTAGCGTTTTACGCATAGTGTCCTCTTCATACTACAACGAGTTAAAAATCCTTGGTTACTATCCATAGTGTGCGTCTAGCGGGGTTTTTTTAGCGGTGAGAATGAGGATTTGGTTCAAAAAATGTCTAGAAAAATGGAACTGATATTAGGTTTTTACGTTTTATGCACAAAATAAAAGACAGCGCTAGCGATTGTTAAAAAAATGATTCAAGCGTCGCACTTTCGTGACTATGCTAGCTAAGGGATTCGATATCGGGAGTAATACTGTGAGTCACTCATATTGGCGGCTTTTTCAGCGGATGGTGTTATTAGCCTTGTGCCTAACGGTGACGCCTGTAATGGCCAACCAACGGGCTTGGCAGTCGCCTGATTTTATTGTCGATGCGTTTTATCGTATTGCGTTTAAAAGTGAGTATGTGCAAGGTGAACAAGGCGTCCGCAAGTGGGAAGGCCCGATCCGTTATCATGTGGCGCACCCAATCAACGAGAGCCAGTTGCATGATGATCTTGTCACATATCACGTTTCACACCTTGAAACGCTAACTGGCATCGACTTTATCCCCACCGACATTCCGCAGCGCGCCAACCTCACCATCATGTTTACTAATCACGACCGCTTTTTAGATGATGCGCGCAAGCAATTTGCCAATGCGGATGTCTCCCCGTTACAAGATGCCGTTTGTGCTGCTAATTTTAGAGTCAATAAGCATGGTGCGATTCGTTATGCAGCGGTCGTTATTCCCGTTGATTTGGCGCGATCCAAAGGGAAGCTCGTGGCCTGTGTGGTGGAAGAGTTGACCCAAGTGATGGGACTGCCTAATGACGATGACCGGGTTTTTCCATCGATTTTTAATGACCGCACGCCACAGCAGCTTTTGACTGGGCTGGATGGCTTACTGCTAAGATTGTTGTATCTCGACGAGATAGAAGCAGGGCAAGATTGGCAAACGGCGCAAGCTATCATTCGGCCTGTCGTTGAACAGTGGGCTCGTGATGGCACCATCGATAATGCACACCGAAGTGTAAAAACCGGTGAGCTTTATCGTTTACTCGGCTGGTAGCCCACCGATAGAGCGAGCTATTTATCCATTGGTTTGCTCAATAACACAAATTGTTTAAAGTGATTTAGACATTTCGCCAACTTCGACAACACTTAAAGTACTGGACAACAGATTGTCATGACGATTAAGGGAGGCGACATGGAGTCGATCACCGTTAAAGATTATATGAATAAACGCCCGGTAACCTTTTCACCGGATATGCCGCTTTCCAGTGCACTGGAAAAACTGCTCCGCAGTCAGCAGACCGGTGGACCTGTGGTGGATGCTAATAAGCGTTTGGTTGGTTTTATTTCTGAGCAAGATATGTTGCAACAGCTATTGCGCGACAGCTATCACTGTCAAGATTCACACGCCGTGGCTGATTGCATGACCAGTAATGCCTTGGCGGTTGAATCTGAGGATAGCATTATCAAATTGGCTGAAATGATGGCGCCGACCAAACCTAAACTGTACCCCGTGGTCGACGAGGGCAAGTTGGTGGGCATTATCACCCGGCGAGATGTCTTAAGAGCCATCAGTATGCAAATGGGTGAATGCCTTACCCATCCTGTTTGAGGTTTGTTTATTGCGCGCCTTACAAACGGGGTAAGGTGCGCTCATTCTCGTATTGATACCCGCGTCGCTTCTTTTGCTCTCTCTCTACCTTACGACTATCTCGCCGCGCTTCATCGCTGCCTAAGTACAAAAACCGAACGAATTGTGGTTGTTTTTCATTCAGTCTTATGTGCTGGTAAGTCAATTTTAATCCTGCCTATTTAAGTAGTTACTTGCTATATGACGATATATAGTTCGATTGTTGGTGCTTGTTTTGCGTTTTTCTGCTATTGTGCCGCCCGTTGGTAGCGGGCAGTTATCGCGAGGTTGAGGCGTAAAAAAGCCCAAGCGCGGCAGCAAAACGATAAGCAGGATGCTGGAGTATCGTGAAGTGTGGCTAACCCGTATTGACGTTAATGTGAACGTAAATGAGGTAAAACAAAGGTCAAATTAAACAATCAGGGAGGATGAGGTGAGAGAAACAAAGAGGTTATATGTATCAACTCAATTCAATTGGTGCGCTAGAATCATTCCTGATTGCCATCGGTGTCCTTTTTTTAGGCCATTTTGTTAATTCAAAAATTCCCGCATTGCGCAAGTTTAATATCCCAGAACCGATTGTGGGCGGGTTAATCATTGCGTGTGTTATATCTGTATTACATTACAACGGTATCGATTTTAAGTTTAGTCTGCCACTAAAAGATACGTTCATGTTGATGTTTTTTGCTACCGTTGGTCTGGCAGCAAATTATAAACAATTGGTAAAAGGTGGTTTAAAGGTATTTTGGTTTCTTGCCATCGCATCTGTGTACATCATTATACAAAACGCCATTGGTGTCAGTTTTGCGTCGATGCTTGGCTTGGATCCTCTGATGGGGTTGGTCGCTGGCTCTATTACCCTGTCCGGTGGGCATGGTACTGGCGCGGCTTGGGCACAGATATTAACCGATGAGTATGGTATTCAAAGTACCCTCGAAATTGCCATGGCGTCGGCAACACTCGGCCTCGTGATTGGCGGTATCATTGGTAGCCCAGTTGCTCAGCGTTTGATTAATAAACATCAGCTTGAGTCTGAATATGGGCGTGGCACCACAACACACGAAAAATATCCCGAGCTTGTGACTTACAATGAAAATGAAGAAGATAAAGTGACAGCGAAGAAAGTCATTGAAGTCTTATTTATTTTACTACTTTGTATTACCGGGGCTCGCCATTTATCTGAGTGGGTAAACGGGTTTAATATTGAATGGCTCATGGTGCCTGACTTTGTTTATGCTTTATTCTTGGGTGTGATTGTTACGAATACGCTAGAGGTCTTTAAACTTAGAAAGCTAGAGTCAGAAACCGTGGATATGGTAGGGACCGTCTCTCTATCTTTATTTTTAGCGATGGCGCTGATGACGCTCAAGCTGTGGAACATTCTCGACTTAGCGGTACCATTTTTAATTATTTTGGCGATTCAATCGGTGGTTATCGGTTTATTCAGTTATTACGTCACGTTTAAGCTGATGGGAAGCAATTATACAGGGGCCGTTATTGCTGGCGGGCATTGTGGTTTTGGCCTTGGCGCCACCCCGACCGCGGTAATGAATATGGGCTCAATTGTGAATCGCTTCGGCCCCGCGCCCCAAGCCTTTATGGTGGTGCCGATTGTGGGGGCTTTCTTTATCGATATTGTTAACCTCCTAATATTACAGGGCTATATTTTTATTATCCAATAGGCGCATTGCGCTCAGCCATCATGGCTGGGCGCATCTTTTTCCTGCTGTTGTGCGGCGTTTGGCAAAACAAATGAGAGTTGTTTCGATAAGCGCTTGACTCTGGAGTGGGCTCCAACCCTTATACTGACCACAAGATAATGACACAACGACCAAAGAAGGAGTCGATTATGTGTAAGCATTGTGGACATCACCACTGTCATCAGCCACATCACCAAACGGTTTCTCAGTCTGCGCAGACGGTAACGAATAGCTGCCAAGCGTCGAGCTGTTGTGCAAGTCACCAAGACGGAGAGGGCAGTGCGGGCGATGACGATCCCGACAGGCCTCACACCTCGTGTAACGATACCTGCGAGAATGCATCTTCGGCGTCATCCCCGTCATGGTCCTCTGTAACCCATGAGTGGGGAGTGACTGGTATGGATTGTCCAAGCTGTGCTGGCAAACTTGAAAAGGCGATTCATGCCACGCCGGGTGTAGAGAGCGCACAAGTGCTGTTTGCGACTGAAAAGCTACGCGTCGCTTTGACTCACGAAGCGCCAACAACCGATACTCGCTCTGCGATTCAGCAAGCCGCGAAAAAAGCCGGTTTTCCGCTGGTTCCCTTGAATCAAACCGCCACTGCGCCTTCTGGCTGGCTGAAATGGCGTGATGATGCTCTGCTGTTTGGCCTAATGGGCATGATGTTGGTGGCTTGGGGGCTAGATTATTGGTCCGCTTCTTTATCCGATTGGTTATTTACTGCTGCGACTGTAGTCGGACTGGCACCCATTGTGCTTAAAGCGGCTCGGCTTGCCCGCCAAGGATCGCCATTTTCGATAGAAACCTTAATGAGCATTGCAGCCATCGGGGCCCTGTATCTGGGAGAAACCACGGAAGCGGCGATGGTACTTGTGCTGTTTCTTATTGGCGAGCGGTTAGAAGGGTATGCCTCTACACGTGCCCGTGATGGTATCCAGTCACTCATGGCGTTAGTGCCAGAAACCGTGACGCGGATTGATCGTCATGGTTCGCGTGAGACAGTCGCGGCCAGTGATCTAGAGCCGGGTGATCGGATTGAAATCAGTGCCGGTGAGCGGCTCCCCGCGGATGGGCAACTGATGAAAGGTGCCGCCAGTTTCGACCAAAGTGCGCTGACAGGTGAACCTATTCCCGTCGATATCGACGCGGGCGATACCGTGATGGCGGGCAGCTTGGCAACTGATAAAACCGTACAGCTGACCGTGACATCCGCACAGGGCGAAAATGCCATTGACCGTATTTTGCGTCTCATCGAGCAGGCCGAGTCGAAAAAAGCGCCGATTGAGCGATTTATCGACAAATTCAGTCGTTGGTACACGCCGGCAATGATTGGGCTCGCCGCGCTGGTTGTGGTGATTCCCCCCCTGTTCTTTGCCGCCAGCTGGCAAGAATGGTTATACCGAGGGTTAGCACTATTGTTGATCGCGTGCCCATGTGCGCTCGTGATTTCGACGCCTGCGGCGATTACTTCAGGGCTTGCCACCGCGGCACGCCGTGGCGCTTTGATCAAAGGTGGAGCAGCGTTAGAAACACTCGCCAGTATCAATGCCGTCTCATTGGATAAGACAGGTACCTTGACCGAAGGTAAACCCATGGTGACCGATGTGCGCGCATGGCACGGTGATAAGAGCGCTCTGCTTCAAGCGGCGACGGCGATAGAGCGTGGCAGCCACCACCCCTTGGCGAAATCCTTGGTGTTGTATAGCGCCGAGCGTGGTCTATCGGTACCGGATGCCTCGCATATTCAAGCGAATGCTGGTCGCGGCGTGCAAGGCATGGTCGAAGGACAGTTAGTCAGGTTGGTTGCATTGGATAAAGTGGCAGAGTCGACGTTAAACCACGCGCAATATCAAGAGGCCCAATCGGTGGCCGAGCGCGGGGTGACGGTTGCGGTTGTGCTCATTGACGAGCAACCACAAGGGATGATCGGCTGGCGAGATACACTGCGACATGATGCGCGAGAAGCCATCGAGCAATTGCGCGCTATGGGTATCCAGCCTGTGATGTTGACCGGCGATAACCCGACCTCAGCCGCTGAAATTGCCCGCGAACTGGATATTGATTACCGTGCGGGGCTACTGCCGGAGAACAAGGTTGAGGCGGTAGAAGCGCTGGCGGAGCAATACCGTATCGCCATGGTTGGCGATGGCATTAATGATGCACCGGCCATGAAAGCGTCTCACGTGGGTGTTGCAATGGGAAGTGGCACCGATGTGGCGTTAGAAACGGCTGAGGCGGCATTGAGTCATAACCGGCTGGTCGAGTTACCAAGAGTACTGCAACTGGCGCGAGCGACCCAAGCAAATGTACGGCAAAACATCACGATCGCATTAGGGCTTAAAGGGGTGTTTTTGGTGACAAGTGTACTCGGTATCACAGGACTTTGGGTCGCGGTGCTGGCTGATAGCGGGGCCACGGCGTTAGTCACGCTGAATGCGCTACGCTTACTTCGTGACCCGCGCTAAAAACCAGGGCAAAGGCTGTCTGCTTTTGCCTTTATAAAGTGATAACGATCTCTAAATTCTGAAATCTGTAATATTCAATATGGTAATAGGTCGATGGTGGTCACACAAAAGGCGTAAAATTTGGGTATCCTAACCACATAACCAATAACGCGTTGATGCCTGCTCACGTAGGCATCACATTGATTCTAATGCGGATGATACCATCCAGCGAGGAGACGAATGATGTCTGATACCCCTGTATTTCACCTTGGCGTAACAAAAGCGGATCTTCAAGGCGCAACCACGGCGATTATTCCTGGCGACCCTGCGCGCGTAGAAAAAATTGCTAACTTGATGGAAAAACCCACGTTTCTCGCCTCACAGCGTGAGTATACCTTGTACCTCGGTTGGCTTGATGGCAAACCTGTGGTTGTTTGCTCAACGGGTATCGGTGGCCCATCGACCTCTATTGCGGTTGAGGAGTTGGCACAACTTGGCGTTGGCACCTTCTTGCGTGTGGGCACGACGGGGGCGATTCAGCCTGACATTAATGTCGGTGACATGATTGTGACCACCGGCTCTGTACGCCTTGACGGTGCAAGTACGCACTTTGCACCAATGGAGTTCCCTGCGGTGGCCGATTTTGACGTCGCCACGGCCATGAAAGCCGCCGTTGATGAAGATGGTGCGACGGTTCACACTGGCGTGACGGCATCCAGTGATACCTTCTACCCAGGTCAAGAGCGTTACGATACCTTTAGCGGCCGTGTTGTGCGTCGTTTCCAAGGTTCAATGCAAGAATGGCAGGACATGGGTGTGCTGAACTTTGAGATGGAATCAGCCACATTGCTGACCATGTGTGCGAGCTCCGGCCTGCGAGCGGGTTGCGTGGCGGGCGTGATTATCAACCGCACACAGAAAGAGACCCCAGATCATGCAACCTTGAAAGAGACGGAAGCGCGCTCGATTAAAGTCGTGGTAGAGGCTGCACGTAAGCTTCTGTCATAAGCGAGACCTCGTTATCCTATCCAAACGCGGTGCCCTCGGGCACCGCGTTTTTTTATTGTCGACCGTTTAGCGAACCTGTCCTATTGCTTCGCGCAAGCGTTTAGCTCGTTCTTACCTCAATCGTCCCGCCCGCTGCGATAAACCAGTCATAAAGATGAGTACGCAGGTTGGCCAGTTGATCCGGGCCAATCAAGGCTAAGCCTAAATCGGTGGCACGGGTAATATCGTGATGCCTTAATGGACGGAAGCTTACCAACATCGCGCGCGCCTGCAGCCCTCCGAGCAAATCACGCAAGGACTCCAGCTTGTATAGGGTATCGTCGCCATCACTCGACATGCCTTTGGTTTTGCATTCAATAATATGCAGCTTGTTATTCACCACCATGGCGACATCTAACTCATTGCGCACCTCGCGCTCACCAATTTGACGATATACCTGTAAAGAGAGGGCACTGTCTTGGATGGTGGGAAGCTCCTGTTGGATGGACGTGACAGTGTGGTGCACGTAGCTTTCTAGCCACTCCCCGTTGGCAAAACGTCGTGCTTCTTCACAGCTAAATGTCAGCACCCCTTGCTCATAACTGGCTAAGCCGGCATCCGAGAGGTCATCGAGAAGAATACCAAGCTCGCGATAACCTTGCTGCTTCTCACTAAGCGCGACGTCTAAACGTTGCTCTTTACGACACGTGGTTGCGAGGTAGTTCAAAGTGGCCAAGCCTGGACCTAGCTCATAGGCATTGCTGGCCCACTTTTCTCCTAACCGGTAAATGTCATTGGTTAAACAACCTGAGACTTGGTCATCTTGATGCTCACAGCGCGCGCCGAAAACCGTTAAATACTCAGTGAGACTAATATGGTCTTCCACTTGTTGCTGGGGGAGGCCGTCAGGGTACAGCCAACAAAGCTCGTCGCTATAGGGCTCAATTACATAGCTGGGCCACTGATAGGTACGAAAGACTTCATAAGCGGAGAGTAATTGGTGGCGCAGGCCACAGCTCGCATTAAAAAGGATGTCTTCAGAAGCGTTGCTGAGCTGTTCTGCCAGTTGTTTCACTTGGCTTTTTACTTCACGAATATTGATGTCGTCCGAGATTTCAAAAAACTCGGTTTCAATCCCCTTGGGTGCCAACACACGTGTTAAACGCTCAAACTCTAGATCTTGCTCCAGTGTGCCAATAAGTATCAGCTTACTCACAGGCAATTGCTGATGTAAAACAGGGGTGACGAGACGGACGGGGTCAGAGTCGATGATTCCTACATGAATAGCCATAATTGCTCCAGGCGGGCTACGAGGCGGCATTAGGCCGCTTAATTATCAGTATAGTTGCCAGCCTCAACAGGTGGCGTAACTATTAATATCCGGCCTCGCGGTCAGGCTTTCAACCATTCGCTGCGTAAATTAGTGTAATTTTACACAGCGCTGACGTGATATCCGTCCTGTTAACTCCGCAATAACCGTGCCTTTTACGTGACAGTGCCGAGCTAACCCTGTGTAACCGTTTTTCTTCCTTCTAGGCGCGACTTTGCTTAAGTGCTTGCTGGCGCAGTGTTTCTGTCAAACTATTGAGCTCAGGCAACATGCGTCGAATTAAGTGTAGCTGTTGCAGCACCATGCTTAGCGGCGCGTTATCAATAGGCGCGTACGAAGGTGATTGCGACGCGATAGTGTCATTGGCGTGGTGCTCATCAATGCTCACAGGCTCGCCTGCGGGTGTCTTGGTGCCAGTGGATGGTACTTGGGTGGGTAACTCTGCTGGCAATGCTTGACCCAAACGCTCAGTCAGTGTGTTCAGTGATTGATGAATCTCACGATGGAGTTGCGCCATTTTTTGGTGATTAACTTCATCATCCATGCGACTACGGTGCGCGCCGAGGGCCGAAATATAGCTCAACATTGCGTTGTTTAAACACAAGAACCGAAAGGTCTCTTCGATATTGGTGCGATAGCGTCCAGGCTCTACCAGCATGTTACTGATAGCGGTGGTGAGCTCGGCATCGGCATTGTGGGCGTGACGTCGAGCGATACGATAAGCCAGGTTGTCGCGCTTACCGACGCGGTATTGCGCAATCACATGAGCAAGATAGTCTCGATTGGCTTGCAAGGCTTCGGTCATGATCCCGCGCAAACGGTGTGCTTGCCAGTCGGGTAACACGTAACGGACGGCCGCGACGGCAATCAAGCTGCCAATGACGGTATCGCCAAGGCGGGGAAGAATAACAGCGAAGCCTTGGCCGAATTGGCTAAAGCACATTAATACCAACAGCGTAATAAACAAGGTTGCGAGGGTGTATTGCACGGTGCGAAACGCGAAAAAGAGCACACCGGTGATCACCATCAACGCCAGTTGACTGCTGGGATCTGGAACGAGATAGAGCGCCGGTACGCCCAAGAGTAGACCGGCGACGGTGCCCAATACTCTCTCTTTAAGCTTACTGCGGGTGGCTGAATAGTTGGTTTGGCACACGAACTGAATGGTCATCAAAATCCAAAAACCGTGCTCTAGCGAAAGCCCTTGGATCAGGGCGTAGCCGGTCAGCAGTGATAAGGACAAACGCACCGCATGACGAAACCGCAATGATTTGACCGTGAGCTGTCGACGAATGCGGTAAGCCATTTCCCCCAACGAGTGTGCATCAGGGTCGGCCAGTTCACTTTCTTGCAGATTGTCCGTGCTAGCTAAGTGGCTCAAGCTGGCGAGTTGTTGTTCCACTGTCTCCAAGTTTTTGTAGAGAAAATCGAGTTGCTGCAGCAGTGCGAGGCGAGTGCTGTTTTGCTCCTCTTGTGCCGACAAATAGGCCATCGACTGTTTGATTGCCGTGAGCGCTTGCTGGCCTGTTTTCGGATGCTGGTAGTGTGTACCGATTGACATGGCTTGAGCGACATCCCGGCAGGCTTGAGCTTGGGCGTTTAATAAGGCTTCAAAGCGAAAGAGGATATCGGAATGGAAAAAATGCGCCGCCAGATCTTGGTAACGATAATGGGATGAACTGACACGCTCGTGAATATCTTGGGCAATGAAATAGGTTTGTAGCAAGGTTTGATGCCGCTGTGTGAGTCGGCCACGGCGCGCGCGTGTCAGCAATGACGCTTTTGCTTGGTTTAGCGCCGCCACCACTTGGGCATTTTGGTTAGCGGCGGCGATACGAGTCGGCTGCGGAACCAATTCAGCCACCGGATGAAATAAACGGGATTTGGTTTCCATGTACGTCGCCGTTTGACGAAAAACCGCCGCGAGCCGGTGCTGCACAGGGCGGTGAGGCCAAATGAGGATCCATACTAGCGATAGCAGCCCATACCAGAGTGCGCCTGACAGCAGCATCATAGGTTGCAACCACATATCACTGCCTTGCTCCATCCCCAGCATGGTATAAACCGCGAGAAGCAAAGAGGCAAAGGCAATGGTGCCATAGCGCTCACCGATCGCACCCAGCATGATAAAACCGAAACTCGATAGTGTGAGGCCAATGGCAAATAACCAAGGTGTGTCGTAAAGCAGTTCGACAGAAAAGGCGGCGACCGTGAAGCAAACGAGTGTGACGCCAAGTGCTCGTATCCGCCCCCAAAAGTGGTCATCCACTTCTGCCAACGCCGAGGCAATCACGCCCAACACCAGCGGTGTGACAATATCCGTACGGTCTGCATACCCCGCATAAAGCGCTACCCCCATTAGGGCAATAAGGACGCGAATGCTGTCATTAATACGATGGTTCGCCCAATACTCACGCACGGCGAGCGGCAGGAAAGGTAAACGTGGCAGAGAAAGAGACATAAATAACGGTGATCGGCCAACAATGCTGGCAAGATAGCAGAAACGGGACCAGAAACTAAGCCTCAATCGGGTATTTTGTCATGGATTAAGAAAATGGTTGCGGCAGGTCAATTTCGCGTTGTCAGCGCAGTGCGTAGGCAGTGGCATCTCGCTAGTGAATTGATTTATCGAGCCTTGAGAAGTAGCATGCCAAGCATCTTTTTAGGGCACAACGCGTGCGCTATTCGCTGAATAACGTTGAGATATGAAACTTACGGCCAACCGTTGGGCACAATGGCTTGTTTATGGCGATCATTATAGCCTGCAGTTAGAAGATGATGGTTTATTGCTGGAGTCTCGCCACCATCGCCAATACATTCCTTTCTCAGCATGGGACGGGCAACTTCGGGTGTCGCGTGGGTTGCTTTGGGGCACGATTTCGCTAACCGGTTACACCGAAGACGGCGACCCGCTGCCATTCGAGGTCTTTGGCTTGCCATGGGATCATGCCCAACAGGCGGGACAAACTATCTATCGCCACTATCAAGCCTATATCGCCCGTTATCAAAAACGGCTGGCAATGATACGCCCCAGTTTACTGGCAGAGTTTGATGCACTGGTGAATGCGCCAGGTTATGCACGTGTCACACAATTACGCACCGCGCAGCAAACGGTATTGAATAAGCTGGAAGGCGAGGGGATACCCGCCTCATTCTTAGCCAATTTGGACGAAAGCCTTGCCACCACGTTAGCGCCTGTGTTGCAGGCCGATTCAAGCTGGCTGAAAGCCCGCAATCAACAGTGGCAAGCGGCGATGCTTAACCAGTGGCAAACCTGGTTTGATCAGGTTGAGTCGTCGCCTTTGAATGCGGGACAGCGCGAGGCCGTGCTTACTGATGAATCTCATACCTTGGTGGTGGCTGGGCCCGGAAGCGGTAAAACCAGCGTGTTGGTCGCACGCGCCGCCTACTTGATTGAAAGCGGTCAAGCCAAGCCTGATCAGCTTTTGTTGCTTGCCTTTGGTCGAGATGCCGCCACCGAGCTCAAAACTCGGATTAAGACCAAAACGGGCCATGAAGTGAATGTAACCACCTTCCATGGTTTTGCCCGCCAGCAACTTGCTGAACACCAAGGACAGGCGCCGATTATTTCTCCACTCGCCAGTGATGAGACGGCGAAATCGGCATGGCTGACCCAAACACTCGCCGAACTCTGGCAACAGTCCTCTACCCGTAAAGCATGGGACAAATTACATCAGCAGCACGCACTGCCACTTGATGATAATGCTGAGCTCAGCGCCTGTGCCCATGAAAACCGGTTGCACACCTGGATTTGGTCGCGTCTTTCTCGAGTGATCCAAGCCAATACCACCAAGCGCGCCCTGACCGATAGATTGGCGAGCTTTGATGAGCAGAGTGCGTTAAAAAATGAACTGGCGGTGATTTGGCCGTTGTACCAAGCCTACAAACAGGCGCTAAAAGCGGAGAACGCTGTTGACTTTGACGGCTTGATCGCAAAAGCCACCAAGTTGTTTCAGCAGCGAAAATTCGTCACGCCGATTCAGTTTGTGATGGTCGATGAGTATCAAGACATCTCCCCGGCACGGTTGGCGATGCTCGAGGCACTGTGTCACGGTAAAACGGACAGTGAAACCCAATCACCACGCGCCTCCTTGTATGCCGTGGGGGATGATTGGCAAGCCATTTATCGCTTTGCCGGTGCCGACGTCAGTTTAACCACCGAGTTTGCACAGCGTTTCGGTGACAGTGAAATTTGCTGGCTGACCACCTGTTATCGCTACCCGTCTACCTTGGGAGATGTGGCACAACAATTCATTGGCCAAAACCCTAAACAGCTCAGCAAACAATTAGATTACGCGCGAGACAAGGCATCGACGAAAACACCCAAATCGATCAAGGTGATCACTGACGATAAGCTAGAAAAGACACTGGCAAGCTTAGAGAAAAAGCATGCTAAGGCGGCGCAAGCTGTGAGTGTGATGATGATTGGTCGCACGCATGCCATCCGTCCTGACGCACTAGAAAGCTGGCAGAATGCGTATCCTTCATTGGCGCTTCGCTATACCACCGCACACGCCAGCAAGGGCCAAGAAGCGCACTATGTGTTTATCCTCGGCATGGATGATGGCGTATTTCCCGCCAAACCACGCTCGCTTTCACTCGATGAGGCGTTACTGGGAAAAAATGAAGAGCCGGTTGAGCACGCGGAAGAACGACGACTGTTTTATGTCGCCCTGACACGCGCACAAAAACAAGTGTGGCTAGTACACCAAAAAGGTCATGCCTCATCATTTGTTGAGGAGCTCAAAGGGTATCTCTAGAAGGTGTATAACCCACACTGTCAGCGAATGACTCACAGCGTGGGGCAAGTACTACAAACGCTCGTCTAAGTACGCTTGATAATCAGGGATTTGAACATCCACCTCTTGGCCAAATAGCGGCGAAGTGATCAGAAAGCGGGCGGTTGAGCGATTGGTGGCAACCGGAATGTTCCAAACCGTGCTGACACGCAGTAGTGCTTTGACATCTGGGTCGTGTGGCACGGCATTGAGCGGATCCCAAAAGAAAATCATCGCATCAATTTTTTGTTCAGAAATCATCGCACCGAGTTGCTGATCGCCACCCATGGGGCCGCTGATTAACGGGGTGATTTTTAATCCGGTTTCTCGCGCAAGAATATGCCCCGTGGTGCCAGTAGCATAAAGCTCATGCTGACTCAGTATCTCTTTATTTTCTTGTACCCACTCGCTCAAGGCGTTTTTGTAGTGATCGTGCGCCACTAACGCCACGTGTTTACGCGCAAGCATGGTGCGAGACGTTTGCTTCATACCTATCATCCCTCGTTAACAAGGTGGTTGCTATCAAACTGCGTGAAGCAGCATTTACCGAAGCCTAAATCAATCCGGTGATAAAATATATCGTACAACGGTCAAACTCCGACGGTCACTTGTCAGAATTATCACATTATCAATAAAAAAATAGCCAAGCAGATGAAATAACATCTATTTTTTCACCCACTTGTTAATCAAGCACGCAAAAGTAGCGCGACACCCCGTCCAAGTAGCAACAAAAAGGCTACAGTTAGGTAGTCAGGCAATGGAAGTGCCTAGTCATGCAGGAGTGTTTATGAGCAAGGAGTACGCGTATGTGGGTGACACTGGATTTTGAAGCATCCGGTTTGTCGTTAGTGTCTTACCCGATTGAGGTCGGGTACGTGTTACCAAATGGCGACAGTGATAGTTTTTTGATTGACCCTTCCACCGCCAGTGGCCATTGGAACCACTGGGACAATGAAGCCGAAACCCGAATTCATGGGATCTCGCGTGAACGTCTTTTCAGCGAAGGGATCAGTGTTCTTGAGGTATGCCAGCACCTTAACCAAACCCTTGCCCCCTTTGAACATGTATTGTGCGACAGCCAGTGGGATCTGTTTTGGATGGGGCGGCTTTACAAAGCCTGCTATATGCGTCCTTCATTCACCCTAATGGAGGTGAATCAATGGCTAAAAAAGCACAGCGATCTCGATCGGCGCGATTTTAGTCGCGAAATGGAGGCTTTGGGGCCGACACCGCATCGAGCAGAAGAAGATGCGCGGCAAATTCGTCGCGCCCTTGATAGCTTGTTAAAATAGGGGTTCTTTCAGCACATTATCGGGATGTCATGACAGCACCTTCAAGCCTTAGGTTGGCACAATTCAACCTGTCTCTAGCCGGACGTCAGGCCGGTGACATTAAAGCACAGATGTTAGCGCCCACCCCCAGCCGACAAATTAGAAATCTCGCCGCGACCCTACAACGAGTGCGTCCTGATGTGGCGGTGCTTTGCGAGTTTGATCATCCGGGCAGCGGTGGCGACGATGGTGCGCTCGCCGCATTTTGTGAGCGGCATTTGGCTCAATCGCAACACGGTGAAACGCCGATTGATTATCCGTATCGCTATTTGCCGGCCACCAATACGGGCTTAAAATTAACGGTGCCGGTCAGTGATCACCAACGCTTAAATCGTGCCCAGCAATGCCATGGCTTTGGCGACTATCATGGTCAATTTGGCTATGTGATTTTATCGCGTTACCTCATCGAAGATGCCGCAATTCGCACTTGGCAGCACTTTGCGTGGCATCAATTGCCTCGCCATCAGCTTCCTGCGAAGTATTACACCGAACAAGCACAACAGGCGCTGCGTCTCGCCTCAAAAAACTTGGTGTCAGTGCCGATACGGGTCGGCGAACATCGAATACAAGTGGTGGCCTGTCATCCCACACCGCCCGTGTTTGATGGACCGGAAAAGCGTAACTGGCGGCGCAACAGTGATGAAATTCACCAACTAATTGGCCTTTTAGACAACGCCGATTGGCTGGTGGACGACAAGGGCGTCCACGGCGGGCTTGCTTCCGAGACGCCGTTTGCGGTGATTGGCGATTTAAATGCGGATCCGAGCTATGGCGATGGGGATAAGCAAGCCATTGGCGCTTTGCTCAATCATCCGCGTGTGCATCCAGAGGTCGCTGTCGGCGCACAGGTGCCAAAAAGTGAGGCGGCCCAGTCTCACGCCTTTCGCTTTATCGATGGTAAAGGGCGGGCAATCGCCACCCACAACGGCGGACTGCGCCTTGATTATGTCCTACCTTCGCGAGAGCTCGCGGTGCAAGCCTCCGGCGTATTTTGGCCTGCGCCTGATGATGCCGATTACCCACTGATTTGTGATAAAAACGGCCAAGAGCATGCGCGTGCTCACTCCGATCATCGTCTTGTTTGGGTCGATGTGGCGCTGAGTTAGCGAGGCTGCGTGTCCAGCGCCACGCCTTCACGCTGACACGCGACTTCCGCGAGACGCTTAGCTTGTTCGTCAGGCTTTAAAAAGCAGCAGGTTGAGCAATAACTGTGATCATCGACGGTAAAGATCCGGCAGCAGCCGCCGCGCAAACGGAAGCTATGGGTTTGCAGCACGGTTTGGGTATCGTTTGGATCGTAGACGGTCACATCGTGAAAGCCACTGCGCTTGCTATAAAGTGGGGTGCCGCGTTGATGGACGATCGACAGCGCCGCGTCACGCGCGGCTTGCTCACAATCACGATGTTTACCCACCATCAAAAAGGCAATACAGATTGAATCGGCAACCACTTTCCAAAGTGGACCTTCACGCATGCCACTTTGCTCCGCCACCGCGTCGACGATGGGCGAAAAATGCCGTAATAAGGCACCATGCAAAATAGCCTGCCAATCCTTTGCCGCAGGCTGTTCCCAACCAATCAAGGCATTGAGATAAAAATGCGGCTTGTGATAAACGAGCTCTTCGCCGTTCGGCTTAGTGACACGGGTAGGCTCGTATTTAACTTGCCAGTTATCTAAGTCCAGCGCGGGGAGTTGCCCAGCCTGTAGCCAGCTTGCCAGCACCGGAAGCAAAAACTCATAGGCATAGGCGCCGATAAAAAGTGTGCCCTGGGCGCGGTTATCTGCATCGCCATAGGTGGCGTTGACGGCGGAAAAACACTGCGTCAATCCGTGCTCAGTCGTGAGCTGTTCTTGAAGTGACGTGCCCACTACATCATCTGGTATCACAGACAAGCCTAAAGCAGCGGGGAAAGGGGACAGTGCAACCGTGGCGGGCAGTGGTAACACATCAACGCTAGGATCGGCCGCGTTCATCAACACTCCTTTATGATAGGCGCCAAAAAAGCGAAATTTAGCATGTACGGCAATCAATTGTAAGAGTGATTCGTATTTAGGTATTCGAGTGGCGACGATGGCACGAATAACACGCCAGACGTAAGCGGATGGAGCCTAGGGAAGAGAGGCGAAAACTCGCCTCTCAACACTCACCGCCATTATGCGGTTGAAGGAGGCTGGACTTGATAGCGTCCAGGCTTGTGGTTCATGGCCAGTACGAGATTGGTGGTAATCGCCGCGGCGACAGATAAGGCTATCAGCCATGGGTCAACGATCATCAGCGACAACACCACAATCGAGCAATCCAACGCCATTTGTACTTTCCCAGCGCGAATACCAAATCGTTGCTGTAAGAACAACGCCAAGGTGTTAAATCCGCCCAAGCTGCATTGATGGCGGAACATCACCAGCATGCCCATGCCAATTAAGCCGCCGCCAAACAGCGCCGCATACACAGGATGAATGCTGTTGATAGTTAATACGGCGCTTAGATGATCCGCACCGAATGAAACGATGCTGACCGCAACCAAGGTACTGATGGTGAAGCGTTTGCCCATTTGGGTGTAGGCGAGCCAATAAAAAGGCAGGTTGATCACGAAGAAAAGCTCACCAAAGCTGAAATCGGTGATCCGTTGTAAAAAGAGTGCTAGCCCAGCGGTACCGCCGGTCAGTAACCCCACTTGATTGAAAAAGAAGATGCCGAGTGACACCAAACTACTGCCAATCAGTAGCGCTAATGCGTTTTCACGCTTGGAATGATTTCTATCCATATTTGCGTTCTATCCCTATTAAAACGACCGCTACACCATACGCCGTTGTTCGGATAGGTCGAGTCAAACGCTCGTTTGATAACAAGTGAATAACAACTCAATGCGTACATTATCATTTACGTTGTGGCTTTGATCACGATAAAAGTTGGTGTCTACAGACCAAAGTCTAATCCACATTGTCTACAATATTGTTCTATTCTGGCTTTATTGAAGTTTTTAGGCGGTTTTTATGTCTTTATTGTCGACAAATGATCAATTTCTCGATCAGAGCGTGCAAGCGGCGCAGCTTGAGTCACGAGAGCCCACCAAGTCAGCCAGTCTGACCGAGCAACTTATCGAGGCGATTGTCACCGGCACTTATCCAGCGGGCACCAAGGTATCGGAAGCGGGGTTGGCTGCTGCATTTGGCGTCAGCCGAGGGCCACTGCGTGAAGCCATGATGCGGGTCGAAGCCTTGGGGTTGGTAGAGCGCGTCCCTCATGTTGGGGCAAGGGTAGTGACACTCACGCATCGTCAACTGGCTGAGATTTA
This sequence comes from Salinivibrio sp. PR6, assembly GCF_001995955.1. NCBI lineage: Bacteria > Pseudomonadati > Pseudomonadota > Gammaproteobacteria > Vibrionales > Vibrionaceae > Salinivibrio > Salinivibrio sp. PR6. The sequence goes on along the minus strand of NZ_MUFA01000018.1, from coordinate 21,718 downwards.
TGCGGTGCGAGAAGCGTTAGAAGGTATGGCCGCAAGACTGGCTTGCGCGCACATCACCGATGAGGAAATTGAGCAGTTAAGTGCAGTGCTCGACACCCACCATGCCTATATCGAACGGGTGGAGGGGGCGGCGTACTTTCACCAACAAGGCGATTTTGATTTTCATTATTGCATCATTAAAGCCAGCCACAACCAGAAACTGATCAACCTGTTGTGTGGCGAGTTGTACCACTTGCTGCGAATGTATCGCTTTCAATCGCCCCGGGCGCATTCTCGCCCCCAGCAAGCGTTGCAAGAGCACATGCAGATTTTGGCGGCAATTCGAGAGCGCGATGCCGAGTTGGCCGAAATGCTGATGCGTCGTCATATTCAGCGCAGTCGCCAACTGATTGAACAGCAAATTGCTGATTGAATAGCAACTGACGAATTAAAAATAGTGCGGTGGTGAGTCCCGCTAAGTCACGAATTTACAAGGAGAATACTATGAGTGCAGGTGCACGTTTTCGCCAAGCGGTGCGCAACAATATTCCGCTGCAAGTCGTCGGCACAATTAACCCCTATTGCGCCATGATGGCAGAGCAGGTGGGGCATCAAGCCATTTATCTATCCGGAGGCGGGATTGCTAACGCCTCTTACGGCTTACCGGATTTGGGGATCACGACTCTCAACGACGTGTTGGAAGATGTCCGCCGGATCACGGCAGCAACCGACGTGCCCTTACTGGTGGATATTGATACCGGCTTTGGCGGCGCGCTCAATATTGCTCGCACCATTCGCGAAATGGAGCGGGCCGGTGCAGGCGCGGTGCATATGGAAGATCAAGTGGCGCAAAAGCGCTGCGGTCATCGCCCTAACAAAGAAATTGTCAGCCAAGCTGAAATGGTCGACCGCATTAAAGCCGCGGTGGATGCGCGGACCGATCCTGAGTTTGTGATCATGGCGCGCACCGACGCCTTGGCGGTGGAAGGCATGGACAGTGCCGTCGCCCGCGCCAGAGCGTACGTAGAAGCAGGGGCGGACATGATTTTCCCCGAAGCCATGCAAACACTCGAGCAGTACCAAGCCTTTGTTGAGCAAGTAAAGGTGCCGGTACTAGCGAATATCACCGAGTTTGGTCAAACCCCACTGTTTACCAGCCAAGAGCTGGCGGGCGTCGGGGTCAGCATGGTGCTGTATCCGCTCTCTGCGTTTCGTGCCATGAACCAAGCCGCCCTCAATGTGTATCAACACTTGCTGGATGATGGCCACCAGAAAAACGTGGTCGACACCATGCAAACCCGTGATGCCCTCTATGACTTCTTGGGGTATCACGCCTACGAACAACAATTGGATCGCTTATTTGGAAAAGAGTGATCACGGACGCACACCCTCGGTGTGAAAACGTCGGTTACGCCACACTGGAATTATCGCCACGTTCACGGATTCATGCAGCGGTTGAATCTGATGGCATCAAAGGAAAGGAGCCAATCATGACAAATGTCGCCGTCGCACCCAAAGACAAAGCCATCTCCGGCGCGGGCCTTCGTGGTCAAAGTGCCGGCACCACCGCCTTGTGTACGGTGGGACAAACCGGTACTGGATTAACCTATCGCGGTTACGACATTACCGATTTAGCCAATCACGCCCAATTTGAGGAAGTCGCTTACCTGCTACTCAAAGGCCAACTCCCCAATCGCCAAGCGCTCGCCGACTACACACAAACCTTGGTCGGCAAGCGGGGATTGCCTGACGCCTTAAAAGCGGTGCTGGAGCGAATTCCTGCCAATGCGCACCCCATGGATGTGATGCGTACTGGTTGCTCGATGCTGGGTAACTTGGATCAAGAAACCGACTTTAGTGAGCAAGCGGATAAAACCGATACGCTGTTGGCGATGTTACCGGCCATTATCTGCTATTGGTACCGCTATTCGCATGATGGTGTACGAGTCGATACCTATCAGCCGGAGGTGAAAAGCATTGGCGGTTACTTTCTCAAAATGCTCACTGACGAAACCCCGTCGCCACTGCATGAATCCGTGATGCATTGCTCGCTGGTGCTGTATGCCGAGCATGAGTTCAATGCCTCGACCTTTACTGCCCGTGTGTGCGCGTCCACTTTGTCCGATTTGCACTCTTGTATTACGGCGGCCATCGGCAGCTTGCGCGGCCCATTGCATGGCGGTGCCAATGAAGCGGCGATGGCGATGCTCGAGCAGTGGCGAACGCCTGACGACGCTGAAGCCGGGCTAATGCAAATGCTCGCCAACAAAGACAAAGTGATGGGCTTTGGCCATGCGATTTACCGTGAATCAGACCCCCGCAATGCGCTTATTAAGCATTGGTCGAAACAGCTTGCCGAAAACGCACCGGACGCTTGGCTTTATGACGTGTCTGAGCGGGTTGAGCAGGTGATGAAGCGCGAAAAAGGCTTGTTCCCCAATGCCGATTTTTATCACGCATCGGCCTACCACTTTATGGGGATCCCGACCAAATTGTTTACCCCGATTTTTGTTATGAGCCGAGTGACGGGCTGGGCGGCGCATGTGTTTGAGCAGCGCGCTAATAACCGCATTATTCGCCCCAGTGCCGATTACGACGGCCCTGAGCACCAAGATTGGCTACCTATCGATCAGCGCCCCTAATCAGCGCGCATTCACCCGATTGAAATCACAGAAGGAATTGACCATGAGCAACAACGTAGAACTGAACCAGCGCCCCGACCCCGATGCCTTATTGGTGCAAATTGCTGATTATGTCGATAGCACGCCGATTGCCTCGGCAGAAGCCTACAACACCGCGCGTAACTGTTTGATGGATACCCTTGGCTGCGGCTTGCTAGCGCTACGTTTCCCTGAATGTACCAAACACCTGGGTCCACTGGTGCCGGGGACGACTGTGCGCCATGGCGCGCGTGTGCCGGGCACCTCTCACGAGCTTGATCCGGTCACTGCCGCGTTTAACATCGGCTGTATTATTCGCTGGCTCGATTTTAACGATACTTGGCTCGCCGCCGAGTGGGGCCATCCGTCCGATAACCTAGGTGGAATTTTGGCCACCGCCGATTACTTAAGTCGTGTGGCCGTGGCCGAAGGCAAACCACCACTCACTATGCGCGATGTGTTGACCGCGATGATCAAAGCGCATGAGATCCAAGGCGTGCTCGCCCTTGAGAATAGCTTTAACCGCGTCGGGCTGGATCACGTTTTATTGGTGCGCGTGGCATCAACGGCTGTGGTCACCAAAATGCTGGGCGGTAATCGCGATCAGATCATTGATGCTGTCTCACAAGCTTGGGTAGATGGTTGTGCGCTGCGCACTTATCGCCATGCGCCGAACGCCGGTTCACGCAAATCGTGGGCGGCGGGCGATGCCACCTCCCGTGCGGTGCGGTTGGCGATGATCACCATGAAAGGTGAAATGGGTTTACCGTCGGTACTCAGCGCACCCAAGTGGGGCTACTACGATGTGCTGTTTAACGGTAATCCCTTTAGTATCAAACAAGACTTTGCCAGCTACGTAATGGAAAACGTGCTGTTTAAGATTTCCTTCCCAGCAGAGTTTCATGCCCAAACGGCAGTGGAAGCGGCGGTGACCTTGCATTCACAGGTGAAAGACCGCGTGGATGAGATTGAACGTATTGAAATCACCACCCATGAATCGGCCATTCGCATCATTTCTAAAGAAGGGGAGTTGGCTAACCCGGCTGACCGTGACCACTGCCTGCAATACATGGTGGCCGTGCCGCTGCTATACGGCAATCTAGTGGCCGAGCATTACGAAGACGCCTTCCATCACGCCGACCCGCGTATTGATGCACTACGGCAAAAAATGGTGATCAAAGAAGACCCACGCTACAGCGCGGAATACCTTGAAGCCGACAAGCGCTCGATTGCTAATGCGATCCAAATCTTCTTTACCGATGGCAGCAGTACTGAACAAGTCGCGGTGGAATACCCAATTGGTCACCGCCGCCGTCGCGAAGAAGGGATCCCTGTGCTGGAGCAAAAATTCCGCGCTAACTTGGCGACTCGGTTCCCGCAAGCACAGAGCGAAAAAATCGCTGCCTTGTGTAGCGACCAGGCCGCGCTGGAGAAAACCCCAGTGCACACGTTTATGTCTCTGTTTGTGATTAACTAAGCACGTTATTAAACACGTTGCTTGCTAACTCATCGCTCGCTCATGGCGGGCGATAAGGAGCCGCTTATGCAAGAAGCCAGTTATCAACACCATGCGGATTGGGCTAGCCGCGATCCCGAGGGGTTTTGGCAGGCGCAGGCCAAACAGCTTGATTGGTTTACCTTTCCACAAACCATTCTTAGCAAAGATGACAATGGCATTGAGCGCTGGTTTGCCGATGGCACTATGAACACCGCGTATATGGCGCTTGATGCTCATGTCGAGCAAGGTCGAGGCGAACAAACTGCACTTATTTACGACTCACCGGTCACCGACAAAAAAACCACCTACACCTATGCCGCGCTGCGTGACTACGTGGCGAAAGTTGCGGGCATGCTGGCAGGGCTAGGGGTTGAAAAGGGGGATCGCGTGGTGATTTATATGCCCATGATCCCAGAAGCGACCGTAGCCATGCTCGCTTGCGCACGGCTTGGGGCGATCCACTCGGTAGTCTTTGGTGGCTTTGCCCCGAATGAGCTGGCGGTACGGATTGAAGACGCGGAGCCCAAAGTGGTGCTCACCGCCTCATGCGGCATCGAGGGCGCGAAAACCTTGGCTTATAAGCCGATGGTCGATCAAGCCATCATGGACAGTCGCTACAAACCCGACCATGTGGTGGTCTATCAGCGTGCCATGTGTCGTGCCAATTTAGATAATCCGCGTGATGCTGATTGGGCGGCGCTGTTAGCGGAAGCAACGCCTGCGGCGCCAGTGCCTGTCAATGCTACGGATCCCTTATATATTCTCTATACCTCCGGCACCACGGGCAAACCCAAAGGCGTAGTGCGTGATAATGGCGGCCATGCGGTAGCGATGAAGTACAGCATGAGCGCGATTTACAACGTCAAACCCGGCGAGGTGTTTTGGGCCGCTTCGGATGTCGGCTGGGTAGTGGGGCACTCGTATATTGTCTATGCCCCCTTGCTACACGGCTGCACCACGGTGATGTTTGAAGGCAAACCCGTCGGCACACCGGATGCGGGGGCGTTTTGGCGTGTGTGTGATGAGTATAACGTCAGCATCTTGTTCTCGGCGCCCACCGCCTTTCGAGCGATTAAAAAGCAAGATCCAAACGGTGAGCACCTGGCGCGTTATCCGATGACATCGTTACGCACGGTGTTTATGGCCGGCGAGCGGCTTGACCCACCGACATTGGAATGGGTAGAAGAAAAGACCCAGCGACCTGTGGTCGATCACTGGTGGCAAACTGAAACTGGTTGGGCGATTGCCGGCAATCCATTGGGGTTAACCTGCTTTGCGACCAAGCCTGGCTCGGCAACCATGCCAAGCCCGGGGTATCAGGTGTGTATCCTCGATGAAATGGGCGACCCTGCGGCGCCAAACCAGCAAGGATACATTGCCGTGAAGCGTCCCCTGCCGCCCAGCTGCCTGCCCACGGTGTGGCGCAACCACGATCGCTTTGAAGCCGGCTATCTCAGCCAGTTCCCCGGTTACTATGTCTCTGGTGATGGGGGCTACATGGACGAAGATGGTTATGTGTTTGTGATGGGACGGATTGACGATGTGATTAACGTCGCGGGTCACCGCTTATCGACCGGAGAAATGGAAGAAGTACTGGGTAGCCATGAAGCGGTCGCCGAATGTGCGGTGGTGGGCATGCACGATGAACTCAAAGGCCAATTGCCGCTTGGCTTGGTGGTACTGAAAGATGGTTTTGTCTCTGTGAGCGGGGAGATAGAACAGGAATTGGTACAGCGTGTGCGGGATCAAATTGGCGCGATCGCTTGCTTTAAAAAAGCGGTTATCGTCGATAAGTTGCCCAAAACACGGTCAGGGAAAATATTACGTCGCATTATTCGCCAAATGGCGGATGGCGAGGCTTATCACGTGCCCTCGACGATTGATGATCCGAGTAGTTTGGAGACCATCGCCTCGGCGCTTTCACACTAGATGCAAAGGCTGTGAGTACTATCGACAACGCGTGGCACCTTGGTGTGCCACGTTTTTTATTCGTTTACACGTCTACACCGCTTAGGGCTCATCACCGTTGTGGGCTTTTTGACGCATTTTTTGTTGATACATCTTGGTATCTGCTTCATCCAACAAGTCATCTAAACCACGGCGCGAGGTGGCTGAGCTGGTCGCAATGCCTTGGCTAAATGAGAGGGGATACGTGTGTCGGTTGATCTGATTAAATCGTTCAACCACCCCAGCAAAACGCTCGAGGGCATTCTCCGCTTCTTGACGACCCGCACCATAGAGAAACACCACAAACTCGTCCCCCCCAAAGCGGGCGAACACATCCGATTCGCGCATATTGGCGCGCAGCAAGTTGGCTAAGTGAGATAACGCGATATCCCCTTCAGCATGGCCGTAGGTATCATTAATCGCTTTAAAGTTATTTAAGTCCAAAAAAGCTAATGAATAGGGAGCATTAATTGACTGGCAATGCTGTACCGCTCGGCTCGCCAGTTGCATAAAACCGCGTCGATTAGAAATGCCTGTAATGTCGTCAGTGTAAGCAGTATGTGCCGATGACAACTCACTTTCCGCGAGTAGCGCCAGATCTTTTAAAAAGCGCACGTCCTCTTGGCTAAAACGTCTTGGCTGGGTATCAATAACACAGAGTGTGCCGATATTGGTGCCATCACTGAGAGAAAGCGGGTGCCCGGCATAAAAGCGGATATGCGGGTCACCAGTCACCAAAGGGTTATCGGCAAAACGTGGATCGGCACTGGCGTCTTGAACCACAAACGGCTGATTGCCCAAAATGGCATGGCCGCAAAAAGAAATATCGCGGGAAGTTTCGCGCACAGTCAGGCCAAAGCAGGATTTAAACCACTGACGATCGTTGTCGATTAAGCTAACGAGGGCGATCGGGACGTTGAATAAACGTTTTGCTAAGCGAGTGATACGGTCAAAGCGCTCTTCGTCTTCGCTATCTAGCAGGCCCGTTTCTTCTAGTTTTTTTAAACGCTGATCTTCATCTTGTGGCTTAATGGGACTGAGCATTCATACACTCCTGTTGCTGGCTCTCTAAACGCTGACTCTCTAAATACAGTAGAGGCGCTAGACAGAAGTGTCTAGGTCAGAAGACGACATAGGTCGCCTACTGACACAAAAGTGCGATACCGCTTGCGGCTTATTGCACCAAGCAGGCAAACCCTTTCAGGTAAAAGCCTTCAGGATAAGCACTGTGAGTGGGATGATCCGCCGCTTGTGCAAAGCGTTCGATAAACTGCACGTTCTTACCGGCATCTAACGCCGCGTCCGCGAGGATCTTTTGGAACAGCCCCGCATCCATTAAACCCGAGCAAGAGTAGCTGAGCAGCACACCGCCTGGATTAAGCAGCTGCATCGCCAGCATGTTAATGTCTTTATAACCACGGCACGCCCCATTGAGTTGTGACTTCGACTCGGCAAACTTAGGTGGGTCCATCACAATCACGTCAAAGCGCTCGCCTTGTTCGCGATAAGTGCGCAGCAGCTTGAACACATCGGCATTGATAAATTCCGCGCGGGTGAGATCAAAGCCGTTTCGGGCCGCATTGGCTTTCGCTTTGTCGAGCGCAGGCTGTGACACATCAACATTAGTGACATGTTTGGCATTGCCTTTTTGCGCATACAAGCCAAAGCCGCCCGTATAACAAAAGCAGTTTAAGACCCGTTTGCCATCCATGTATTTCACCGCTTGTTCGCGACTATCACGCTGGTCGAGATAAAAGCCGGTTTTGTGGCCATTGGTAATATCAACCTCAATTGCCACGCCATTTTCCTCGATGATGACGGACGCAGGCGGCTCCTCACCGTGTAAAACGCCAGTGCGCGGTTTAAGGCCTTCTTTTTTACGAATCGCCACATCGGAGCGCTCATAGATATGACAATCTGGAAACTCGGTGCGTAGGGCGGTGACCAGATTATCACGCTGGGCATCCGCGCCGGCGCTGAGCAATTGGCACACCAAGTAGTTATCGTATTTGTCGACGGTGATGCCGGGGACGCCATCAGACTCAGCGGCTAATAGGCGATAACCAGTGAGCCCATCACGGTTAGCGAGCATGGTGCGTAGCGGTTTTGCCGCACGAATACGGGCAAGGAAAAAGTCACTGTCGATGGGGGTTTTTTCAAAGCACCACATGCGTACCCGAATTTGCGATTGTGGCGAGAACGCGCCAAGGCCTAAAAACTCGCCTTGATGATCACAGACAGTGACAGTGTCACCTAAACCTGGCTTTCCTTCAATACGGGCAATGCCGCGCGAGAAAATCCAGGGGTGGCGGCGTTTGATAGATTTATCGCGGCCTTTGGCGAGATACACAGTGGCAGTCATGATGGTGTCCTAACGAGGCAAAGCAAAAAAGGGCGGGTATTGTCGAGCAAGGTCAGGGGGATTGCAATAAAAACGCGCCCAGAGAAGGGCGCGTGATTACAAGCGTGAGGGGATAGACCTAGGCGTTTAGGTACGAAGCCCTGCCACCAAGGTTTTCAGCTGATGAGCTTGTGCGCCCAGCTCGCTGACTTCGGTGGCAGAATCTCGCAGCATTTGTGCCACTTGGGTCGATTGGCTGCGTACTTGTTCGACGTCTTGTGAAATCGTGCCCGCGACATTGCCTTGCTGTTCGGCAGCGGCTGCAATCTCGGTGCTGCGGTCGGCGATGGTGCCACTGCGCTCAGCGATTTGGCTGATTTCGGTATCAATTTCTTGCACCGCTGCCTCGCTGGCGGACGCATTTTCAACCGTGCCTTCCATCACGCGGCGCAGATCCGCGGTATGCGCTTGCAGTGATTCAATCATAGACTGAATATCAACCGTTGACTCTTGGGTGCGACTGGCCAGTGTGCGTACTTCATCGGCCACCACCGCAAAGCCGCGGCCTTGTTCACCGGCACGTGCCGCTTCAATCGCCGCATTCAGCGCCAACAAGTTGGTTTGTTCACTGATGCCATTGATGGTGGTCACCACGGTGCCAATTTGCTCGGCGTTTTTGCTCAGCTCGCTGACTTTATCCGCCGCTTGGGCAATTTCGCTGGCAAGGCCGTTAATCGCGGCCATGGTTTGCTGGACTTGCTGACGTCCTTGGTTCGCCGCTTCGGTGGCCTCTTGCGTTTGGGTTGAGGTGTCCGTGGCATGGCTGGCCACTTCGCGAATCGAGCCTGCCATTTCTTCGGTGGCACTGGCCAGTGAATCAAGATACTGGCGCTGACTCTCACCCAAGGCTTCACTCTCATCGCTACGCTGCTGCAAGCTTGCTGACAAGCCATCCATCATCTCAGCGCTTTGTTGAATCGCCTTCACCAAGTTTTGCTCGCGCTCAAGCACTTTATCGATAGTGACGGCAATTTGGCTAAACTCATCACGAACAGGAATAAAGTTCATTCGGTAGCTCAGCTCACCATCTGCTAGCTTTAATAAGGCTTGGTTCATGGTGTACATCGCGCCGCCAATAAAGGTCATGATGTAGTAAATCAGTACTGCAATCACCAGAACCATACCGATCAGCAGGCTCCAGTCGGTGGCGCTCATATGGCTAAACAGTGAGCCGTCAAGTTGATAGACAAGCTCATTACCATTGAACGTAAAACCGGTTTGCTGGTTATTGAGCAGGGTTTGTACCTCGCCTTTCGGGAGGTCGTATTTATCAACCATGGCTTGAATGGCTTGGCCTTCCGCTTCCATCTTGTGTGCCACACGGGTATCCGAGGCGGCATCCAAGGTAAGCGCAATCACAACCATTGCGAGCAAGGGGAGGAAAAAGATAAGGTAAAATTTTTCTTGTAGCCGAAGGTGGATAAAATATTTATCAATCCATCGAAACGCAACTTCTTTCATGACGCCATCCTGTCAAACGACTTGTCTCATGTAGCGTTATACAGGTGTCGTTTTGCAATGGGAATATAGGAGAGGTGACAGATGTCTCAAAAATGTGTCAAAGCCTATGTCACAGGTCACGTTCAGGGGGTTGGCTTTCGTTATCACACCGCCCATGAGGCGTTGAAGCTCTCATTAACCGGATACGCGAAGAACCTGCCGGATGGTCGCGTTGAGGTATTGGCTTGTGGACGCGAAGAGTCAGTGGATTCGTTAATGGCCTGGTTAGATAAAGGGCCACCGACGGCGGGCGTCGATCAGGTTGATCAAGAGGACGTGGAATGGCGCGCCGTTGATGGCTTTGCCATCTTGTAGCGCCTTAGTAACAGGTCTCAATAGAAGAGAGGCTGCTGCCAATCGTTACATGCGCCGCGAAGGTGTGGCGGCGCTTGATCTATCGGCCTCGGGCTTGTCAGCTTCGGTACTTGTTTGCCTCGGTGACTAGAGGCATTTCGCGGGCTTGGGTAAGCCTGCCAGCTTGGTAGCCTGTTTTGCCGGGCCTTTAGGGAACAGCTTAAACAAGTATTTGCTGTTACCTTTCTCTGGGCCGTATTCTTTTTCCATCGATTTAACCAACAAACGCACCGCCGGTGAGGTGTTGTACTCTTGATAGAAATGGCGGACGAAGTGAATCACTTCCCAATGTGCTTCGGTCAGCGCAATGTTTTCTTGTTCTGCAAGCAGCGGTACCAGGGCTTCGTGCCAATCATCCACATTTTTTAAATACCCTTGCGCATCCGTCGCAATGGTTTCACCTTCATACACCAGCATACTTCTACCTTTGTTCGTCATCTGACCGGACGTTATCGCTTTGATTGAGGCTGCAAAGCATAGCGAGCAGGGCGGGCGAGTGCAACTGGCGTTCACTGTGCCTGATGTGGCGCGCTTCACTGAGTGGGTGCGCCATTCAATCACACGCTTTAGGGATAGAAAAGCAGCCATAAAAAAAGCCGGCGCATGCCGGCTCTTTGTGACTTACGGTTTAAAGCACGAGGCTTAGTCGTCGTTCATAAAGCCAAGAATGCTCAGCATATGAACGAAGATGTTGAAGATGTTCAAGTACAGCGACACGGTGGCGCGGATGTAGTTAGTCTCGCCGCCATTAATGATGTTGCTGGTGTCATACAGAATAAAGGCTGAGAAAATCAGTACCGCGATGGTGCTGATTGCCAAGCTCAGCGCTGGGATCTGCAAGAAGATGTTCGCGACCATCGCCACCAGTAGAGCAATCACACCCGCGACCAAGAAACCACCCATGAAAGAGAAGTCTTTCTTAGAGGTAATGGCATACGCCGATAGGCCTAAGAACACCATACCTGTGGTCGCCAACGCCTGCATGACAATTCCTGGGCCGCTAGACAGGCTCAGGTAGTAGGTCAAGGTTGGACCGAGTGAGGCACCCAGTAAGCCGGTGAACACGAAGGTCCATACAATACCGGCGGAAGAGTTCATGGTGCGTGGTAGCACAAAGAACACGATCGCCAACGCACCTAGGGTCATACCTAGCGACATCATTGGGCCGATGCCGACAGCGATAGCGATAAAGGCCGCGATAGCACTGGTGATCAGTGTCATCGATAGCAGTGCATACGTATTACGTAGCACTTTGTTTGTAGATAACGCACTCTGCTGTGACTGGCTGTGCGAAACGATACGATCGTTCATAACGTTCTCCCGGTTGGGTTAACAATCCATTTTTATATACGACAGTTATGTGGGCAGTCGTTCACTTTTTCAAGCCGCCCACGTCCTTAACCTAAACCACGACTGGCTTTTATAAGGTCAATAATACCTTATCCGCGCTCAACACCGATGGTGAAGTTGTAAAAGGATGTTAACCCAGCCCTTTAAGCGCGAACAAGGTAAACTTTGTTACATCAACCACTTCCACCAGACGAACACCGCCAAAAAGCCGAATAAATACACTAATCCAGTAATGGCTAGCGCACGCATCGCTTTGCTCATGGTCACTTCAGGCGGCAAGCGGTGCTTGGTCACCAAAATATAGTTCAACAGAGCGAAAAAGGGCGTGGTGACAAATGCCGCCACCATGGCGAAATCAAGCATGGTCAGCAGTGCGCCGGTCCAAAACGCCACAATCGCCAGTGCCAACACCGAGATCAGCATCATCCAGCCTTGTGCGATGCCCGGGTGCGCCTCGGCTTCTGTTTGTTCACGCAACAAGCGTTGTGATTCTGATACGACCCGCGCATAGCCATCAATCACGGTAATGGTGCTGCCGAAAATACAGAAAAAGGCGACCACGGCAATCAAATAGCGCGACCATTCACCAATGGTGGCGGCATACAGGCCCACTAACTGGTGCGAAAAGCCAATACCCGATTGCTTTAACTCCACCCCGCTGCCGTGCAGAAGCAAGGCACCGAGTGATAAGAACACAATCGCCAACAGCGCGGTACCGATATAGCCAACGTTAAAATCAAACAGCGCCGCTTTGGCGTTAATCGGCTCAGATTGCGCTTTACGCTTGAGCCACACCGAGGTGATGCTAGATATTTCAATCGGAGCGGGCATCCAACCCATGGTCACCACAATAAAGCCGATGGCGGCGACAGACCAAATTGAGGGCGCATTGAAGTTGGGTTCAACCGCGACAGGATTCCCCACGGCAATCGTCACCGCCACCAAGGTGGCGCATGTCAGCGTCGCCATGATCACTTTTGATAAGGTATCCAACGCTTTGTAATGCCCCGCAATCAAGATGACTAAGCAGGTGGCCACAATAATGCTCGAGAGCACCGTCAGTGAGAGATCAAACGGCACAAAATAGCTGAGCAAGCTGGCACTAAATAAGGTCAAGGCCGCGGTGTTAATCACCCCAGAGACCGCACTTAACGCGACAAACAGCCACAAATAAGGCCGACCTAAACGCGCATAGCCTTCGACCAAGGTTTCACCGGTTCCCGCGGTGTATTGTACGCCTGCTCGAAAAAAGGGGTATTTAAACAAGTTAACGAGCAGGATCAATGCCGCGAGTTGCCAGCCATAAATGGCTCCAGCTTTGGTCGAGGCAACAAGGTGAGAGCCGCCTACAGCTGCCGCGGCCATCATGATACCAGGCCCCAATGCGCGTAGACGTTGCATCACCGACAAGCTAGATCCTGCCTGATGCGAAGAGACGGTTTGCATGTGTGTTTCCTTTATTGTGGTTGCGTTGTTGTGTTTGCTTTGTTTTATGTTTTTTTAGCGCTATTGCTTTTGTTTTTCCATTGAGGCTTATTTTTATCACTTTACCTTCAATGATTTTGTCAATAGCCACCCATGAATATCATATGAGCCAAACGTGTCAACCAATCTTGCCAAATTTGTTAAGCGCAGGCGTGATGCAGGGTGTGAATGATAGACACCACCAAGGTGACACAAAAAGAGAGGGATAAACATCCGACCATTGTCTGAGAGACAAGACACAGCCAAAAGGGCAGTTTGCAACCCTCGATAACCACTCAATAAGTGTGATTGAGCGTCAAATTCTGCTGGAAATGAGAGTTTAATCACACTAGAATGCTCGCCCAACATGTGCTCTTTGCGCAGCGATAGCCAAAGAGTGACTGTGTCGCGATTTGCGGCTGAAGAAAAAGCGTCCAAGGTCGGGCCCACCTTCACCGAACCCGCGGTACGATGTAACGCATGATGGAACCTCTTGCCACCCCGGCAGCGTGTCGTACTCATCCGTACCGCAAGTGCAACACAACGGCAAGGTAATCTATTTATGCAACTCCTCTATAGTGCGGCAGGTCTGGTCGCTCTGTTTCTGTGCGCGTGCGCATTTTCCACCAACCGCAAAGCGATCAACTGGCGAACAGTGCTAGGTGCGTTTGGCCTGCAAGCTGGGTTTGCTGCCCTGGTGCTCTATATTCCCTTTGGTCAAGCCATGCTAGGGGCAATGAGTAATGGCGCGGCGAAGCTGCTCTCCTTTGCCAACGAAGGTATCGAGTTTGTGTTTGGACCTCTGGCGAACGATGGGTTCATTTTCGCTGTTAAAGTACTGCCGTTAATCATTTTTATCAGTGCGCTGATTTCTCTCCTTTATCATCTCGGCATTATGCAGTGGGTTATCAAACTCCTCGGCGGCGGCATACAGCGATTACTCGGCACCAGCCGCGCAGAGTCTCTGGTGGCAACCAGCAACATCTTTCTTTCTCAGGGCGAATCTCCTTTGGTAGTTCGCCCTTTTCTTAGCAAAATGACCCGCTCTGAACTCTTCGCCGTAATGGTCGGCGGCATGGCCTCAGTGGCCGGCAGCGTACTTGGCGGATATGCCGCCATGGGCGTGGATTTAAAATACCTGATTGCCGCGAGCTTTATGGCCGCGCCCGGTGGATTATTGATGGCCAAAATCATCGTCCCTGAGACGGAAACACCGGCTGAGCAAAATCAGGTGGAGATCAGCGATAGCGACCAAGCGAACGCGATTGATGCCTTGGCCAGTGGCGCGATGAACGGCATGAAAGTCGCGGTGGCCGTGGGTACTATGCTGGTGGCCTTTATCAGTGTGATTGCGATGCTAAACGCCGGGCTCGGGAGCATTGGCGAGCTGCTTGATTTAGAAGGCTTAAGCCTAGAAAGCCTGTTCGGCTATTTATTCTCACCCTTGGCATTGCTTACTGGGGTGCCGGTGCATGAAGTGTTTGCCGTCGGCAACCTATTAGGGCAGAAAATTGCACTCAATGAGTTTGTCGCCTTCTTATCCTTTGCCGATATCAAAGCGAACCTGTCGGTGCAAAGCCAGGTGATAGTGACCTTTGCCTTGTGTGGCTTCGCCAACATTGGCTCAATTGCCATTCAACTTGGCTCGATTGGTGCCATGGTGCCCGAGCGCCGCAAAGATGTGGCAAGCCTTGGCGTGCGCGCAGTGATTGCCGCCACCTTTGCCAACCTAATGAGTGCGGCACTGGCGGGTATTTTTATCGCGCTATAAACACTGCGCAGCAAAGAGACTCAGCTAAAGTGTCTCAGTTAAAAGCAGGGGCGATTGGCGGTAAGCTAATCGCCTTTTGCTAGCATGTTCGCCAGCCTGATCATTGATTGAGCGAGCAGACAAAAAGCGGCAAAT
This sequence comes from Salinivibrio sp. PR6, assembly GCF_001995955.1. Classification (NCBI taxonomy): domain Bacteria; kingdom Pseudomonadati; phylum Pseudomonadota; class Gammaproteobacteria; order Vibrionales; family Vibrionaceae; genus Salinivibrio; species Salinivibrio sp. PR6. Next base: position 6,659 of record NZ_MUFA01000018.1, on the reverse strand, counting down.
AAAGGGTTTACAAGCCACAACGAACCCAATAATATACGCCGCGTTCCGGAGAGATGGCTGAGTGGTTGAAAGCACCGGTCTTGAAAACCGGCAAGGGTTAATAGCCCTTCTAGGGTTCAAATCCCTATCTCTCCGCCATATACCGAAAAGCCGCTGCTCAGTCAGCGGCTTTTTTGCGTTTATCCCCCTACAAATCCCCAAACCCTGACCGCGCCAACATTTTAGACCCCTTTGCCTAAACACACTGCCCAGCGTCTGATAATCTAGCCCGCGAAAAATTGCCCTATAAGGCCTTTTGGACGCCGCCAACCAATGGCGGTAGCGTGGGTGTTGAAGCGCACTCCATTAAACTGCCAAGCTGTATATTTACACAGCTTATCGGCGAGGAAAGCCAGATCGTGTGCACGATTATTCGAAACACATTCACATTATCACCAAGCTAAAAAATAGAAATGCTATTTAATCAATGGGTTGCATTTCACTGGTTGGGGATAATGTGAACGCCTGAACCATGATAGGCGGCATGCACACTTTCTCGGAAAGAGACAGATCATAAAGACTCAAAATGCTATTTATAACAGTGGGTTAGATAATAAAAGCCGCGTATAACGATTTTGGGAAATCGCGCATGCGCACTAATACAATGTTATATTTTACGGGGGTAATATGCCAATCAAGCAGTTTGATAAGTGGATTGATAGCATCGTTTCTAAATACGAAATTGAAGCTCAATGCTGCAGTAAGTTTTCAGATGTTTTCTTAGGCTACTACTCTCCAGAATACTTAGCTAAATGCAAGTTTGTTGTAACGGACGTAATCCCGAAGCCTGACATTCCCGAACTACGCCATATTGGTTTAGGTGATTTTCTTGATATGGATTGTGGGGCAATCACCTACAAACACATGTACTTTATGAAACCCCAGCATCAAGAAAACTTAGAAATTCATATTCACGAACTCATGCACACAATTCAATGGGAGCAGCTAGGTGGAGAAGGCTTTTTGAAGCGGTACGTTCAAGAAATCAATGAACACGGCTATGACAATGCGCCATTAGAGAACATGGCATACGATCTAGGTCGTAGTTTCAAATCAGGTGGCGCTGCAGTTGATGTAGCTAACTTAGTGCGTGAAAAAATATAACAAATTGCTTAACAAAGACTCCTAACGTTTGGCGACTTAAGTCGCAATTTCAACTCTGTGTTTATGGCACAATATTTAAGTTAAGTGGCATCGCGTTGTCGCTTGTTAGCAAGGCGTTAGGCAGAACTAGCTATGAATGAGAGACAACAGCGTGCTCTGGTGCGTTTCAACAAATCCATAGAAGAGCTTAAAGCAGCAGGCGTGATTCGGTCCGACCGATACCTAGGCGATATAGCCGAATTTCTTTGTGCTGATGCTTATGGAATCGATCTCGCTACTAACCAGCGGCAAGCTGGGCACGATGGGTTTAGGCAAGAGCTGAAGGTCCAAATTAAGTACGGTGGCGGTAAGAAAACGAACATGGATTTGGGAGACCCTTCGACGTATGACGAGGTTTACGTTGTGCTTGGCAAGGACAGCGTTGTCAGAAAGCATGTACACCCTGCCGACTTTCTCGTGTATCGGCTTACGGCGGACGAAGTCAGGAATATGGGAACCACACCTAGGGGGCGTTATTCGTGTGGCGCCAGTCAATTCAATCGTCCTGCTGACCGGTATATCTCAATTATTGAGGCAGAAAGTGCCTAACAATCGCAGGCACGGCGACGCCCACTACATTGCGCCTTTGGCTCCATTCCGTGGGCGCGCATGCTGCAAGCGTTATATGTATCCACTCAGAGGGTAATCGATGCTTTACGAGGTAGATGAGAAGTCAGGTGTACTACGATCGGTAAAATCTTCGTGGATGCCGCTTGAGCTCGATATAGAGAAATATCTCATCACTAGAGAAGATGATGGCCCGCCGATTCTTTCTGAAGCTGTCTTTGGTGAGCCGTTGTTGCTTTTGAGCAACCAAGTACGAACTCGCAACAAGAAAAGAGCCGACATCCTCGCAATGGATCGAGCGGGTAACGGCGTAGTAATCGAGCTCAAGCGGGACCAAGGACATCTTGGTGTCGAAACGCAAGCACTTCAGTATCTGGCGGATTTTTCAGCTTATTCAGGAAAGAATTTCGTTAAGAAATTTGGACAAAAGGACACGCTTTCCGAGGATGTGATCCTCGGATTTGTCGGGGACAATGCCGAGATCGAAGATTTGAACCGCAACTCCCGTGTAATCTTGATGGCGAGATCCTTTGATTCAACTCTGTTCTCTATGGGGGAGTGGTTGAGCTCCAAAGGAATATCATTCCGCTGTATAACTTATTCCCCGGTAGAAATAGAAGGCAAGAAATTACTCTCATTTTCCGTGGTGTTTGATAGAGCAAACGAGGCGCTGTATCCAGTCAGTTTTGCGTCAAGTGTTCGGGAGCCCGGCTACTATTGGCACAATATTGCCAGAGCTGACAAAGATTGGTGGACATTCCTGGTAGACAATCGGCAAATTCCGGCTTGTTTCGAGAATTCGCCTGGTGATCAAGGTGAGAAGATCCTGACAAGGTACATTCCGGGTGACGTCGTCGTTGCATACGCGAAAGGGTTTGGAGCAGTTGGGTGGGGAGTCGTAACAGACCCTGCTAAATATCGGTTGATAGCAGTTGGGGATAAGGGAGACCGTTTGGATGGTAATTGCAGGCATAGGCTTCAGGTAAAGTGGAAGGCTACCGCTAAGGCTTTAAACGAGGGGATTTCACCTGAGAGCGTCCGTCAGCAGTTTGGCATCTACCATCCGGTTAGCACTTCTGTTTCCATTGATTCGGAAAAGTGCCGCAGTTTAATCGAGCGCATGAATGAGAAATTCAACATATAACAAGGCCATCAAATTCGTTACGGCCACAAAAGACGTGGCCTCCACCGGACGTCCCTGACGGGCCGCCGCTTATTTTAGCGTTAAATGTAAGGAGCAATGAATTGAAACCTGAAGAAATGGTCGACAATCTACTCGAGCATAGGACATACCTTTTCTCTTTAGATTATGGCGACAGAAAGAATGAAAGAGAGTTCGTAAAGGATGTGTTAGACCGCTTTAATCGCTTTCAACTTACAGGTTGTGGGCTTTTCATAAACAACACTCCTTACAACTTGGAGCTGTATTTTTGTTTAAGTTTCGAAAGAGACGATAGAGATTTTGATAGTTGGCTTTCAAAACACTACCCACATAAAATCAGAGCGTACAACGTATTTGTAAACGAGCTTATGGAGGCGGTTTATCGGAAGGGTTATTCGCTAGTCACGTTCATAGATTCAAGCAATATCGATGAAGTGATGACTATAAATAGAAATGAACTATTTTTGTATCCTGACAGAGAAGTAATGTTCGAAATATGGGGTAAACCTGTGATAGAAAAAAAGAAAAAAGTATTTTTATCCCATTCGTCGAAGGATAAAGACATTGTAGACGTATATTATAATGAAATTCAAAAAGCCGAATTAAAGGCTTGGTACGATAAGGAAGAAATAACTGCAGGTGATAGCATTACTTCAAAAGTAAGTGAAGGCCTGGAAGAGTGCGAGCTCGGAGTGATATTCCTGTCGGATAACTTTCTATCTAAACATTCCGGATGGACTGAGGCTGAATGCAACTATTTTATTAATAGGCGGATGAAGAAGAACAAAACATTGGTGGTCGTAAATTTAGGCGTTGATTAYGATAATATGCCTCCTTTGCTCCAAGACTATTTATATATAGACGCTAATAACGGCAAGGCAACTGACGAATTAATTCATGCTGTGCGCAAGCAGTTAGATCGCATTTAACAAGCGGCTGCTGTCGGACTGGTAAAAGCTCCGGCTTCGCCTCCACTTTTACTATCCGCAGAGCCGAGCGTTAAGTTTTAAGGAGGGACATTGGATAATATACAGGCGTACTTGCCAGTTATTTCTCTGATTGTAGCGTTTTTGGCTGTTATAGTCGGTCCATTCATATCTTGGAAGGTCGCCAAACTACAAAGCGACAACGCAATAAAGCTAGCCAAAAAGCAGGTTGTAGCTCCGATCCGACAGGCATGGATTGATAGGCTCCGTGGCCTATTGAGTGAGATTCTTAGTGTGAGCTTATCGTACTATGTGACAGGGACATATCTTCATGACTTGTCATTAGATTCGGAAGACGAACACGATAAGATTGAGCAGTTGGTGGAAAGTCGCCTTACTATCCTGCGTTCAGAAGTAGAACTTCTTCTCAATCCATTTGAGGATGAGCACCAAAACCTTTTGGCTTTAATAGGATCCTGTTTCAAGGGTATCTATAGTTACGGAAATAACGATGACCGTATTAATTTTCCAAGTAATCACGAGCTACTAAGCGCACAATCCAAGAAAGTCCTTAAGCTTGAGTGGGTCAGGGTTAAAAATGAACTCTAAATACAAACTTAACAAGGCTGACCACGCGACAGGCGCGTGTCAGCAGCGTTAGAGAACCAGAATAAAAGGAGGAATAATGGCAATTGTAAGAAGGAAATGTTTCATTTCCTATCATCATGCGGATCAGGATGAAGTGAGTCGGTTTGTTCGATCATTTGATCACGAACAAGACACGTTCATTGCTCGTGGTCTAGGTCGTGAAATGTCTGAAGATATTATAAATAGCACTAATACCGACTATGTTATGAGCCGAATTCGGCAGCTTTATCTTGGTGATTCGACCGTTACTCTTGTTATGCTCGGCAAGTGTACTTGGGCACGCAGATACGTAGATTGGGAAATTCAATCTTCCTTGCGACAAGGGGAGGCTACCACTCCAAACGGGCTACTGGCTATAAAGCTGCCAAGCTATACACAAGGAAGTGAGATTTTCCCAGACAGACTAAACAAAAACCTAAAACAAAGTGATGCTCAAGAAGATTGCTACGCTAGATGGATCGAATATCCACGGACTACAGAACAGTTAGTCAACGCAATTGAAGCTGCATGCCAAAGAAGAAATACCCATCGGAAATGGATCGTTAATCCTAGGGATAGGATGAGGTATAACCGTCAATGCTAGGATTTTGAAAATGGAAAGTAAAGAAACGCTACCAGACCACTTTCGAGTAATTCTTGATCATAGCCTAGGTTTGACTGTAGAGGCTAGCGGTTCGGTTGTTCTTGCGCTGATAGCAATATTGATTTTGGTGGTTATTCTGCGTGTTATTCTATCATCTCGTGGACCTTGGAGATCATACGAAATTGATGAAGCGGAATTCGGTCTTGGCAACCAGAAAGTGAAAATTCGACCGAATGATATAGATAGGCAAATAGCTTATAAGATTTGGGTCGAGTTGAGCACTCGAAAAGTCGGTTTAAAGATAGATCTAGATAATGACGTAGTTTCCGAGATTTATGATTCTTGGTATAGCTTTTTCTCTGTAACTCGCGAGCTTATAAAAGATGTTCCTGTTTCAAAATTTCGACGCAAAGATACAGAGAGAATCATAGCGCTTTCTATCGATGTTCTTAATTCCGGGATACGTCCGCATCTTACCAAATGGCAAGCTAGGTTTCGCAGATGGTATGAGTTTCAGCTGGCTAAGGATGAAAATGCGGACTTCCACCCGCAGGATATACAAAAGAATTTTCCTGATTATGAGGAGTTGGAAAAGGATATTCTTGCTGTAAATCAAAACCTGATCGGGTACAGAAAAAAGATGTACGAACTGGTGTCCGGGCTGTGAAATGCTCTAACAAACGCATGTTGCCGGACTGCTTTTTCGCTTCGCTACAAATCAGCCGCAAATGCGGGCGTCATGTGCTTTCGAAGTCATCAAATGTACGAGGATGAAAAATGTTATAAAATCAACCAATTAGTGTGACTGAAGAATCTCCTTCAGTTTAAGCTCATTTAGCGATGTTACAAAATGTTATACAGAGAATGGCATCAAATAGCTCTTCATGTAAATCATGGTGTATTACTTTAGTTTCCGCTGTGCTTGTAATAGTTGCGGATAAATGAAAGCCAGATTATGCATGGATTGCATTATTACCTACGGTAATATTTGCTTGTTTAGATGCATATTACTTAGCATTAGAAAAGGGGTTTAGAGAAACTTACAACAAATTCGTCGAAAAACTACATCGTAAGTCATTAGTTAGTTCTGATTTATATGCAATCAAGCCACAGGAGAAAATGTCAAAACATCAGGTTGATGCAATGAAGTCAATTTCAGTTTGGGGATTTTATATTCGATYAGTGTTTATTATTTATATAACTAAAATAATAGCAATTGGTTGATTATGGCGGGTATTATAAAAAGAAAATACGAGTCAGAAACAAGAAAATTACAAAAGTCATTTACACGACCTTTGAATTTAATATCAGAGGCGTTACCTGAAGAGTATGATAAGTATTTGTTGTTAAAATTATTTAAAGAGTTGTTCCCACTAATGTGGGATAGCTTAAACAAAAGATATGAGCAATATGAAAGCAAGGATAAGTTCCTAGCTAAAGTCGGTAAGAGAAAAAGATATTATCATGATAAGCCTGATGTTTTTTTCTTCAAGTTACTTAAAGTTAAGCATATGGTTTCAGATGGTCAACGTGCAAGACATAAGAAAAACTTTAATGAAAAAAATGCCCAGCTGGCATATCAATCATTATT
>NZ_MUFA01000017.1:0-81786 GCF_001995955.1 Salinivibrio sp. PR6 | reverse complement strand
ATACTGATTACTGTTTCTCTCCGAAGAGAAAAACGAATTGACTGTGCCGAACAACTGTAAAAGTTGTCGTTTGGTCACTCAGTTCATCGAATAAATCTTTTTGTCTATTCTCAACGAGTGCCCACACAGATTGCATAGGTCAAATTGTTAAAGAGCGCCGCTCAATCTTGAGCGGGAGTGGCATCTTACGCCACTTTGGCAACAAGTCAAGCATTTTGTTTTGCTTGTTTATTTTGCCGTTGTTAGCGCGGCTTGCCGTGCCAACGAGAGCGCATTATAGAGAGGTATTTTTGTGACGCAAGGGGTTTTTCTTGAAAACGTTTCAAGCGAGCAAAAAGCCACCACTTCACGTTTGCCGTTCGTGGAGGGGGACTTTAATTGAAATCGTTTTGTCGCCGCGCCCCTGTGAAATAGAAAACCAGAGATTGTTGCTGTTGACGGCGGTTTTGCCACCGCACTGCCAGTGTTAGTGTTTTGGCAAATACCTTATCATCGACTATCAGTGTGTTTTGCACATTAGTCACCACCAGCTCATAGATCGAGTCTTCGGTCGTAATCAAACACTCCGAAAGGTTATCTAACCTGATGGGATCACGGTTACTTGTTGAACATGGAGCATTAGTATTGATCAATCGCCAGTGAGAGAGTTGGTTGTTAGCTAAATACATAGCCTCTTTAGCTAAACGCGCATCACGCTGCTGAGTCTGAATATCCGTTGTCAGGCGATACACGCCAGCGCTAGTCATAGAAACCAGCACAAGAGCCAGTAAGGTCTCGATAAATGAAAAACCTCGCGCTCGTAACATGCTACCCCTCCCCATGAGGCGGTTTGATGTCATGATAACTGTTACCGACAGGCCGCCACTGCCTAAGCCCAGCAAAACTCTTCTGCAATATCTCACCGCTATAGGTCGGTTTGAATGAACCATACACCACGGAGTGGCCACTAGGTACGTCGGTGATAAATGCCCCCTCGGGTTCAAAGCTACCATCAAACCAAAAAGGCACACGGCGTGCTTGCTCAGGGTTGGTAACAGTGGATGTAATCAATTGGCACAGTACTTGGATATTACTATCGTTGTGAGAGCAAGACATTTCGCCAGATTCGGAGATGATTATTCCCCATTGCTCAGCAAATTCTCTCGCATTCAGCTTATCGGTGTTAAACTGATATACCGCTCCTTTAAAGGGTTTAATCGCACCACGCAGCGCCACAATGCCATCTTGCACAACCAGTAAAATCGGAGGTTCACTTGGTAACGCCTCTAAACCCTCTCGGCTTAGATCACAAGGCCCATCCACCCAGACTTTTGCATTCGCACTCTCTCTGTGTTTAATGCTTGCGACTGCATCCAATAGGGTTTCATAACATAGCGAGGGATCATCTTGGGTATTAACAACAAAACCGCCTTGTCGCTCAAATTGCTCTCTGACTGTTTTCCACTGCGCGCGAGGAACACCAAAGTACTCTTTGAACAAGTCCATATTCTCAACATTGGTTTGCACATCTTTTTTTAGTCGCGCGCCGGTTTCATCGCGACTATCTGCGACTTCGCCATAATGGACTTCAGTTTTATACTCGGGTGCACATTCTTCACCCTCTCCTAAGTGAACGGTAAATTTGTTTGAGCTATTTTCCCCTTCACTCTCTGACTGACTCTCATCCGGCGTTCGCGGACGAATCATGACATCGCCCCCGGCTACAATTGAATGGCATTCATATAAACCATCTTCTCGCTTTTTTCCCTTTGCTGGTCGCCATGTATTGCCACCGTAAAACGCTGCTGATCCTGAAGTGACAAATGAACTTCTTCGTGCACCGGTGGCTTTTGCTAGGGTCACTCCGACTTGTTGCTGTGCATGAGTCGCGTAAAGATGCCACATTCCGCGGTCACTATTTTGCCAAGGATCCAACCATAATTGGCTCCCTGCGATATGTTGACAAGGTGAGAGTTGCGCTATCCCAGCTGCCACATCGTCTTTCGATAGGTGAATACCATCATGTTTAATCTTGGCTATCGCGCAGTCTAGAGCCGCCCAAGCTCTGGAAAGGGATTGTTCAGTCGTGATTTTTGCCTGTGTTTGTTGGATATCATTGACTGCGCGTCGACTGACGCCTAATACAATCAGAAGCGTAATCAGAGCGATACTGGCGACCACCGCGAGAGTGGCCATACCTTCTTGGTCACGCTTACATTCCGCGATGTACTTCATGGTAAGACCACTGTGTTAGCTAAAACCAACGTTCGAGACACATCTTTCCGCTGGCTAGGTTGGCGTATTAACGAAGCGGAAACCTTGATAGTCAGTGAGGTAATACGTCGCCCATCTTCCGTGCGCACCGCATTACGGGAAAAAGATAAATGCGAGATCTTCAATGCGCGAGAAGAAATATCTCGCCAATAGCCTGATTCACACGACCAGTTCGCTGTGTCTCGGTGGTTTTCATAGACCTCTATGGCATGGGCTTCAGTGTCTAGTCGAAAGCCTTTGGCGTCATCTTTACCCACGGTATTCGTAGGATGGGTACTGTCTTGTTGATAAGCAAAGCGAAGGCATTGCCCTTGACGCTGCGAAGGGTCTTCATCAATCAATAAAAGCTGGGGTTCATGACCAGTGTCAAAGAGGTAGGGCGATGCGCCACCACACTGGTAGCACAGCCCGGCTCGGCGTATCTCAGTTTCCATCATCGTTAATAAGCGACTGATTTCGAGCGATAAGCGCGTCTTGGTATCGACTCTGGCTTGCATCGTGGTTGCCGAAGTCAAGACAGAAAGTGCTGTGATTGAAACTAAAATACTCACTGACAAACCGACTAAAAGCTCAACTAACGAGTACCCTTTGGACTTAGCTGCATGCACTGTCGATATCACCCCACTGACAGGATTCAAAACCGAGGTATTGACGGACAGTGACCACATAGTCAGGCGCTTGCCCATAGCCGCTGCCCAAACCGACGGTCAGATTCAAGGTTGGTCGCTGGGTGCGAAAATCAATCGAGAATATCTCACCTTCCGGTAACGGCGCCCAGCTTTTTTTCGCTTTAAGCAACAGCGAGATATCAGTCGGGATCGTCACCATAGGCAATCTTATCTGTTGGCAAGACATGGCGGAGAGCTGATCAGATGCACTGCTAAGTAGCCCGCTTCCACGACTCGGTTGCGCAACGATACACTGGGTGTTTTTTGCTTTAAGCAGGCGAAGATGATAGACCCGGCTTTCTTCCATCGCACGAGCTTGAGCAAGATGAAACAAACTTGTGAGCGATTCACTGCGGCTCGCGATCATCGTTGCTTGCTGGGCAGACGAAAAGCGAGGAATCGCGATGGTGCAAACAGCCGCCAACACACTCAGTACCAGCAGGGACTCAATAAGGGTGATGCCACTCATTTTTTTAAGACAGCGCCGAGAGCACTGACTTAAGTGCAGAGTTTGAAAACGCATACTGTCTCCCAAGGTTTGGGGGTCGCCATTGCCTGCAGGCTAACACCCGCATAGGCTCAGTAGGGTTTTCATTATCAACTCTTCGAGAGGTTAAAAAGAATGCGTCAGCGTCAAAGCCGCCGTTTTCAACATGGAGTGACGTTGATCGAGATCCTGATAGTGCTCGCCATTATTGCCACCTTAGCGGCTGTGGTCGTGCCTCACTTTCACCAGTATCAGCAAACACAAGCACGCAAAGCAGCGATTGGGCGGTTAGTGCAGCTCCAGGCCTGGGTAGAAATACAAGTCATCACCAAGGCATATTACCCAAGCTTTTCTCACTCTGAACTTCTAGAACAGGGGCTTGTTTGCACAGATTGCCAAGTATCATCCGACTATCAGTTCTCGATAAAAGGCAGTAAAACAAGCTATAGAATTATCGCTCACCCTCAAGCAGATGGTCGTCAGCATGACGACCCATGCAATAGGTTGGCATTGCACCCTAATGGGGTAATTACCAGCATGTCAGCCGAGACATCCTGCTCGCTTCCCTCCGAGTAGGGCACGACAGACTTCTCTTTGAAATAGGTTCTTGTGGCAAAAAAATAGCCAGCACAAGGCTGGCTATTCACTATTCGCAATTGTTATTCACAGATGACGCTTTACTGTCTGTCAGGCTAAGCGTTTATCCGGTCAAATCGTCAAAAAACTTCTTCACACCGTCAAAAAAGCCTTCTGATTTTGGCTTGTGCTTTTTCGCTTCAGTGCCACTAAACGACTCTTCCAGTTCTTGAAGCAGCTCTTTTTGTCGGCTACTCAAGTTAACGGGGGTCTCGACTACCATTTTGCAGATGAGATCGCCAACACCGCCACCACGAACAGACTGCACCCCTTTACCGCGCATACGGAACATGCGGCCCGTTTGTGTCTCTGCTGGGACTTTTAGGCTAACACGGCCATCTAACGTAGGGACTTCAACCTCGCCACCGAGCGCAGCCATGGTGAAGCTCACCGGTACTTCGCAGTAGAGGTTGTTACCATCACGGGTGAAAATATGGTGTTCGCGGACGTGCACTTGAACATACAAGTCACCCGCCGGAGCACCGTTTTCACCGGCTTCTCCCTCACCAGATAAGCGAATGCGATCGCCCGTATCGACACCTGCAGGAATTTTCACATTTAGGTGCTTGGTTTCTTTTACGCGACCTTGGCCGTGGCAGCTATTACAAGGGTCTTTAATAATGGTCCCGCTACCATGACACGTTGGACACGCTTGTTGGACCGCGAAGAAACCTTGGCGCATTTGCACTTGGCCGATCCCGTTACAAGTCCCACAAGTTTGTTTTTTCGAGCCCGGTTTCGCCCCACTGCCATCACAGGTTTTACACCCGACATAAGTGGGCACTTCGATCTCTTTGCTGACGCCACGGACCGCCTCTTCCAAGGTAAGCTCCATGTTGTAGCGTAAATCGGCACCACGTTGCGCGCGTTGCTGACCACCACGACGACCTCCGCCGAATATATCGCCGAATACGTCACCAAAAATATCGCTAAAGTCAGCACCTCCGCCGAAGCCTCCGCCGCCGAAGCCGCCGCCTCCCATACCACCTTGCTCAAAGGCGGCATGACCATATTGGTCATAGGCTGCACGTTTTTGCGGGTCGGTCAGCACTTCGTAGGCCAACTTGATTTCTTTAAATTGGTCGGCGGCATCATCGCCTTTGTTGCGGTCTGGGTGATATTTCATCGCCAGCCGCTTATAGGCTTTTTTAATATCGCGCTCGCTTGCATCGCGGCTTAAGCCGAGCACTTCATACAAATCTCTTTTAGACATGGTCTGACTGCACCTGTTTACGTCAACAAAACAAAGACGTTCAATTCACTGTTTGATAAAACGACGGGCGAAGGAGATTGCTCCCCTACGCCCGTGCTTATTAACGACAGTGCTTTCGCTTATTTCTTGTCGTCGTCTTTAACTTCTTCGAACTCAGCATCGACAACATCGTCGTCTTGTTTTGCTGAATCAGCACCGGCGTCTTGCTGCGCCTGCTCATCTTGAGCTTGCTGCTGCGCGATTTCCATCAATTTTGATGAAGCGGCAACCAGTGCTTGAACCTTCGCGTCGATGTCTTCTTTATCTTCACCGTTACGCGCGGTTTCTAGCTCAGAAATGGCGGTTTCGATCTTCTCTTTGTCTTCCGCAGGCAGTTTGTCACCCGCTTCGTCCATTTGCTTACGTGTACCGTGAACCAGCTGGTCAGCTTGGTTACGCGCAGTCACTAGCTCTTCGAACTTTTTGTCCGCTTCTTTATTCGCTTCTGCTTCTTGAACCATCTTTTCAACGTCTTCGTCGCTCAGACCGCCAGACGCTTGAATAGTAATCTTCTGCTCTTGACCCGTTTGCTTATCAGCAGCAGACACGTTCAAGATACCGTCGGCGTTCAAATCGAAGGTTACTTCAATTTGTGGCACACCACGTGGCGCAGGCTGGATGCCCTCAAGGTTGAACTGACCCAGTGATTTGTTATGCATGGCTTGCTTACGCTCACCCTGAATCACATGGATCGTTACCGCGCTTTGGTTGTCTTCTGCCGTCGAGAACACCTGATTCGCCTTGGTTGGGATCGTGGTGTTTTTCTCAATCAGCTTGGTCATCACACCGCCCATAGTTTCGATACCCAGTGAAAGCGGGGTCACGTCAAGCAGCAGGACGTCTTTTACATCGCCAGACAGTACGCCACCTTGTGCCGCGGCACCCATGGCAACGGCTTCATCAGGGTTCACGTCTTTACGTGCATCCTTACCGAAGTACTCTGCCACTTTGGCCTGTACCATTGGCATACGAGTTTGACCGCCGACCAAGATAACGTCAGTGATTTCGTCAACTGATAGCTCCGCATCAGCCAGTGCCACTTTCATTGGCTCAAGTGAACGCTGAACCAGCTCTTCAACCAGTGATTCTAGCTTGGCACGCGTGACTTTGATGTTCATGTGCTTAGGACCGGTTGCGTCCGCCGTCACATAAGGCAAGTTCACGTCTGTTTGCTGTGCTGAAGACAGTTCAATCTTCGCTTTCTCAGCCGCTTCTTTGACACGCTGCATCGCTAGCGGGTCTTGACGTAGGTCGATACCTTGCTCTTTCTTAAACTCGTCGACCAAGTAGGTGATCAAACGATTATCGAAGTCTTCACCACCAAGGTGAGTGTCACCGTTTGTTGCCAATACTTCGAACGTTTGCTCGCCATCTACCTCATCGATTTCGATGATAGAGATATCGAAGGTACCACCACCTAGGTCATACACAGCGATTGTGCGATCGCCGCCTTTTTTGTCTAGACCATAAGCCAGTGCCGCAGCTGTTGGCTCGTTGATGATACGTTTAACTTCTAGACCTGCGATACGACCAGCATCTTTGGTTGCTTGACGCTGTGAGTCGTTAAAGTAAGCAGGGACAGTAATTACCGCGCCAGTCACTTCCTCACCGAGGAAATCTTCAGCGGTTTTCTTCATTTTCTTCAGGACTTCAGCAGACACCTGTGGCGCAGCCATTTTTTGGCCTTTCGCCTCAACCCAAGCGTCACCGTTATCTGCCTTAACAATTTTGTAAGGCATGATGCTGATATCACGCTGCACTTCTTCATCTTCGAAGCGGCGGCCGATCAGACGCTTGATAGCAAACAGGGTGTTTTCTGGGTTTGTCACTGCCTGACGCTTCGCAGGCTGGCCGACAAGTGTTTCACCATCTTGTGTGTAAGCGATAACCGATGGTGTTGTACGATCACCCTCTGCGTTCTCAATGACGCGCGTTTTTTCACCGTCAAGTACGGCGACACATGAGTTGGTTGTACCCAAGTCAATACCAATGATTTTACCCATCTGGTGCTCTCCGAAATTCGTTCTGTGGCTTTAATGCGTTACCCCTTATGTGGGGGTAACTGTGAGAGGTTCAACCCCTCACCGCAATTTTTATTTAATGCTGCCGTTTAAATAAGGGCAGCCAAATGCTTTTCAAGGGGAGAAGGCAAAAAAAACACCGAATCGAGTTCGGCAAGATGCCTTCTTCAGCGTCCTCGTTAGGCTTTTTCGTCTACGTTACCTTGCGGCGCTTTAGACACCATCACCATGGCTGGGCGCACAACACGGCCGTTTAACTCATAACCTTTTTGCATCACCATCATCACGGTGTTTGGCTCATGCTCCGCGCTTTCTTGGATGGTCATGGCCTGATGCAATTCAGGGTCAAACGGCTGACCTTGCGGGTCGATCGCTTTCAACCCAAACTTATCGATGGTATCCATCATGGTTTTCAGCGTCAGCTCAACCCCTTCCACCATTGGCTTGATTGATTCGTCTTCTTTGTCGGCCATCTCCACGGCACGCTCAAGGTTATCAATCACAGGTAAAAGCTCACCGGCGAATTTTTCTAAGGCAAACTTGCGCGCCTTATCCACTTCTTGCTCGGTACGACGACGCATGTTGTCCACGTCTGCACGGGCACGCAGCACACTGTCTTGCTGCTCTTGCACCTTGGCTTCGCTCGCCTCGAGCGCCGCTTCAAGTTCGGTGATACGTGCAATCATGGCTGCGGTTTCCTCATGCTCAATGTCTGCACCACTACTTGCTTGTTGCTCAGCGGCCTGCTCTGTACCTTTGGCTTCAGCAGCTTGCGCGTTTTTCATCGCTTCCTGCTCTTGCTTCACTTTCTGTTCTTCGCTCATGATCACTCCGACACAAATGGCATTGCCCAGCACGCCACTGGGACTATTCAACTTGATTGACGAAAGTATTATGGGGATGAATCTTTGTGATTCAACCGCCCACATAACGCAAATCACGACAATCGCTTTTTTCCCGCGTTATACTGAGCTCAAATAACGATGAGATCCTAATTATGTCGACACCATTCCAGCGCATTGCCTTAATTGGCAAACCTCGTAACCCGGAAGCGGTTAACACACACATAGGCCTCTACCATTGGCTTATCGAGCGCGGTTATGACGTGTGTATCGATACACGTTTAAGCACTAACCTGGGTTTGCCGGATGCACATTATTTGGATCTAGTCAGCATTGGCCAACACGCTGACTTGGCCATTGTGATCGGTGGGGACGGTAACATGTTAGGTGCTGCCCGCGTATTGTCTCGCTGCGATATCAAGGTGATCGGGGTAAACCGCGGTAACCTCGGCTTTCTCACCGACTTAGATCCCGAAGCCTTCGAACATGCGCTAGAAGCGGTATTAAACGGCGATTACGTGGACGAAGACCGTTTTTTGCTTGAAACCGAAATCCATCGCCATGATCAGGTAAAAAGTCATAACGCCTCATTGAATGAAGCAGTGCTTCACCCCGGGCAAGTCGCGCACATGATTGAATTTGAGGTGTACATTAACGAGCAGTTTGCCTTCTCTCAGCGCTCAGACGGGATTATTATCTCGACCCCCACAGGCTCAACAGCCTATAGCTTGTCCGGCGGTGGCCCCATTTTATCTCCCAGCCTCAACGCGATTTCGCTCGTGCCTATGTTTCCGCATACACTGTCAAGCCGCCCGCTGGTCGTCGATGGCAACCGCCGTATAAAATTACTGGTTTCCCCAGATAACCGCGGCACGTTGGAAGTGAGCTGTGATGGTCAGGTCTCTTTGCCAGTCAACCCAGGTGATGAGGTACATATTTACAAAAGCCCGGCCACTCTCAAGCTCATTCATCCTCAAGACTACAATTATTACAATACCTTACGTAAAAAACTGGGTTGGTCTTCTAAGCTATTTTAAGCGAGCCACTTCCTTATTCTTATTCTCCGCATCCGATAAAGAGCAGGTCTTCCTGCTTTTTTCATGCACAATTTTTGTGCTGTTCATCGCATTCACAACAATTCTTGCTAAACAGTATTCACTGGATGAAAAAACAGTATATACTGTATCTATACACAGTTGTTGATAGATACAGGTGTTTCCTATGTTAGCCGATATAACCATTCAAAACTTTGCCATCGTTAAATCCTTGGAGCTGGAGTTTAGTAAAGGCATGACGGCGATCACCGGTGAGACCGGGGCGGGTAAATCCATTTCTATCGATGCGCTGGGTTTATGCCTTGGCGATCGTGCCGATGCCAATATGGTTCGCCCGGGTGAAAAACGCGCAGAGATTTCTGCCAGTTTCACCTTAGAGCAAAACAGTGCCGCGCGTCGCTGGCTACAAGATAACGAACTCGAAGACGGCGACGATTGCATTCTAAGGCGTGTGATCACCAAAGAAGGCCGTTCACGCGCATACATTAACGGAAACCCGGTTCCCGCCTCACAACAAAAAGCGCTTGGGCAGTTATTGATTAATATCCACGGTCAGCATGCGCATCAACAGCTGTTACGTCCCGAACACCAGATTACCTTGTTGGATCAATACGCCGGTCACCAGTCTTTGCTGGATAAAATGGCGACACGCTATCAGCGTTGGCGCCGCACTAAAAATGAGCTAAAAGCATTGATCAAGAAAAAAGATGACATTGATGCTCAGCAACAGCTATTGGAATATCAAGTGGGTGAACTCAATGAACTCGCATTGGGTGAAGAGGAATACCAACACATTGAAGAAGAACACAAGCGCTTATCGAACAGTGGTGATATCGCCATGACCAGTCAGGCGGTAGTGGATCTACTCAGTGAAGGCGAAGAAACTAACACCTTAAGTTTATTGACCGCCGCTCAACAGCGTTTAAGTGAATTAGCCGCAATGGACAATCACTTTTCACCGCTCGCTGAGATGCTTGAAGAGGCGCGGATCCAAACGCAAGAGACGAGTCAAGAAGTGAGCAGTTATCTTGATCAACTCGATATGGATCCTCAACGCCTCCAGTATCTTGATCAGCGCATGAGCACTATCATGAGTTTGGCGCGTAAACATCAGGTGCAGCCCGATGCATTATATGAAACGCATCAACAATTGATTCAAGAGTTGGAGAAACTGGGACATAACGATGAGGCGATTGAGCAATTGCAAGCCGATGTGGACAAACAGTTTGCTGACTGTCTCGACACCGCTGAGAAATTAAGCAAAAGCCGCCGCCGCTATGCCAAAGAATTGAACAAACTGATCACGCAAAGCATGCACCAGCTGAGCATGGAGCATGGTAGCTTCGAGATCCAAGTCGAGAATAAAGCGGAAACCCACCTCAGCCCACTGGGTGGCGATGCTGTGGCGTTTCTTGTGTCGACGAACCCAGGTCAGCCTTTACAACCACTGGCTAAAGTAGCATCCGGCGGCGAGCTCTCTCGGATCTCGCTCGCCATTCAAGTGATCACTGCCCAGAAGGTTGAAACACCAAGCCTTATCTTTGATGAGGTTGATGTGGGGATCAGTGGACCTACAGCAGCGATTGTGGGCAAACTCTTGCGTCAACTTGGCGACTCCACCCAAGTGATGTGCGTCACCCACTTGCCGCAAGTCGCAGGATGTGGCCATCAGCAAATGTTTGTTGCCAAAGACACAGAGAAAGGCAGCACCACGACCCGTATGTACCCGCTCGACTATCAGGCACGAATTAGTGAACTTGCACGGTTACTGGGCGGCAGTGAAATCACTGATCGCACCCTCGCAAACGCGGAAGATCTTCTAGTGGCCGCTTGATTCTGCCAAGTCAAAACAGCGTTGAATGTGGCATTCAAACCGAGAAAAGTGCACTAGCTCTGCTTTTCTCGGTTATTTCCTTACACACGTCGAACTTTTTCACATTATCACCGTCCAAACGCTGGTCGTTAGCAGGTTTTTTACATATATTCTCTGCTTGATTATACTCGGGGCGCGAAAGCCAGCAGGCACGAACTGCTAAGCGTCTTCGAAAAACGTGATTTGCCATCAAAAGACAGTGAAGATATTAACTATGGGTTGGACTAAAGCCGCCGTTGCCTCTCTGATGGCGATTGCCATGATGGGCTGCTCTTATGCCGAAAAACTGGTTTATCGAGTGGATATAAACCAAGGTAATTACATTGAAGAAAAGGCCGTGGACGCCTTGAAATTTGGCATGACCAAAGAGCAGGTAAAGTTCCTTCTCGGCCCTCCTATGCTCGTTGAGTCAGGCTACCCCAACACTTGGTACTTTGTGCAATGGCAACAACCTGGCCATGAAGCGCCGACACAAAAAGATCTGGTCCTCTCCTTTGACGATAATAACCAATTAGTCAACATGGACGGTGATTTCGAGCCGGGCGAGCAATTTTTCGAAGCCGTTCAGTAACGGTGATGCATCCGGCACTCTGATGCCGCTATATATTCATCCTTTAGTAAAGGCGCCGCTCGGCGCCTTTCTTTTTGCCCCGTTACGAGCGTTTGCGCTGGGAATCAGCACGGCCCCCGGTGACAGGATCGGCTTTCCCCTCTTGTTTCGCGCGTTCGGCGCGGCGACGGCGGATCTCTTTCGGGTCGGCTTGCAGCGGCCGGTAAATCTCAATGCGATCCCCGTCGCGCACTTGCGCGTCTAGTTTCACCGGTCGGCTAAATACCCCAACCTTGTTGGTCGCAAGATCAATCTCCGGATAGGCGCTTAAGACACCTGATTGACGAATAATATCTTCCACCGTCGAGTCGGGCTTCACCACGCAGTTGAAGATGCGCTGCTCATTAGGCAACGGGTAAACCACTTCAACATGCAGCAATGTCTCTTCACTCATAAATCTCTTTCGCTCGCTCTGTAAACGCCTTCACCATACTACTGGTTAACTCGCTGAAGATACGGCCAAAGGCAGCTTCAACCAAGCGGTTAGTAAACTCAAACTCGAGATCTAATTCGATTTTACACGCATCACTTGATAGTGGCGTGAATTTCCAGCCACCACTCAAGCGTTTAAATGGTCCATCCACCAGCGTCATATCAATTCGGCTGTTATCCACCAGATAATTCTTAGTGGTAAATGTTTTCTTTATGCCCGCTTTCGCCACATCTAACGACGCAACCATGGTGGTGTCTGTGTGCTCAATAAGACGGGTACTCACACACCCGGGCAAAAAAGCGGGATAGGATTCAACATCGTTCACCAAGGCAAACATTTGCTCAGCACTGTACGGCACTAAAGCCGAGCGGATGATTTGCGGCATAGGGACTCCTTGCAAGTTAACCGCGAGATAATACCATCGAGACCCACTTTGACCAATGTTAGCAAACAACATCGCGAATAAAGTCTTACTCTTTCTGCCCCTGAGTACGATAATCCTTTCATTCTTCGATATATCGCCTTTATAATGCGCACACTATGGCTAAGAAAAACGCAAAGAACAAAGCAAACAGCAACACCATTGCACTGAATAAAAAAGCGCGCTTTGAATACTTCATTGAAGATGACTTCGAGGCAGGGCTTGAGCTACAAGGTTGGGAGGTGAAAGCACTCCGAGCGGGAAAAGCCAATATCAGTGAAAGCTATGTGTTGTTAAAAGACGGGGAAGCCTTCTTGTTCGGGGCTACCATTACCCCGCTTAATGTGGCTTCCACGCATGTGGTGGCCGATCCACAGCGCACCCGTAAGTTATTGCTTAAGCGGCGTGAGCTTGATACCTTGCTAGGCAAAGTCAATCGAGACGGTTTCACGGTGGTGGCACTGTCTTTATACTGGAAACAATCTTTTGCTAAACTGAAGATAGGGTTGGCAAAAGGTAAGAAGTTACACGATAAGCGCGATACAGCGAAAGACAGAGACTGGCAACGTCAAAAGTCCAGGATCATGAAAAACGCAGCGCGTTAATCGTTGACGCGGCAGATCAATCTGTTAGACTCTGCCGCTCACACTCTGGGGCTGATTCAGGATTCGACAGGATTGAGAAGGYCCGTGGAGCATGCCGAGGGGCGGTTGGCCTCGTAAAAAGCCGCAAAAAAATAGTCGCAAACGACGAAAACTACGCACTAGCAGCTTAATAACCTGTTGAGTGCCTATCCTCCCTAGCCTCCGCCTGTAGGACGGGGATTCAGGATAGTCAAAACCAAACAGGATCGCGTGGATGCTTTGACCCAAGAGCTGAAGCGTTAAAACTAAGTTGGGTATGTCTTTGTGTGGCGTGTTTGTCCGCAGCACACTGACGAGATTAAAGACAAACTAAGCATGTAGCGCCATTGGCTAGACTGATTCTGGACGCGGGTTCAACTCCCGCCAGCTCCACCACTTTCCTTTAAGTTGTTGTTTTTATTAAAAGTTCTTTTGTTTCAAGCAGTTAAAAAGCATATGTGTGATACGCAGCTGAGCTACACGGGCGACGATTTGCACATATACAAACGTAAAAACAGCAGCGTTTACTATTTCCAAAAGCGAGTTCCTAGCCACCTAGTCGAGCACTATGGTAAGCGCCTTATTCGCTTCTCTTTGAAGACCTCGAACAAGACACAAGCCAAACAACTAGCCACCATCGAGGCTGGTCGCCTGATGAAAGAGTTTGCGGAGCTCGGTGGCTATTCTGTACCAGAGAAGAGAGTTGAGCTGGTCGACCTTCAGAACATTGCCATTGAGGCCGCCAATACGTGGGTAAAAGACAAGCAAGACAACATGCTAACTGGCTCTGTCGATGTTGAGGGTATACGGAACGGGTTAGAAGCAAGCCTAGACGCCATTCAAGAACATGCAGCAGGCATGTTACACGACAACCTAAAGCTAGCTAATGCATCTCGCGTACACCGGGTTTTTGAGGGAGCTATCCCTAGCCGGATTACCGACCAGTACAACGCGCTCACAGAGCCACAGAAAGCGCGTGTATTCATCGAATTCGCCCAGTACCTAAAAGCCCAGACAAAGACTCTCCTAGGCTCGATTAGCGGCTTCTCGAGCGACATTAAGACCGTCACTAAGCCAATTCCTAAGATAGACAAAGACCCAACACTTGAATATGTCGCTAGTGAGTTCTTAGAGAACAAGCAAACAGAAATGGCAGCAACTGGTAAGCCAATGAGTGAGAAGCTCAAGCAGCGCTATCAAGTATCTATTGAGTTCCTTCTTGGTTTTATGGGGGCTGACTATCCTGTCAAAGAGGTCTTGCCACAAGATATAAGAAATCTGAGGAATGTACTGATAGACACGCCAAGTAATTCAGCCAAGTTAAAGGAGACCAAGAATCTCACGACTCCTGAGCTTATTGCTGTGGTGAATAGTGGGCAATTGAAGCACCTTCCCCCTCTTTCTATCACGAGCATCAATCAGCGCTTAGAAGCGATTTCTGCAATGTTTAAGTTTGCTGTGCAAGAACGATATATCACATTCAACCCTGCAGAAAACACGAGGCTCAAGAAAAGAGTCGCGGACAAGGACGCACGGAGACCATACTCACCAGAGATGCTCGACAGGTTGCTTCAGTTGACCAAAGGCACAGAGCACTACTGGATTGTACGAATAGCACTTTGTTGTGGTCTACGTATGAATGAAATCGTCCAGTTGAGACCTTCAGACATCAGGCAACACGAAGATATTTGGTATATCTCTGTAAATGAAGAGGACGACAAGGCGTTAAAGACTAGCTCTTCGGCCAGATCTGTGCCTCTGCCTGACGCACTGTTAAACCTCGGTTTCATCGAGTTTGTACAGTCATTGAGTACAGAGACGCTATTCGATATTCCCCTTCCAAAACAGGGCGGGTATCGCTCAGACATATACAGTAAGCGCTATGCCTATTTCTGCCGCAAGCATGAACTAAGAGCAGACCGTGTGACTTTCCATAGCTTAAGGCATAACTTTAAGGACTTAGCGTTAAATGCGGACATTCCTGAAGTAGTCTATAAAGAGCTAGGTGGTTGGGCAGACGGTTCAGTAAGCGGTAACTATGGTTCAGGGCTGACAATTGCCAACTTGAAGAAGTATATAGAGACCATAGATTACCCCATCGACGAGCAAGAGGCAGTTGATACTCGACTCCATATGGCAGAATAGCTTCTCTAGGGCTTCCTTATGGCCTCTCAGGAAGCCAATGATAGCCAAGTGGAAACACTGTTGTTCGATTGATGGTAGCTTAGATTTCTATTGTTGGTGCGAGTGGCAGTGCCCCATGATTTCTCTAACCATTTCCTTTAAGCAGTAGACCAAACAAACCACAATGCATCGGTGGAAGCCGTTTGAGGCTAAAGCCCTTGTGTCGGTTTGCCGTCTGTTCTCTCTGATGACTGAGATTGGATTAGTCAGGACGTGCTCTGACAGATTACTCTAGCTCACTTTTGCCCCTTTTCTGCGTTAGCGAACAGACCTCCTCACACCGCCTAACACCTGGACAGCAATAGTTTTTGTAATGGCTATCTGTGATGGTTCAATTTAGTGTAAACGACAAAAGCCTAGTTACTAACGACCGGTTTTCGAGGAAGGTTGCATCCCATTCTGTAGTCTCTCTTTGTTTGCCTAAAAGTAAATATGTGCATCTATTTCAACAGTGACTTCACCCTCTTTATCGATGAATTCGAATTCCAAAGCATTACTCATGTTCTTATTTAATGGCGTCGATTCTTGGTCAATTTCAGGATTGTAGAGTGTAACAAGAGCTGGACTTTCTTTCGTGTCATAAACGTAGTATGCATCTAGAGGGTCACCGGAAAAAACTAAATAACGTTTGACATCTCTATAGTCACTTCTGTCTTTTGAGCTTGTAAAGTTTTTCCAGTCCTCGCTAGTCATGACTAACAAATGGTGGTTTTCTAAGGCTTCAAATTCCAACTCAGACAATGGCAAGCCTTTCTGGGTTATAATTTTCAGGGCTACTATATTGTGAATTCTTTTGATAACGTTGCAGCTACCAGAGCTGTACCCCACTCCCGTGTTATCTAAGAATCTCTCCCTTTCGTATGAACATGAGGGGAGCTTGCAAGGAACTTTTTTATCTTTGCTCAGCGACACGAAACTAAATAGTGGGAATTTATTAGCCAAATCCTGTCCGTTCATCAAAACACCATCTATATATGACTGCTTGATTGCTTCACTTAGAGGTTGTGATTTTCTAATTTCTATTAACTGATTGTTTAGGTATTTTTGGATTTCCCTGAGGATAGGGATTACAACTGAATTGAAGCCAGCTTCTTCATGTTTGATATCGAAGTGATTACAAAATGCTTTGGCGTAAACAGGTGATTTTGCATAGTAAGTCGCCAGTTTTATTTCGTTGCGCATTCGGTTGGCAATTTGAATACTTCTCTCGCCCATGCTTAGAGAGCTTGTGATTGCACTAATACAAGCGTGTAAATTCTTATCCAGATTTTGGAGTCTCCAAGAGTAAACAGCATACATAACTAGAATTGGAACAGCTCTGACATACGCGTGACTAAGCTCTTCGGACTGCAGCGAGCTATAACCATGAGACTTCCCTAACTGCTGTATCATTGAATTCAAAGAAGCAGGCAAAAGGTTAACGCCTAAGCGAGACACTCTGGAGTGGGCTGGACTGAAACTCTCGTGACAGTCGAGAATGCAGCTCCACTGGCTTTTATTTGCAAGCGCTCTTAGCGTATATTGAGCTGTTCTTTTGGCTGCATTTTCTCCAACTTTCTTAATGATTTCAGATACCATTTGTTGTTCATAATCGACTGTAGTTAGCTTAATCTTCTCTCGCTCCTGCTCTGAAACTGAAGAAGTCAACGCATCCTGAACATACTTATCTAAAAGCAAGATGAAATGATTGATGTAGTCCTGAGGATTTGTTGTTAGAAGTTCTTTATGAGCTTCTGTAAAGCTATTCATCTCGTCGAAATGAGAATAATTATAACTGCCGAAGAGTTGAGAAAGCCTATAAATATCATCATCGAAATGACTTTCAAATGAAATAAAGTTTCTATAGTTATCTATCAGATCAGGAAGTAGTTCTGGTTTCTTGTCTACTAAAAAAGAGATTAGCCCACGTACATGGCTATCTATGAATTTGATAGTTTGAGGGTTTTGAATGTCCCACGCTTGCATTCTGTTCAAAAAATCAGCTCTTAGAAGCCAGTATTGACCAGTGTTTAGCTCTTTAATGCTTTCTTCATAGAATCTCTGACTGAACCTATCGAAGATTTTGTAATCTTTCATCTTTCTATCGAAGAACAAAACTAAGAGCCTACCGTAATTTCTTTGAAGTGACACGTACTTGTCTCGACTGTTGGTATTTCTAGCTGATGTCAATGTTGCTGCTAAACCATCCACAAGCCTTTTGATAGCAGCAGTGTCTATTGACCAATCTTGATTCTCACATGTCTTTTCTATTAGCTCAAATAGACGGTTTTCTGTTGACTTATCAGAGATAATTGCTGTGTGCTCAATATTGTAACAGGCAATTTGCACTAGCAGCTCCACTTCTTCTGAATGATTGGTTTTGTTTTTTGTTCGAAGTTTAGAAATTAGGTGCTCAGTTACTAGGTTGTCCGACCGTGTAGCGAGAAATACGGTTTTTATGAATTTAAACTCTTTTACCAGAAGAATAGACGTTACCAGAGAGAATAAAAACTCCATAGATAGAACATAACCATCTTTAAAGATAGCTTTATCAACTGAGCAAACAAATAATGCAAAACTAATAAGAGCAATCAAAGTAACTATCAACTCTCGAAAGAGTGATTGAATTTCAAAGCCCATAATCTGTTCTATGGAGTCCATGTAGTGAGCAGAACCATAACGATTTTTTACACGGTTCAGAACCTCAAGTGCTATTGGCATAGTAAACGCTGAAAATGCTGTGAGAACAGCAATTAAATGTGTGGTCATGCTTAATCTATCCATTTGCTCAACCTGACAATTAACTTATTGTGAATCTCTGCACGCTTAGACGATACAGCTCTATACTTCATGACTTTTTATCGGTTAGAAAAACCAAATTTAAATCAGTGCTATAATTTTGATAGACTAGCATAAATCAGGCTAGCTTGAAGGGGGAGAAGCGGTAATTTAATGACTGGAGTAGACACTTTAAGACACTAAGCATTCTCGCTATGAATAAGCAATATCACATTTTATGGCTACATCAGTAATAGTCTCAATAGCGACACAGTCTACTTCGATTTGTCTAAATTCGGGTTATCCGAAGTAGATAGATTCAATCCGAGTCACTAACTCAAAAATGTCCAAAAACGGTTTTGATGGCATAAGGGACAGTCTGCACGACTAGGTCACGCTTCGCCACCATAGGTGTCAGATTGTGTGTAAGTCAGCTCACTAAGGCATATAGCCAAACCGCTTCTATGAGAGCGTTAGCTAGGGATTGGTCTTAACACAGTCTCTCAGCGTTCTCCTGAATCACTATGATACCTAGACCACTCTCTTAACGCAGTACTCGAAGAGAAACTTAAAGCACAGATGTTCCCATGTAGAGTTACACCTTTTCCAGCTATCACCGCCTAGCTTAAAGCAGATAACAGTATTCAGACCAGAGATATTAAGAGGCCTAAAGCTTTCCTCTTGGTTGTGCCCATACAATATTCCACTAGCACCTACAGACCATACAGCTCAGACACACTCTAGTCGACTGCTGCTCACAATGATAACTCCTTCTATCAAGTGAAATAACAGTCAACGCAGAGTCGCTCTACTTAGCTACTTATCCATGTAAGCAAAGGTGCGATAGTGTTCTGCTGGTGGTCTATTTAGTATCTGCCACGACTAGGGCAGCGGTGGTGTGATGTCACAGAGGGCTCTTAATGTATATCTAAGAGTTTTTCCTTGGGCTCTTCAATTAGACGTTGTAAATGGCTCGATTAGACAGAGACTTCTGATGAGAAAGAGCCTGAGAGAGGGAGGCAGTGAGACTGACTCTTAGTGTATATCTAAAAGTTTTCCTTGGGCTCTTCAATTAGACGTTGTAAATGTCTTAGTGAGGGCGTGAAGACTCGACAACAAGGCTCTATCTTTGAGGCTATCAATGGCTAACCTCTCTTAATGTATATCTAAGAGTTTTCCCTAGGGGTCTTCAATTAGGCGTTGTAAATGCCCTAGTGCTAACGTAAGGAACCATGAAGAGGGCTATCCACGAGGCTATCAATGGCTAACCTCTCTTAATGTATATCTAAGAGTTTTCCCTAGGGGTCTTCAATTAGACGTTGTAAATCAAGCTGCCAGCACAACATTAATACCTGAAGTTAGCGATGCATCGATCGATATTTCACCTATGACTTTTGTAACCTCTTCACCGACGACACAGAGCAGCCCAAAGCCTCAGCCGTAGCATTAATAGAATAACCCTTTGAGCGAAGCTCATGCACCTGCTCTTTGCTTATAGTGTGAGGGCGACCCATATGCTTACCTTCTGCCTTTGCACGCTCTCTGCCTGCGTTTGAGCGCTCTAACATCTTCCTTCTTTCCATCTCTGCAACCTTGGACAGAATGGTCACCAGAAGCTCTCCTGCGTCTGTGCTGAGGTCTACCCCTAACCTTGTCACAATGACGTTCACACCGCCTCTCAGAAGCTCTCTCACGGTGTTTTGCACATCAATGCTGTCTCTCCCCAATCTATCAAGATCGACCGTCACAAGCGTGTCTCCTTCGCGCACATAGTCGAGTAGCTTCTTAAACTCTGGCCTCTTCTCAGCGCTAACTGTCCCGCTCACTCCACAATCAGCGAACTCCTTGTCTATACGATATGTCTTATTGAGCTCTCTTCGTTGGTTCTCGATTGTTTGGTCGTCAGTTGAAACACGGTAATACGCGATAACAGCCATTTCTTACTCTTCATCTTGGTCTATAAGATGGGCTCATAATTTCATATAGGTCTAAAACTGTCAAACAGGACTTATAGGCCACCCTGCCGTAGCTGTTTGAGGTAGGTTCAAAAGGCAACATTAAGAGACCTATAAATCTGAATAATAAATAACCAAAGGTTCTCATTGGGGGGCGTTAGCACTCATAAAATATTTTCCACACCACCAATCCAGATAGTTAAATTTCTTATAGGGCATATGGGGGAAATTTAAAACACTATGTATTATTAAATGCGAGAGAAAATTTTTTACGTAAAAACAAAGCAGAAAAACCATGAAAAATACTAATCGCAAACAAGAAAAAAACCAAGTCATATCATTGAAAATAAAAACAAACAAACCTTATAAAATAAAATGTCACAAGTGAATGAAATACATTTCATAGGTTCCAAAAGATAGAAATAAAAACAAAAATAAAACCCTCAAACAACGAGGCGAAAAGATGAAAAAACCAATACACTCCAACGTTAAAAGAATCTTAGAACACTACGACATACACTTAGAAAAGTCAGGCAACACCTACATATTAGACTACAGAATAGATGGAGAGAGTAAGGTTATTGCGAGAGATAACCCCAGGCATGCTATTAGAGAAATAATTAATGAGAGAGGTGACAGGGAAAAGGCAATTCACCTGATTAATAATCTTAGGTTCTTGAAGCTCAACCCTAAAAAACAACTATATTTCAGTGAATCATTCATGTTAGACCCTCGAGTGATTGAAACGAAAACAATACCTCAGGGGACATTAGAAGAGGCATATGAATCAGCCTGTAAAACGAGATGGACACCAGAAAACATTAAAGACTACAGAGCAACAAGAAGAAAGGCTTATCTTTGCATTGAGTATTTTGGCTGTGACACTCCACCAGCCGATGTAACATCAAGAAAGATTGTTGATTATGTGGCACATTTAAGGGCAAGGGGTTTGTCAAACGCAACGATTAACCGAAATCTCAGCAAGATAAGGGTCGTATTAAAGCATGCTGTTTTACTCGGCTTCATTGACAATATACCTCTATTCCCATGGACAAGAGAAAATAATGCTCGCACAAGAATTCTTACAATAAAAGAGGAAGAAAAAATATTAGAGTTTTTCCAAAAGAGAGGATACTTAGACTTTGTTGACTTTATAAGCTTAGCAATCGACACAGGGGCAAGGGTAAGCGAGCTCCTCCGTCTAAAATGGCAAGACTACAATGAGGAGAATAGCTCTATATTTATTAATAACTCAAAAAACCAAACGTCACGAACCATACCACTTGTTAAAAGGTCGAGGCAGGTGCTTGAAAGAAAGTTACTCGAGAGGGAAGACAGCGATCCAAATCAGCCAATCTTTTATATTACACCAGACTCACTGAGTTGGCACTGGAAAGTCATGAGAGAGTCATTAGGATTTGGTAGTTGTCAAGAGTTTGTACCTCACATGATGCGCCACACCTGCGCAACCAGATTGGCCGAGAATGATGTTTCTGTTCAAAAAATAATGTTATGGCTCGGACATAAGACGCCGTCCATGTCAGCTAGGTATACTCATATGACTGCGAACTCTCTTTTTGGCGTAGTAAAGACTCTTGACGCGACAAAGCGAAAAAGAAGAGCAAAGGACTCGTAAATAGTTAATGTCACGCCATCGGATACCACTAGGTAGCTAATTACGGCTACCTAGGGCTAACAAAGAGCTTTACTCGTACAGGTCTACCGATGCCTTTAACTCCCCTGCCAGTTGGAAAAGGTCATCAACACTGTCGATGGGAGTTTTAGTCTCTTTCTTATTTGAGTCAAAGAGTCCTACATACTTCTGTCGACCGTTAAAATGCAACCTGCACAATGGTTTACGATTATTATCATCAAGCAGAATCCCAAAGTAGCTTTGTGTGTCTCGATGAGCGACTCGCGATACATCGACTTTTTCTCTCAGAATGGCTTTGACAACGTTATAACCATCGAGCTCTTCCTCTGTGGTCACTATCTTAGGGTTGCTACCATCAGCTTCGGAAATGCTTTCATCTTGTTCTGGTTCTTCGTTGGCTCCTCTCGCCTCACGCTCTTCACTGCCTATGGCATACTTCAGACGAGCGTTTATGCTGTCGTTGAGGAATTGCTTTAAAGCTTTTTTCGTTATTTCAGTAAACTGTGCTTTGACCTTGGCTGTTTGCATCCCATCGTAGACCCTAGCAGTCAGAAGCTTTACAAAGTCTTCCTCTGGATCTTGGAACTGCTCTGCTAACACCTTTTTTATTTGATTGAGATACTTCAATTCACCAGCCGCATCGACCACGGAATCGACATCGAAAGAAGTCTTCGTCAGTTTTTTCAGCTCTGGGACTACATGCTCATCGACCTCGGACATATCCAGAATCAAGAACGGTTTATCATCCATTTTATTTGGCGCGTCGAGGTCAGTGAAAAACTGATACTCGCAACCGTTAGTCAATACAGCTATACGAGCGTTGGTCACTGAAAAATATCGGTATAGTTGGCTAGAGTGCTTGGGTGAGAGCGCTTCATTCACTTTCTTACACTCGATTAAGATCTGAACATCCCCGTCTTTCATCAGAGCATAATCAACCTTCTCTCCCTTCTTCGTGCCTGTATCTGCAGTAAACTCAGGGATAACCTCACTGGGGTCGAAGATATCGTATCCAAGCACATTGTGAAGAAATGGCATCACCAAAGCAGTCTTTGTTGCCTCTTCTGTTTCTATCGAGTCAGATAGCTGTCCCACCTTTTTGGACAAAGCTTGTAGTCGCTCTATAAAGTCCATTTCACTCTCCTTATATCTGCTTCAGTGTGCTTGCAGATGCAACAGCTTTAATACATTTGCTTTTTTATTAGACCATCAACATAGCGAGCATGCTGTGACTGGAAGCCCATCTGTACTCATTACAAGACAGCCAATCGACTTACCTATTTACTCACCTACACGACTGAGCTACACTTCAGACAAAATTCGGTATCACACGCTCAAGAACCACATAAAATAAAACCTTTAAATCAAAGAGTTATGTGCAACGTGCTAGGTTTGGGAGATAGCCTCCCGCCAGCTCCACCAAACGTTTGGAAAAGGCCGGTAAATCATTGATTTACCGGCCTTTTTTAGTTTTATAGCTTGAGCGTTGAGCGCTTTGTATGCCAGTGAGCTACATACCTGTGATACAAACTGGGAAAGTGGTACGTCGTTACTCTCAAGCAAGTCATGATGTTAGGTACCACTGGCTTAACCGCCATGCTCTGTGTCCAAGCCTTACTTGATGCCCAACCGATAGACGGGACGATACTTGTTACCGGTGCGAGCGACGGGGCAGGTGCCATGGATACCGTAGGCAGCAAATTCTTGGCTCCCTCCTCATCCGCGTGAAGTGATAACTACACAATATCACCACTCTTACTCTTCAGCCTCCTTCCACTATGGCCTGATTAATCCCTGGATAATTATGCTTTCCATTTTTATATAACTCCTAACTATAAAGAGACCCGTCTACTCTCTTTACTGCTATAAATGAATAAAAATTCACAAACGATGCTTATCACTACTAAAAAGAGCACTTATCGAGTAATCGATTACTAAAAATTCAATCACATAGGGGTTAGTACTTTTTTTATCCCTTATATTGGTCATTTATTCGAGCTGAACAAAACCTGAATGGTGATTGGTGCGACTTCCAGCAGAAAAAATAGAGCAAAAATACTAATTGACACTTAACTCATTATTAACACCATTGTCATGTTACTGACGCATTGCTAGCATAAATCCACATTCACTCGACACAAGTGGATGACGCTTACATCGCTAATACATAAGCGAACGTCAAGGAATAGACTGTCGCTAAGTGTTATTTATCGGATAAAAAGCCGATACGTGTATCGTTACGCTCAATGGCGTAATGCGTGCATGAGGAATAATTAAAACGCGACAGTACTCAGATGTTTTTTTAAAGAAGGGATACTTTAAAGTGAGTAATACTATCCAAAAAACAGCGGTTGCCGCTGCAATCACGCTTGTCAGTGCCACCAGTTTTGCTGGAGAGCTCGGTTCACTGACTAGTGAAGTCAAGATTAATGATTATGAAAAAGGCCTCACTAAAACCGAAGTCACTATTGGTAAAGGGTCTTATAAACTCAGCGACGATTACAGCTTTCTTTTTGATGTCGACAAAGACTTCATTAAAAATGAAGGTGAAGCAAGAAAAGAAGGTTGGGATACCCAATTTGGCTTAGCACAAGGTGCAGGAAGTGTCGGAAGTTTTGATGCAACCATGTATTATTTATTCCGCTACGACGCATCATGGAAAGCCAGTGATGAGTCCGACTCTTCAGATACTAAACAATATATTATTGCACCTTACTTCAGTAAAGATGTCACTCTGGGTGGAAAAGATTTTTCATTCGGTATCGAATTATGGGCGCAGCTTGGTAACGAAAATGATGATAGCTTGAAAAACAAAAGTGGCGTCGAAACTAACTTTTACCTATCCGGCGATCTGTCTAAGCACTGGAACCTCGAACTCGCTTGGTATAACTTCGATTACTACGACACAGAGGAGGAAGAGTACGACTATCAGATTGGTACCGAAAACTATCTAACTTACTCGCTACCACTTCCTGCTGGCTTCATGTTTAATATCGAGAACTATGTTGAGGCCTATCATACGCCAGACTCAGATACAACATTGGCCTATGCGCATATCCAGCCTGAATTAGAATTTAAAAAAGCGGTAAATGAACATTTCTCTTGGCATGCAGGTGTTTCCTATGAAGCATTTAACTGGGAATTCAAAGATGCCCAAGGAAATGAAAAAGACAAAGATATCTTCGATAATAACGAGTTCCAAGCTTATTTAGGCTTCACCATCAAGTAAACGCTATACACTGCAGGCAAATTCACTGCCTTTTGCCTGCAGTGCTTCTTTTCTCCTCTACCAACAACACATTTGATAAGTCAGTCAAACTATCGATTTTTACCAAGTGTGATATTTCTTCGAGACTCAATATTTCTCTCTCTCCTAATCATTAAATAAATACATTATAAGCACACCCAATAACCCGGAGGCTCACAATGAAAAAGTCCCTCTATGCATTAATCTATGTCGCCGCCGTCTTGCTATGCCAAGCGGCGGATTGACAGTCAGTGAAATCCGCCGCACTCTATCTTAAAAAGTGGACAAGCTGAGTGTCATGATGACTGTGAATTTTAAGCAAAAAATCCGTCCAGATCGGCCTTTTAGAACGCAAACAAACGGCGATTTGATGAAGCAGTTTGAAAGCGATCGTGGACGGATCATTAACTCTGCTGCCGTGCGCCGTTTGCAACAAAAAACCCAAGTTTTCCCTCTTGAACGCAATGCCGCCGTGCGTAGCCGTCTCACCCACTCTTTAGAGGTCCAGCAAGTCGGGCGCTATATCAGTCAACTGATTGCCGACAAACTGTCTACCTCGCAACTCGAACCGCCGCTCGACCGCTGCTTGGAGACCTTGGTTGAGATGGCTTGCCTCATGCACGACATAGGTAACCCACCGTTTGGACACTTTGGCGAACAAGCACTCAGTGATTGGCTCAGTGAGCAGGTCCCGTCTATCTACCGCCAACATTTTAATGACGAACTGCCTGAGGAGGTACAGCGCGATCTCTGTCATTTTGAAGGCAACGCACAAGGCATACGGCTGATCCATACCTTACAACAGCTGAACCTCACCTATTCGCAAGTCTCCGGCATTCTTAAATACACTCGGTGTGGTAGCGAGCCGAAACCTGCAGATGACGACGCGCGCGCTTACCTGAAAAAGAAGGTCGGTTATTTTCTCAGTGAACAAGCGTACATCGGCGATTTACAAGAAACGCTCGCCATCTCGCCCGGCTGTCGAGCCCCAGTCAGTTACATCATGGAAGCGGCCGACGATATTTCTTATGGCATTGCCGATTTAGAAGACGCCGTTGAAAAAGGTGTACTGACTCTCGCGGATCTGAAAGCGGTCCTAAAGGCAACCTTTGTACAGCTAACCCAGGCCAGTGAAGGGCATGACGCTAACACCATGGCAACCATGTTAGAGAACGCGGAAAAGCGCAGCCACGGTAGTGACAGTCAGTTTTTTGTCTTCTTGCGTGTGGAGGTCAATAAACGCCTGCCTCGCCATGCCGCCCAACGCTTTATCGACCATTTACCCGCTGTCATTGATGGCACCTTTAACCACGCGCTAATTGAAGACAACAGCGTCAATCATTTACTTGTACAAACGTTTAAAAACGTCGCCAAAGCGCATGCCTTTTGTCACCCTGAAGTGGAACGCCGCGAGCTACAAGGTTATCGCGTCATCCATGGTTTGATGAGCATCTATCGTCCACTCCTCACCTTGCCCAGTGAGGTGTTTACGGCTTTAGTCAACGGCGAGCCAGTCAAGTCACATGCGTCGATATACACCCAGCGGCTATTTAAAAAGCTGCCTGAGAAACATAAAAAAGCCTATCGCGACGCAGTACAAAAACAGGCACTGGCGGAGCAGATCCCTTCTTCTACCGCGCGCGAGTTCTATTTTCGTACCCGTCTGTTGATTGACTATATCAGCGGTATGACGGACCAATACGCGTTCGACGAATACCGGGCCTTTCATGTGATTGAAGAGGGCTAAAAAAACCGCTCCGTGGTTGGGAGCGGTTTTTTACTATATAGCCATTAGCCAAAGCGCTTTTGCCACTTATCAATCACCGTGGCACCTATCAAATCGCCTTGTACATTGACCGCAGTACGGAAGGTGTCGAGTGGGCGCTCAATGATCAGCAAAATAGCAATGGCTTCCAGTGGAATACCCGCTGCCAGCAACACCAACTGCATACCCGACATCGAGCCTGACGGCATGCCCGGCGCGCCTACCGACGAGACCATCGCCATAATGAAGATCATCACAATGCCGGTCGTCGACAGGTCAATCCCGAACAGTTGTGCCAAGAACACTGCAGCAATGCCTTCAAATAACGCGGTGCCATCCATGTTCATCACCGCGCCCAACGGCAAGACCATGCTCGCGGTCGACGGAGTGACCTTGAGCTCATCTTTGGCGGCCTGCATCGAGACGGGCAGTGTCGCAGCACTGGAAGAAGTGGCAAAGGCCATCGCCAGTGGCGCGGAAATGGCACGAAATAGGCTCACAAAGCCAATACCACCAGCGACGCGTGCAATAAGTGGCAATACAATCACTGCGTGGACCATCGTGAGTCCAAACACCAAGGCGGCGAAGCTAAATAGCTGGCCAAATAGATCGTTATCGCCTTGATGGGAGAACTGGAAAACAATCGCAAACACCGCAAACGGCGCCAGCTTGATAATCCCTGCCACCATGGTGTTAATGCCTTTATTCAGCCCACGAATGGTCTCGAATAATGGGTGCGACTCTGGCAGTGCGACAATCAGCGAAATGCCGAACAAAATGGTGAACACCACAATCGCCAAAAGGTTACCCTGAGTCACCGCGGCAAATGGATTCACCAACGCCATATTGATAAGTTTGGTGGCAATGGCTCCGGCACCCGCGGCCTCTTGGTTGATAAAGCTAATGCTCTCATCCACAGGCGGTGCATTGGTGAGCGGTTGCCATTCGGGCATCATCAGCGCTGCGCCAAGACCAATGGTGATCGCAATGGTGGTGGTAAAACCGTAAAACAAAAGTGTTGCACCACCTAAGCGCTTAAGGCGAACCACATTGCCAATATTACTGATCCCTTCCAGTAACGAGAGCAATACCATCACGCCGACCACGGCTTTGAGTAGACCGATATAACTGACCTTGGCAAGCATAAGCAACGGATACCAAGTGGTCTGTTCCGCGTTCTCAATGGGGCCGAATACCGTGCCCACCAGCCAAGCTAGTGCGGCCGCCACCGCAATTTGCAATGGCAAAGAATGTCTAAGGGTTTTCCACATTGTCTTTTCCCTACTGGCAGCATTGCAGCTGCATAATGATGATTTGTCTATTTTTTTGGCGCCAAGAAGCGATAAAGCATACCAAGCTGTCAGACTGGGCTCATGTAAAAATTATGAACAATCTGGAATATCTAGTAACAAAATGGTTGGTTGGAAAATTTGGCCACACTTTTCGCTACAAAATGGGGACAGACAATGATAAAAAGCCCGCCTAAAAAGACGGGCTTGTTGATAAGCACTGTTTTTGCTTATTGGGGACGCTGATTTTGCGGATTGAGCTCAAGGTTAACAGGGGTCTCTAACTCTTGGTTCAACGCTTTTTCTAACTCAGCAACATTGGTGCCTGGGGTCGCTTCCAGCAACGCCACGCCATCAAGGTAACTGACAAAGTCGAGGCCGTATTTTTGTGCGAGCTGGCTGGCGCTTGCCTCACTGACTTTGACCAAAATCGAGCCAGTGACCGTTAATGGTGTGCTTTGTGCCGATACAGCGACTTTATCGCCGACCATGACACCCATTTGCTCGCCACTCATATTACGCGCGTTGCTGTCGGTTTCGACGACCACATAATCTTTGCCATTTAGCTGTACCGTGCCTGCGCTTACACCAAGGCTGATACCCATGACGGCGAGGGCTATCATTAATTTTTTCATACTTCGTCTCCTATTAACCACGGTGACCAATGACACGCAGTGACCATTGCGTCAATTTACCATTCACGCTGTTATTCGCCATCGACTTCACCTCACCCCCTAGGCTGTATTGACGCGTCTTGCCGTCTGTATCTGTGACGTAGAGTGTCCATTGCCCTTGCGATACTTCACCATTGAACTTATGGCTGAGCATCAAGTGGTCAGTAAAGCCTTCTGGGTAGGTGCTATCTAGCGTATTCGATAGCATGCTATTGCGTGGAGACATCAATACACTCCGAGTCCCTGCGGGCGACTCTAACTCGATGAGCAGATCAGACATACGGCTGTGTTCGATCGAAGTCCGCACTTGTACCGCCTCGATAGTGAGGTTATCAGCGACTTGCACACTGTCTGCTGTCGCCACCGCCCCAGCATCTACAATCGCGAGTCCAGTTTCACCCTCTTGGTTGTGATAAGACCACGCCCAATCGGTGAACACTTGTGCAGGAAGTGGCTGATATGTCTTCGCGGCTTCGAGTGCCGCATTAACATCAATCAAACCAAATCCATAGGTTGGGCTATACCAGCGCCCCGCGGCATTTTGCTTCCAACCTTCTAGGCCAGTCACCGTGCGCTCGCCACCAAGTGCCGTTTGATAGGTTAAAAGCACATCGGCATCGTCTGCATCCACGCGTGTCGCGGTTGTCGCCAATAGGTGGCGAATATCGCGCTGCGACAGATTTGGATAGGCTGACATCATCAACGCAAATGCCCCTGAGGTATTTGGCGCTGCAGAAGACGTACCATTCATCACACTGTTGAAATCACAGGTGTTGTCTATCTCTGTCCCACCGTGTAGATCGTGTGACTCATAAGGAATACGATCGTCGCGGTTATAGCCCATGGTACAACCGGTCAAATCTGTGGTGATATGCGCCGGTTTATCGGTCCCATACTCGCCACCCGGCGCGGTCAAGAAGACGCTGCTGCCTACTGAGGAATAGGATGAACGCTCACCATCGGCATTCAACGCACTCACCGTCACGTTCCAGTAATTCGCATTGCTGGATGATTGGTTGCTGTTTTGCCACGGTAACCCATGGTTATCGTCCGCTGGACGGAAGCGCTCACGATTAAATGAGGTACGCTTATAACCATTTCCCGCTGATTTGATGAAAACTGCGCCAAGTCCGCCAAAGGCTTCCGTGCTCATTTTTTTGTACTGGGCGTTTTGACGGCCATCATAGCTCATCGGATCATCACTGTAAGGATAACTGCGGATACCAGAGCCGCCATAGCTTTGGTTGAATACGCGGACATCATCCGAATAGCCTTCGCGACCATGGCTGATTTCCCACGCATTCTGGCTTTGGTATTCGAGATAGTTATAGCCTTGCAGGTTGGCAAGCGGTGCAACCCCCATCCCACCAATACCATTATCACGAACCGCCGCGATAATCCCCGCGACCGACGTACCATGGGCAGTATTGCGACTGCTCCACCCCTCCGGTGTAGGATCATCATCACGCTCTACAAAGTCATAGGACTTTCCAGCGCGGACGTTAGCGGCCAGATCGGGATGCGCAATTTCTAACCCATCATCGACGACGGCGACGTTAACGTTTTGTCCAAGCACTTCTTGACGATGGGCTAACCATACGTTGAGGTCATTGCCAGGTTGGCCTCCTTCGCGAGCAAAGGCATTTTGACCACGGTTAAGCAAATGCCATTGTTCGGCCGTAAAGGGATCGTCACCGGGCAAGCAACGCTCTTCACTGGTGCGGCTGCCATCAATGCTATTATTGCCAACCAGTGAGACACAAGCTTGTGGGTCTGGATCGGTAGGAGGATCGACAGGATCTGGCACTTGGGCCATCGCCCATACCCCTGAGGTATGAAATAGTGCGCCGAGAATCAGCGCAAGAGAGCTGTGTTTGTGCATTTATCATTCCTTTTTACACTAACTAGACGTGTCTCAATTCTGAGAGACCCATCATTAGTAAAAAGAAACAACCTCAATAGAAACAGGCTATTACAAGAAACGTGATCTTATGCCTAATTATTAGAGCATAAGATCTAATTAGTTGAACAAAACCTGCAAAAATTAACCTCTTTGTTACATAGGCATGCAAGGAATGTGAAGTGGAAAACACTTATTATGTAATAAGTTATACCTTTTTGTTTTATAAGACAGCATCAATCACTGGGTCACCCCTCCGTCTTACACAATTCACTGACCACATAATTTGCAATCGCGGTATCCTGTACCCCTGTCCCTGTTAAATCACACACGGTGATCGCCGCATCACTTCGCGCAATGGGACGCCCCGATGCCACTGTGTTTCCTAGTTCTTCCACACATCGTGACAGTGCCAGCCCTTTAAGCTCACCCAGCACCTCCGACTGAGCACGTCTATCCACCAGCACCCAATCCGCATTGTGTAAAATATGAGGATCAAGCTCGCGCTTCTCTGCGCTATCCGAGCCCATTGCCGTGACATGGGCCCCCTGAGGAATATCTTGCCAATGCAAAATCGGCTGTTTAGCCGGCGTCGTGGTAACAATAATATCGGCCTGTTGACAAGCCTGCGCCACATCTTGGTGGGGGATCACTCGCACCCCCAGCTGAGCTTCAACCTCCGCTTGATACCGCTTTGCTTGTGCACTGTCTCGCGCCCAAACATGAACCGTGTCTATTTCTCTAACCAGTTTCAGCGCGGCCACTTGCAACCTTGCTTGCGTGCCCGCGCCTAATACAGTGACCGTTTTGGCATTATCACGCGCGCAATACTTGGCACTTAACGCCCCCGCGAGTGCCGTGCGTACATCCGTGAGATACCCTTCATCAAACAGCACGGCGTCCACTACACCGGTGGACGCCGAGAAAACCACCATTAAACCATTGAGGCTCGGCAAACCTATCGACGGATTGTCGAAAAAGCCGGGACTGACTTTAATCGCAAACCGCTCAGCACCTTGAATGTGAGCGGTTTTCACATCAACTTCGCCGTTGTGCTCGTGAATGGCCATGCTTAACACTGGTGGCATAGTTACCTCGCCACGCCCTAAAGCACTGAACGCATTTTCAATCACGCTGAGACTGTGCCGATTAAACGTGGCGACAGATTCGATTTGCTGACGGTGATATAACTGCATACGGGCTCCTTTGACACCCATCAAGATTCAACGACGAGCTAAGGACAAACCTGCTCACTTAATGCTGTGACCGCTGCTAGGGTGTCGGTTGACACATTGTTTCCACTGACCACGATCACCACTTTCTTGTCCTGCCAATCTAACTGGTGTTGACGCGCAGCGGCCAATCCCACTACCGCGGCACCTTCTACCCACCTATTTTCGCACTGCCACATATCGATCATCGCACGGGCGATATACGCTTCATCCACTTGATAATGTTGCGTCATCACTTGGGGCACCAGGGCAAAGGTATATTGGTTATTAAGGCCAATGCCTCCCCCGAGGCTATCTGCCAACGATTCAGATTCAGGCACAGCTACTGGCTTCCCCGCTATGATGCTTTCATGCATTGCAGCCCCGTCTCGAATGGAAATGCCAATCAGGTCGATATGTGGGGCGATGGTACGCGCCGCTAAGCCAATTCCTCCCACCAAGCCGCCCCCCGACAAGCCCGCAGCAATCACATCAACATCTGGCGCATCTTCGAGGATCTCAAGCCCAATGGTCCCTTGGCCGGCAATAATATCGGGATGGTCAAAGGGAGGGATATAGCACAAACCATCACGCGAAACGGCCTCAAGCGCGGCTTGTTCGGCTTCATCCTGCGAGCGACCCACTACCCACACTCGCGCGCCCATTGCTTTAACAGCGTCCACTTTATTGTCAGGCACCAACGAAGAGAGACATACGGTCGCCGGGATCCCAAGCTGCTTGGCCGCATAGGCAAGTGCACGGCCATGGTTGCCTGTCGAGCAGGTGATCACACCACGCTCACGCAGCGCCTTGGGCAACCGACTCAATGCATAGGTCGCGCCTCGTAACTTAAACGCGCCCGTCGGCTGGCTTGTTTCGAGCTTGAGCCAGATTTGGGCATGATAACGCTGAGACAGCATCGGGGAATAAACAAGCGGTGTGCGCGCCGCCACGGCTTGTATCGCTTGGCGGGCAAGGTATACATCATGCAAGCTCGGTGACACACTCCCTCCTCGTTCGCGTTGCTTGGTCAGTTAGCGCGGAGAAATACAGCACGGTTAGTAAACAGATTAGTTGCCCAATCGCTGAGGATCCAACCCACTATTTTCGCCGTTAAATGAAACGTTACACGTACTTATCGCGTAAACTACAAGCGGATAAGGAGTATTTATGAATTGGATTGAAGCGCACGAAGCCGGTTTTAGACTCAGCCTTTTCGTTGCCGTCCTTGCGGTGATGCTTGTCGCCGAGTGGCGCTGGCCAAAACGCAAACTGACTCGGACGCGGCGAGAACGCTGGTCCGGTAATATCTTACTGACTGTATTTAATACTCTCACGCTACGTGTACTCGCCCCGGTTTCTGCGGTGGGCGCGGCCAATCTTGCCGCCGCCTCTGGTTTTGGTATTTTTAATCAGTTTTCGCTCCCTGAATGGATCGCGGTTCTCGTCACATTAGTTGTGATGGATATGGCGATTTGGTACCAACACAAACTCTTCCACCAGATACCATGGTTGTGGCGGCTACACTTGGTGCATCATGCCGATATGGACATTGATGTCACGACAGGCGCGCGATTCCACACGGTGGAAATTTGGCTGTCGATGG
The DNA here is from genome assembly GCF_001995955.1 of Salinivibrio sp. PR6. Classification (NCBI taxonomy): domain Bacteria; kingdom Pseudomonadati; phylum Pseudomonadota; class Gammaproteobacteria; order Vibrionales; family Vibrionaceae; genus Salinivibrio; species Salinivibrio sp. PR6. The sequence continues at coordinate 48,370 of NZ_MUFA01000017.1, read as the reverse complement.
CCATTAAGTGCGTGTTAGTCGCGCTACTGGGTGCACCTGTTGTCGCCGTGATCGTGTTTGAAACGCTACTCAGCGGGATGGCAATGTTCAATCACAGTAATGTGCGCCTCCCCAAGCGTCTAGACGCTTGGCTGCGTCGCGTTATCGTCACGCCAGATATGCACCGCGTGCATCACTCCACCCGGTTTCATGAGTGTAACGCTAACTACGGCTTTAATTTATCGTGCTGGGATCGCTGGTTTAATAGCTATGTGCCACAGCCACGTAAAGGGCATCAAGGCATGCGAATTGGTCTAAACGAAGTCGGCCAAGTGACGGACGCTAGTCGTGTTTGGGGAATGCTGCGTTTACCTCTCCGTTGGCGTATACTGCAGCGCGCCTATCAGAATAAAAAGGAGCACTGGGCGCATGAACCAGGTGATCGTCACATCCAAAAATCCCGCGAAACTATCCGCCGTTGAAGCCGCCTTTCGTGACGCTTTTCCCGATACCCTTTTCACCTTCACGGGCGTTTCCGTTGCCAGTGGTGTCGCAGAGCAACCAATGACCGCGCAAGAGACCTATGCCGGTGCCTGTAACCGCGTTCGTCACGCCAAAGCGGAGTATGACGGAGACTTTTACGTCGGAGTAGAGGCCGGCTTAGACGGCCAACATACCTTTGCTTGGATGGTGATAGATGATGGGACAACGCAAGGCGAGGCGTGCTCAGCCTCACTGCCTCTGCCGCAAGAGGCGTTAGACGCTCTCCATCAAGGCGAAGAGCTTGGCGATGTGATGGACAGAATGTTTGCCACTGAAAATGTAAAACAAAAAGGGGGCGCCATTGGCATGCTCACCGGGCATCGGCTTACACGTTCAAGCGTTTACCATCAAGCGCTAATCATGGCGCTGATTCCGTTTATGCACCCACACTTGTATCGCTAACACCAATAACAACGGCGCCCTGTGGCGCCGTTTCAGAACATTAGTCTAGCTCGTCGACCCAAGGCGTATCTGCCATTTTAGGATAACCTTCCAAATAGGTTATCTTTGCACCTGTCTCTTCTTTAATTTGCTTAGCAATATCGAGAATTGTTTTTTCTGTCCACTCTTCGGGCGTACCGACCATGGCACTTGCCATATCACGGCTAATTTGCATCAAACCACCTTCTTTCTTATTGAACGTGGCGTATGTGTCCAAATGATATCCATCCTGATATTGCCACAAACAAGCTGTAAGATTCAGATTCGACTGTCCTGAAATATCTCTAACAGCTTTAGCGGTCCAAACGGCACCATCGCAAGTGGCAACTTTCATACCCACAGAGCCTGTAGCTCCCGCCAAAGCAGCAAGTTGAGACCCCTGAAAAGGATTGGTTAGAGTGAAACGCCCAGGTTTCTCTGGCGGCTCTGAAAAATTAGGAATAGGGGTTGCTTCTGTTGCGCTATTAACATTTTTACCCAGCCCATCGCTTGCGGCTTCAGCGACAGTATAACGATCAGAATCTGTTTTGATATCGAAGATTCGGTAATACTCAACTGACTTGTTTTTCTCAAGTAAAGCGTTATTTACGCCACCACAACCAGCAAGTGCTGCGCACATACCAGCAACAACGAGTGTTTTTTTCATCTGACTCTCCATGTGTTAGTTGGATGCCCAATTATTCAAACTCACTCATGAATTACAAGTACATGCGTCTCACTATCAAACAACGGCGCCCTGTGGCGCCGTTGTTTGTCTATTTAAGGCTTTGTTGATTAGGTCGATGAGGTGGACTGTTCAGCTTCACGTTTCAATAAATCAGCCAGCCAGTTTTTGGTTTCGTCATCCATCCGCTTTAACTCATTAGAGCCGCGTGTCACGGTCGCGATCCCCACGCCTAGCAATTGACTCAACTGGCGCTGACTCATTCTCCCTTCTAACAACTCATGCAAGATATTAATCCGGGCCACCAAGGTATCTCGCTCATCGGGGGTCAGTAACGCTGTCAACAAGGCATCATCATTATCATCTTGTCCAGCACGGCGCACTAGCGCGATAACATCTTGCCAACCAGAAAATGCAGGCGATTGCGACATGGGTTCCTCTCGCTCTTTACGTGATGGTCGCGATTGTAACATTAATAACGCTGTGCCAACTCGTGGGCTCGCAAAAATTGCACGGGCTCACCTAAAAGTTGGCGATAGTAAATATCGAACATCAACACGTTCTGCACATAATGGCGCGTTTCATAAAACGGGATCGACTCGATAAAGGCAATGGCATCCATGTGCCCTTTCGAACGTGCCAGCCAACGACTCACTCGATGTGGTCCGGCATTGTATGCCGCAAAAGCGAGAACGCGATTGCTATCGAAGCGATCAAGCATCATTTTCAAGTAGCCACTGCCCAAGCGAATATTCACGCCAGGATCGCTAAGACTGGCCGGCCCTTGATAATCAAACCCTAATCGACGAGAGGTTTCACGTGCCGTACGCGGCATCAATTGCATTAATCCTCTTGCACCCACGTGAGAGACCGCACGAGTGAAAAAAGCGCTTTCTTGGCGTGATAGCGCCATCAATGTGGTTTTATCCACCCCGCGCTCGCGACTGAAAAATTCAAACCACCACTGATGGGCAAGCGGAAAACGCAACGACAAGTGATCCCACATTTTTCCAGCGATGGTGGCTTGTACCGCGAGATGATACCAATGCTGTTTATTGGCATAGGCGGCCAGTAGCGCAATTTGCTCATCACTGGCGCGCTGCAACACATAATACCACTCGCGCTTAGCCGCGTAGATTTTATCAAGCGCAATCAGCTCATCGACTCGCGCCAGCACATCATTGACAGGCATCAGTCCCGCCTCTTTCAACACGGCGGTACGCGAAGGGATATGAATCGGCTTTTCCAGGTGCTGAGCGGCAGCCACACTGTAAAAATTACGCTCACCCAACATGGTTTCAAACGCCTGGTTCGCCGCGTGACTGTCGCCAAGCTCTAATTGAATTCGCGCCTGCCAATATCGCCATTTTAATGACTGTTTCGCCTCATCACTGAGCAGTGAAAGCCATTGATTCAATACGTGCCAATCACCCTCCACCAGCGCCAAGCGAAACCGTCGCTCGAGCAGACCATCATCGTCGCTTTGTCTCAGCATACGATCGCGCCACGCAGCCAATGCAGGCTCATCGTCATTCATCAATTGGCCAATAAGATAATCGGCAATGGCTTGTCGTTCATCCTTATCGTAATGTTGCCCTTCTACGGTGCGGCGGAAATGACGAATGGCTTGTGCTTCGTCTTTGCGCGCCAGTCGCTCAAACGCGAGACGAGTAAGCGTTTGGTTAAAGGGGGTCACTTTGCTTCGCTTGGAAAAGTCAGCGACTTGATCAGGCTTGTCGTAAAGATCAATGATTTGCTTTCCCGTCGCTTGGTGGGTGTCGGGAAGTTGTCCTTGTAGGTAACGCATTAAACTGCGATTGCGCCCTTCAAAGGTCAGCAACATCCGCTGTAAGATTAAATCACCAGTGAGTTGCTTTTGCTCGGAGAGGTAATCAAACAAGGGGTCACATGCACTGTCGACCGATTGACCGGATAAGTACAGAGACTTGGCACCACTGCGCGCCAACGCACGGTTACCAGCTTGGCTGTGAGCATAGTAATACTGACATTGATAACGCTCTCCCCTTGGCACATCGGGTTGGAAAGCGACCAAGGTTGCCCAATCTTTTCGATCTGCTAATAGTGTGAGGTAATCGGCGCGCAAACTATTAGCAAAAGGCATAGTGGTGTAACGCTGAATAAAGTTGGTCACCGAGTCATGCGACTTTTCTGCAAGGTTGCGAGTAAAGTCACGATAATCTAAATATGGATAAAGTGGATAATCACGCAACTTGGCTTTGAGACGGCGAAATTGACGTAATTCACCACGCTCAATCGCATCAATGGCCGCCTCATATTGACGCTGTGCAGGCGTCATTTGCCCACTGTCTGGACTGGCCGACGCCAGCGTGAGAGAAGGAGAAAAAGCGGCCCCTAGAATAAGTCCTGGTAGCAGTGAACGGGAGAAGGCACGGACACCACGACGCGCTGCGTAAGATGCATTGCGCAAAGGCCCGGACAAAGCGATGAATCGTTCCATGTTAAAGGTCGCTCCTAATCAATTAACACCGTGACGAATGTGTCACATCCAAAATGTGTGACAACGAATAGACAACAATCCCATCAGCAAATTCCCTCGCGCTGTGGCAAATGGTTTGCCGCCCATGGGCTATATTACCCAGCGAATATGACAATCACTGTTAAACTTGGCAAAGTTAACGTTAGAATAGCGTCTTTTACACCACAACAATTAGCGTGAGCAGAAATGGCTGAGTACGTATATACCATGTCGCGGGTGAGCAAGATCGTGCCACCTAAGCGCCAAATTCTTAAAGATATTTCTTTGTGTTTCTTCCCAGGCGCCAAAATTGGGGTGCTAGGCCTCAACGGGGCCGGTAAATCGAGTCTATTGCGCATCATGGCCGGTATCGATACCGAGATTGAGGGTGAAGCCCGTGTGCAACCAGGCATTAAAATTGGCTACCTCCCACAAGAGCCTGCGCTAGACGAAGACAAAACCGTGCGTGAAACCGTTGAAGAAGCGGTCTCGGATGTGAAGGATGCATTGACGCGTCTCGACGCTGTCTATGCGGCCTATGCCGATCCTGACGCCGACTTCGACGCCTTGGCGCAAGAGCAAGGTGAGCTTGAAGCACTGATACAAGCCAAAGATGGCCATAACCTTGATAATGCGTTAGAGCGTGCGGCCGATGCCCTGCGTCTGCCCGAGTGGGATGCACAAATCAAAAACCTGTCTGGGGGCGAGCGCCGCCGTGTGGCGATTTGTCGTTTGCTACTCGAGAAGCCCGATATGCTGCTACTCGATGAGCCAACCAACCACTTGGATGCCGAATCAGTGGCATGGCTAGAGCGTTTCTTGGTCGACTATACCGGCACGGTTGTGGCGATTACGCACGATCGCTACTTCCTCGATAACGCTGCTGGTTGGATCCTTGAGCTTGACCGTGGTGAAGGCATCCCTTGGGAAGGCAACTACTCATCGTGGCTTGAGCAAAAAGATGTCCGCTTGAAGCAAGAAGCCTCACAAGAAAAAGCCCGCCAGAAAACCATTGAGAAAGAGCTTGAGTGGGTACGTCAAAACCCGAAAGGCCGTCAAGCCAAATCAAAAGCGCGTATGGCACGCTTTGAAGAGCTTAACACCTCCGATTACCAACGCCGTAACGAGACCAATGAACTATTTATCCCACCGGGCCCACGCCTTGGTGATAAAGTCATTGAAGTTAACAACCTAACCAAGTCGTTTGGTGATCGCGTCTTGATTGACGATCTGTCTTTTAGCGTTCCGAAAGGCGCTATCGTCGGTATCGTTGGCCCCAATGGTGCGGGTAAATCAACACTGTTCAAAATGCTCAGTGGTACCGAAACACCGGATGCGGGTACAGTAGAGGTCGGTGACACCGTGCAATTGGCCTCGGTGGATCAGTTCCGTGACAGTATGGACGACAACAAAACCGTTTACGATGAGATCTCGGAAGGTGCCGATATTATTCGCATCAATAACTTTGAGTTGCCTGCGCGTGCTTATGTCTCTCGCTTTAACTTCAAAGGAAGCGATCAACAAAAACGTATCGGCGATTTGTCCGGCGGTGAACGCAACCGCGTCCACCTGGCCAAGCTATTAAAAGCAGGCGGAAACGTACTGCTGCTCGATGAGCCAACCAACGATCTGGACGTTGAAACCCTACGCGCCTTGGAAGAAGCTCTGCTCGAGTTCCCAGGCTGCGCGATGGTTATCTCGCACGACCGCTGGTTCCTTGACCGTATCGCCACCCACATTCTTGACTATCGTGATGAAGGCCAAGTGAATTTCTTCGAAGGTAACTTTGCCGAATACACCGATTGGTTGAAGAAAACGCTGGGCGCACAAGCGGCTGAGCCACACCGCATCAAATACAAGCGCGTTGCCAAGTAACGCCGCACTCATGAGGGCAGCCAACGCTGCCCTTTTTCTTTCGGGGCGATGTAATAGGCGCCTTACGCCCTCGCAGTCATATGGCCAACTTCCCCACCCACAAACCGCATTCCATCCGTTTAATAACGCCAAGACATCAAAAAATGTTTCAGAATCGATACGCCCACACAGATTATTAGGTCGCCCGTCATGCATCGCCTACACTTTAAGCAAAGGAATGAGGAGATGCGATCATGCCAGAGCGTAGAAAATTTTCCCGCGTGATGTATCGTGCCCCCGCGATACTCAAGCAAAATGAACAGTCGTGGCACGCACATGTACTCGACCTTTCTTTGAAAGGGGTGCTTTTGTCTCGCCCAGATAATTGGCAAGCCAACCCACAACAGACAACGTTTTCGCTGATCTTTTATCTGCATGACTCTGACGTAGAATTAGACATGGACTGCATTCTCGTCAATAACTGCGAGAATTACCTCCATCTTTATATTGATCACATTGACATTGATAGTGCCAGTCATTTAAAAAGGCTTGTTGAACTTAACGTTGGCAACGATGAGCTCCTTCATCGCGAGCTAGCGCAGTTGACCGACCCTATGACGGAGCCCGAGTCTTAGTTCCGTGTCGTCATGGGCGGTACCAAACGCAGGCCAGCAGTAACCAGTCATGACAGATCACATCCACATCGCCATCTCACACCCAAACGGTGTGAAGCATTATACGCTTTGCCCTACCCGCAAAAAGGTAGTGCAGACGTTGGCGTTGGTATTGTTGGCCGTTCTCACCGTGACCTTCGCCAGCCTCTATTTACTCTCCGAGCGTTCTACTGAAGCTGAAGCCGCCGTTAACCGTTTACGTGAAGAGCGTGCTGCATTGAATAACGAAGTGGCCATGCTGCAACAAAAACGCGATGAGCTGTCACAAACCATCGAAAACAAAGATGTCGAGCTAACCGCTCTCACCCAACGCGTCGTGACGGTAGAAGATATGTTAGGGCTACAATCGGTCGCCAAAGATGCCTCGCTGACCCATCGGCTTGATGTGGCGGCGATCAATTCTGCCGTGCGCTATACCATGCTACAGCTCATCCCCAATGGTAAACCCATCCAGAGTTATCGGCGCTCCTCCGGTTATGGCTCACGGACGCATCCGGTCACTGGCAAAGAAAAATTCCACATGGGGTTAGACTTAACCGCAGACATCGGCACCCCGGTGTATGCCCCGGCCGATGGCGTGGTGGAGTATGTCAGACCCAGCCGTCGCAAAGGCTATGGCAACTTTGTAAAAATAGACCATGCCTTTGGCTTTATGACCCTCTACGCCCACCTTGATAAGTTCAACGTACGCAGTGGGCAATTCGTGAAAAAAGGGGACTTGATTGCTTGGTCAGGCAACACAGGTTTATCCACTGGCCCTCATTTGCATTACGAAGTGCGTTTTTTAGGACGGGCGCTTAACCCGCGCCGGTTTATTAAGTGGAGTGCTGAACAGTTTGATACCTTGCTCGAAAACGAGAAGCGCGTCAGTTGGGGACATTTAGTCGCGGTGGTGGAAAACTTGGTCGAAACACAGGTACAAGTCGCCAATATGCCAGACGCTGAGCCGCCACTGAGCACCGCGCAGCAGCGTGAGGCCGATGTGCAAACCACTCCGACGAAAGCCTCCATGTAATGGAGGCCATCGCGCGATGATAAAACCGAGCGTCTTTGTTCGGTTAACTGGCCGTATCATCGCCCACCACTTCGCTATTGGTACTTGCGCTCGACTACAAGTCTTCTAACACATCCAGGGCGTCGGAGAGTTTGCTAACGCCATAAACCGTCATCCCTTCAATACGCTGTTTCGGCAAGTTTGCTTTGGGCACGACTGCTTTTTTAAAGCCATGTTTTGCCGCTTCCATCAGACGTTCTTGCCCGCTAGGTACAGGGCGGATCTCCCCGGCTAAACCGACTTCACCAAAGACCACCAATTCTCTCGGCAGCGGGCGATCCCTAAAGCTCGATATCAGCGCTAACAGCAGGGCAAGATCGGCACTGGTTTCGGTGACTTTAACCCCACCAACCACATTAACAAACACATCTTGGTCAGACATTTGCAGCCCGCCGTGTTTGTGTAAAACGGCCAGAAGTAAGGCAAGACGGTTTTGCTCTAGCCCCACCGCCACCCGGCGTGGATTGGCCAATTGTGAATAATCGACCAAGGCTTGTAACTCTACCAATAGAGGGCGAGTGCCTTCCCACACCACCATTACCGAGCTACCGGAGGTTTGCTCCTCACCACGTGAAAGGAAAATAGCGGAGGGATTACTGACCTCTTTTAAACCCTGCCCTGTCATCGCGAACACGCCAAGCTCGTTGACCGCACCAAAGCGGTTTTTATGGCTGCGCAGCGTACGAAAACGGCTATCACTGGAGCCATCGAGCAAAATCGAACAATCAATACAGTGCTCCAGCACCTTGGGGCCAGCCAGTGTGCCATCTTTCGTCACATGCCCCACCATGAAAATCGCCACATTGTGTTGCTTGGCATAACGGGTCAAGGCTGCGGCAGACTCCCGCACCTGCGACACGCTACCGGGCGCGGATTGCACATCCGCGACATGCATCACCTGTATCGAGTCAATCACCATGATTTTCGGTTGTTCTTTTTTGGCCACCTGGCAGATGGTTTCTACGCCCGTTTCTGACAACAGCTTCAAGCGATCTTTGGCAAGCCCCAACCGATCAGCGCGCATCGCCACTTGCTGTAATGACTCTTCCCCTGTGATGTACAAGGTCGGCAAATGGTGTGCGAGCCCCACCATGGTTTGCAACAGCAAAGTACTTTTCCCCGCGCCTGGGTTACCACCAATCAAAATAGCGGCACCAGGGACGATCCCCCCGCCGAGCACACGATCCAGCTCTTTAAAACCACTGCTCAGGCGTGGCACTTCTTGTAAATCGATATCCTGCAGGGTTTGTACTTGTCCTTCTGCGCTACCTGCATACCCGGCATACTTTTCATTGCGCGCGACCTGGGGCGATGCTGCCAGTCTTACTTCTGTAATGGTATTCCACGCGCCACAGGCTGAGCACTGCCCTTGCCAACGGGGAAAATCCGCGCCACAGTCGTTACATACGTAGGCTCGTTTTGTTTTTGCCATTCGCTCTCCAAGACGTATGATGTCAGCTAATTCACAAAATGATTGCTATCTTATTAATTATTCCGACACTTTTTCCGACGCGTGCCGTTAATATACAAGGACAATACTTTACCAGACTTTGCCATGAAGCAGGATGATTACCAGGGACTGATTGAGCAACTGCTTCCGATGTCCCAAACCCCAAAATTTGAGGTGCTGCTCGATAAGCTAACCGCCAACGAGCCAAGCTCTGCCAAACTTCTGATCAAAATGGAGATCAGACGTTTGATGACGCCATGCAACCGTACCATCGACCTGCGTGGCAAAGTGGATGGTGAGTGTCATCAATACGAGCTCAACGGCAAAAAGCATTGGCTGGATGATGTCGCGATTAACCGCTATTACGAGCGTTTGCCTTTATACAACGGGCAAATGACTCAGGGGTTGTGGGAAGATTTGCACAATACCCCTAATAACTTTCGCGTCAAACACGAACAAGAAAAGCAGACGCAGCAACAAGGAAAAGGCCCAGTCAGTGATAGCGCCCAGGCGGCATTATTACCCGAGAAACTCACCTTTGGACGTTATTTAGCGCGTAGTGAAAGCCGCATCCATTTTGCTACCCAAGTATTAATAACACTGAATACCGGCTATGAGGTACATGGGGTCACCAGCGACTTGTCTAACTCAGGCTGCCGAGTACGTGTCCCCGCGGCATTCGATTACCCGCCTAGCGCTGAAGTCATCGTTCGGTTCACAGCACTGGCGCAAAAGTATCAAGACCCCGATCTGGAACAAGGGCTGAGTTATCGCATTATTGGCGTCGATCAAAACAAAGAGTCCACCAGCAGTGCTTGGCTACGCTTACGGCTTGACACCAGCAGTGACGCGATTAAGCAGGCCCTCGATGCAGAAATGGCCTCGCCCGACTTTCGTGGCAAACAAGATGGAGAGGACAAGCTACTCACTCTCAAGCTGCAAAGCTATGAACAATCCTTCTTGCATCACACCAGCGTGCTACCGCTCTACTTTGCGCAAGACAAGTTAGAGTACGTATTACAAACGCGGCAAAATCGAGAGCTATGGGATTACTGGCACGACAGCCGCAATCAACCTGTCATTAATCATATTTTCGATGCACAGCGCTTGTCACTGCTGCAAGTGGAAGGGGCATCAACCAGCCAGCTATTGTTATATTGCTTTTATGTAGAGAAAAACAAACAGCGTTTTTTCTATTCCGCTTCGCCCAGCGAAATGAGCGAAGATGAGCGCCACCTGTTCTGGCAACTGGGTGCCAAGCGCCATTCATGGCGGGTGTTTAAGGTGACCATGTCAGCCATAAACGCGGGTGACATTGAACGGCTACAAGATGTGTCGCCTGATTGGCTGAATACGCTCAAAACCCTGACTCATGTCGCGTTGGTGCAAGATGTGACTCATACCGAAAGCAAGGAGAGTTATTTAACCCACCCCAAACCGTCGTTATCCAGTCAAGCCTTGCGACGCTTTTTACACCAACGTAATCCAGTTTGTCTTGCCCAGCTCATCTCTTCTGACCGTCAACCACAACGTCGTGAACCACGTTATGCCTATCGCTCTGAGGTATCACTGGTGCATTCAGAACAGGGAGCGCTGAAGGGAAAACTGGTCGATTTTTCCTCGGGTGGGTTGAACCTGAAACTGGCGCAGCCTTTTCAAGGTGCGAAAGATGACTTGGTGTCTGTATCACTCGATGCGTTTGTCAATATTGACCCTCGTGCGCCTCTCGTCGATATGCCGTATCAAGTCATTCGAGTGAGCCCCAAACGAGACAATATCCAACTCAAGCTTACCACTGAAGCGCCCAACACCCGTCGTCGCCAGTACCTTCGCCGCTTGATTGAACACAACCTCGACAAACTGACCGTGCTGGATGAGCGTTTACCCGACCCTCCCTTGGTTTGGGCCATGCACCAATTATTGCTTACGCGCTTAACCGTACAACCCTACTTTATTCGGCGCGACAACGGTGTACTCTCGGTGCCCGCAGTGGGTATCAACCTGCCGCCCAGCCGTTTGCACCGCTTTCTCGAGCGCGCAGGCGGCGGTCGCCAACTGTCTTTTTATCCGGTGTTCGGAGACAAGATTCTCACCCGCACTCATGAAGTCACTCGCCCCTCGCAGCCTCTTAAAGAGCTGGTGCGCGAATACTTTGTCTGGATAGACATGCAAGATGATAAGGTGCGCGCCGTCCATACCTTTGCCGATAGTGAATTTGAATCAGACGACGCAAGGCGTAAGTTCATCCAGTTGGCGCAAAAAGGCGGCGCATTCGCGGTGCTACGCAATCGGATGACACCGCTAGCCCATGCTGAACAAGATATTGATGCCACGCAGTTATCCACGTTACTCAAACGCGATACCCACAAAGCACGCCAGCTAGAAGACGAATTTGTTGCCTTGTGTGCCTACGGTGAGTTGGTCGATGTGACCGATGAAGTGCTAATGCGCCTGGGACGATAACCGCAGGCGACATACGAATGAATCGGCACGATATCGACCGGGGCAACAGCAAAGAGAGGATGGCACCCAGTGGGTACCACACCGAGTGAGTGCCACACCAAGTGGGTGCCACACCCTTTACCCTATTAGCGTGGCTGCCAACTAATGCGATTTCGAATACTGGCAGAGAGCACGCACAACACACCCCCCAACCACGCATGTTTGACCGCAGCTTGCGCTTTCGCATTCACTTTGGGTTTCGCATGATACGCAATGCCGAGACCCGCAGCGTCCATCATCGCCAAGTCATTGGCGCCATCGCCTACAGCTAACGTGTTCTCTGGGGCGATATCGTACTTTTGTGCCAACATGGTTAACACATCCGCTTTTCGTTGCGCATCCACCACTGCCCCGTCTACCTCGCCGGTGAGTTGACCATCACGGCATCCAAGCTGGTTCGACACGGCATAATCCAAGCCTAATCGCTGTTGAAGATGATCAGAAAAATGGGTGAAACCGCCAGAGGAAATCGCCACATACCAGCCGTGGGCTTTTAAACTGGCCACTAAGCTCGCCATTTCTGGCATCAACGGCAACTGCGCTTTCACTGTCTCAAGTATCGCCGCGTCAGCGCCTTTCAACGCCGCCACGCGTTGACGTAAGCTTGCCTCAAAATCAAGTTCGCCCAACATGGCGCGCTCGGTGACCGCAGACACCGCGTCTCCAACCCCAGCGAGTGCCGCAATCTCATCAATACATTCTATTTCTATCGCGGTGGAGTCCATGTCAAACACCGCCAAACCAGGTCTGCTTAAATCCGGCAGGGCCTGTAAGTCCGCGCAGTCGAGCTTGAGCGCCTCAATCACGGTGCGATGTTCAGCCGTCAATTCACCGCGGATCAATAACACCTCATACGGCCCGACACGCCATCCATCGACGACCTCTAGCGCCTCCCCAGTAAAAAAACGGATATCGTCAAGCTGACGGGGGTCGATGGCTTTAGCAAACACAATCCACCCGCCATGCCGGTGGCGAGAGAAAAACGGCGTGGTGATGGAAGGAAAGCGACAGTAGAGTTGCGGTGAACGGTGAATTGCCAACGGTTTGGCCTTATCCATGGTCAATATTTTCCTTTCGGTTTCCAAGCAAGCTTGGTGAATGAATCAATCACAATGAGGCTGTGATACCATAAAAACCGTAGTAAGCTCCAGTGCTAATTGACTCTGTTTATCTGGCTTTGAGGAAGGTATGTTTTCAATTTCGCGCAAAACACTACGGCGGGTGACTTGGTGGAGTCTTTTGCTCATGACCATGGGGACTATTGCCGCTTTGATGCTTTACAGCACCACACTCAGCCAGCGTCAGTACCAAGCGCTATACCAGCAAACGGACCAATTAGCCCAGCTAATGACCCGCCAAGTGGGTGTGCAAGCCTATGATGCCTTAGTGGATAAGAATTATCAGCCTTTACAAGCCATGGCTGATGAGCTGGCAACCGAGCCGTTAATTCGCGATGCCAGTTTCTATCAGCTCAACGGCAGCCCTGTCGTGCGCTCAACCAACGCCTTACCGTTGGAAACAGCCGTTGGGTTGACCACTCCGCTGGGGTTGGAAAGCCAAGGACGACAGCAACTGATGACACCAATCAGCCGTGATGGCGACATTGTCGGTTTTCTCCGCCTCACCGTTGAGCATCACTCCGTTATCAATGAAGCCAAAAAGCAGCTGCAATCGAACATGACCGAATTTCGCTTCCTCATCGGCCTCGCACTCCTATTGGGGGCGCTATTGATGGCAATACTCACTCGTCGTTCTGCGCGTTTATCTTGGTAAAACGGCAAATTGGTAAAACGGCAAAGACACGGCGATCAGGGCAATAAACCGAGATAAAAAAAGAGATGGCCGTTCGCCATCTCTTTTTATCTAGGGAAGTGGTCAACGCGTTACAGGAACGACTTCCCGTAATCCATTGGTGATACATCAAAGTATTCCGCTAAGGACTGACCAATATCCGCGAACGTTTCGCGGCGACCGAGTGAGCCCGCTGGCACTTTTTTGCCGTAGACCAGTGCAGGGATATGCTCACGGGTGTGATCAGTACCAGGCCAAGTTGGATCGCAACCATGGTCAGCCGTTAGCAACAGCACATCGTCTTCTTCAAGCATGTCCATGATTTCGGGTAAGCGACGGTCAAAGTACTCCAGTGCCGCGGCATAACCGGCAACGTTGCGGCGGTGGCCGTACGCCGAGTCAAAGTCAACAAAGTTGGTGAAAACCAAGCTATTGTTGCCTGCTTCTTTGATCGCGTCTTTGGTTGCATCAAACAACGCTTCTAGGCCTGTGGCTTTGATTTTCTTGGTGATACCGCAATGCGCGTAAATGTCTGCAATCTTACCAATCGAGATCACATCACCGCCTTTTTCTTCCACCAGCTTTTGTAGCACGGTAGGAGAAGGTGGCTCGACAGACAAGTCACGGCGGTTGCCGGTACGCTCAAACTGACCTTTCGCTGGCCCGATGAAAGGACGGGCGATCACGCGACCGATGTTATAGTCTTCCAGTTCTTCGCGCACGATCTGGCACAGCTCATACAGGTTATCTAGCCCGTAGGTTTCCTCATGGCACGCGATTTGGAACACCGAGTCCGCCGAGGTATAGAAAATCGGCTTACCCGTTTTCATGTGCTCTTCGCCCAGATCGTCCAGCACTTGCGTGCCCGATGCATGGCAGTTACCGAGATAGCCAGGTACGCCCGCTCGTTCAACAATGCGATCAAGCAGCGCTTGCGGGAAGCTGTTGGTTAAGTCTGAGAAGTAGCCCCAGTCAAACAAGACAGGCACACCGGCAATTTCCCAGTGACCAGACGGTGTGTCTTTACCCGAAGACAGCTCTTTAGCATGTGCGTAAGCACCGATAATTTCTGCATGTGAATCCAAGCCTTCTGGGAAGTAACCTGACGACTCTTCACAGGCTTTACCCAAGCCCAATTTGGTCATGTTAGGCAAAGATAATGGGCCTTGACGATCCGCATTATCCGCTTCGCCTTTCGCACACGCTTGTGCAATGTGGCCCAAGGTGTTTGCACCTTGGTCACCGAATTTGACGGCGTCTTCAGTGGCGCCAATACCAAATGAGTCTAAAACTAATACAATTGCGCGTTTCATGATCGCCTCCATTAGACGTCTTGTAAGCTGATGCGACGATAAACGTCTGGCGTTGCACTCGGCGCCTCATCAGCGACTTTCACTGCGGCTCGCACCGCATTCGCCGCTTGTTGCCATTGCTCTTCAGTCTGAGCATGGAGCATGGCGAGCGGGGTGTGCTCATCCACTTGTTGCCCCAGACGAATCATTTCGTTCAACCCAACGGCATAATCAATTTTATCGCTGGCAACCCGACGGCCGCCACCTATTTCTATAATAGCCATGCCCAATGCCCGTGTATCCATGGCACTGGCAATACCTGATTGCTCGGCATAGACAGGCTTAATCACGGATGCAGTCGCGAGGTATTGATCCGGCGACTCAACAAAATCTGCCGGGCCACCTAGTCCTGCGATCATCTTGGCAAAACACTCGGCAGCACGACCGCTATCCAGTGCCTGATCCAGTTTTTGTTTTGCTTGATTCACATCGGTTGCCAATCCACTGACCACCAACATGTCGGCGCATAGCGCCATAGTCACATTGTACAAGCGTGGATTACGGTAACGACCGGTCAAAAAGTCGACGGCTTCTTTGACTTCTAAGGCGTTGCCGGCCGACGATGCTAATACTTGGTTCATGTCCGTCAACAACGCACTGGTTTTAGTGCCAGCACCGCTCGCCACACCCACAATCGATTTGGCCAGTGCCTCTGAGTCTTCATACGTCGGCATGAACGCACCCGATCCAACCTTGACGTCCATCACCAAAGCATCCAGGCCTGCGGCCAGCTTTTTCGACAGAATCGACGCGGTGATCAGAGATATGTTGTCGACCGTGGCCGTCACATCGCGTGTGGCATACACACGTTTATCCGCAGGCGCTAATGAGCCGGTTTGCCCAATGATCGCCACACCGGCATCGCGGGTCACATCACCAAACACTTGGTTGCTTGGCATGATGTTATAACCAGGAATTGACTCCAGTTTGTCCAACGTGCCGCCAGTGTGGCCCAAACCGCGACCTGAGATCATCGGCACATATCCCCCACAGGCAGCAACCATGGGCCCCAGCATCAGTGAGGTGACATCGCCCACCCCACCAGTTGAATGCTTATCAACCACAGGGCCATCAAATTGCATGTGAGACCAATCTAAGGTCATGCCAGAGTCGCGCATCGCACAGGTCAGTGCCACTCGCTCATCCATGGTCATGTCATTAAAGTAAATCGCCATCGCAAACGCGGCAATTTGCCCTTCTGAGACCGACTCATCGGCGACACCTTGAATAAACGCGTAGATTTCTTGTTTGCTCAACGCAAGGTTGTCGCGTTTTTTACGAATAATCTCTTGAGGTAAGATCATGCTTCCTCCTTACCGGCAAATGGGCAAGGCCTACCTTGCCCTGGGTATCGATTGACAATCGACAGTTAATAACCGCCTTCAGCTGCTTTTTCACCTTCGCCCAAGGTGTGCAGCAGATTTGCCAGTAAGCTAGAAGCACCAAAACGGTAGTGACGGCTATCAGCCCATTGTTCACCAAGAATACGGTCAGCCATTGCCAAGTATTGCTGTGCGTCTTCAGCGGTACGTACACCGCCCGCAGGTTTAAAGCCAACAGTCTCAGCCACGCCTTTATCGTTAATCACGTTGAGCATGATCTCCGCCGCTTCTGGGGTGGCATTCACCGCCACTTTCCCCGTGGAGGTTTTGATAAAGTCAGCGCCTGCATCAATGGCTATCTCAGAGGCGCGTTTGATCAGTGCTTCACTTTTCAGTTCACCGGTTTCGATGATCACTTTAAGCAATACATCACTGCCACACGCGGCTTTACATTGTTTGACCAGCTCAGCACCTACTTGTTCATCACCTGCAATCAGCGCGCGATACGGGAACACCACATCAACCTCATCGGCGCCGTAAGCGACGGCTGCCTTGGTTTCTGCCACCGCAATATCAATATCATCATTACCGTGAGGGAAGTTCGTCACGGTGGCGATACGCACCTCTGGCGTGCCTTGTTCGCGCAGTGTTTTTTTGGCGATAGGGATAAAGCGCGGATAGATGCAAATCGCTGCAGTATTACCAACGGCGGTTTTCGCGTTCTGACACAGGCTGATCACCTTTTCATCGGTATCATCATCGTTCAGTGTCGTCAGATCCATCAGTTTTAGTGCGCGTAGGGCCGCGGTTTGTAATTCGTTCATGGGTTATCTCCAGTCCTCATTCTTTTGCCAAACAGGTATAGGGTTGGCCACTGTATTAACAACCGGTTCTGTTTTCCGGTCATTGCTCAGCGGACTTGGCTCCATGAAGTTTGAGGCTGGACATCGCGCCGCCTTCAACCAACCATCCTTGTTGCCGCGTGCAAACACCTATGTGCTTGCGGTTCCGCCGTTGGACGTTTCCGATTGGGCTAGCCACACCTTGTTGCTAACCATGAGAGGAAAATAAGGATTGTGGCGCCAGCAAACTTTGACGGCGTTCACTTATTTTACCAACGCCGTTTCAGCAAAACTAGATTTTACCGTTTATGTTGAAAAATACACTGTTGCGCGGTGGAACCAATCTTTCTAACTGAAAAAACGCGCCACAATCCACTGATAGCCGACGCCGCCCAAATACACCCCGACGATGCCCATCACACCGGATAAAACAGGCGGTGCGGGTATGGGGAGTTTTATCGCGCTAAACAGTACGCCAACCAAAAAACCAGCCACCAAGGCGAGAAGGACTTCCTGCATATCGTTACCTTTTTTGTTCGCTCGTATCTACCTCTGAGTATACACCCCTAGAGGATGTGGGCTGAGCGTATCACGCCAATGGCTGCAATAAAAAAACGCCACACAGGCAGCCCGTGTGGCGTTTTGCTCAACATGATGTGCTATCGCGATAAGACGATTAGCCCGCCAAGGTTAAGGTAACAAATAGACCCGCAATGGTCGCCGCCATCAAGTTAGACAAGGTACCGGCGATCACCGCTTTCACACCGAAGCGTGCAATTTCTGGACGACGGTTTGGCGCGAGGCCACCCAAGCCACCTAGCAAGATAGCCACAGACGACAAGTTAGCAAAACCACACAGAGCAAAGGAGATAATCGCTTTGGTTTTCTCTGTCATTTCCATACCTGTTGCCGCAACAACTTGCGCACCTTCACCAAGGTATTGCGTGAAGTTCAGGTAAGCCACGAATTCGTTAACCACGATCTTCTGACCGATGAAAGAGCCTGCGACCACCGCTTCTTCCCATGGCACACCGATAAGGAATGCAAACGGGGCGAACAGGTAACCCAAGATCAGCTCCAGCGTGATGTCTGGGTAACCGAACCAGCCACCGATACCGCCTAGCATGCCGTTAATCAGGGCAATCAAACCAATGAACGCAAGTAGCATAGCACCAACGTTAAGCGCCAGTTGCATACCTGATGAAGCGCCGCCTGCGGCTGCATCAATCACGTTCGCTGGCTTCTCTGCGCCTTCAGCGGTCGCGTCAGCCATCTGCTCGACCGGCTCGTCGGTTTCAGGTTTGATGATTTTCGCAAACAGTAGACCACCTGGTGCGGCCATGAATGATGCCGCAATCAAGTACTCAAGCGGAACACCCATAGAGGCATAACCGGCCAGTACGCCACCAGCAACCGAGGCCAGACCACCACACATGACTGCGAACAGCTCTGACTGTGTCATGCGAGGTACGAATGGACGGATCACCAATGGCGCTTCGGTTTGTCCGACAAAGATGTTAGCGGTTGCTGACATAGACTCGGCACGTGAGGTACCCAGTGCTTTTTGTAGACCACCACCGAGCACGTTGATCACAACCTGCATAATACCCAGGTAGTAAAGCACGCTGATCAGTGATGAGAAGAAGACAATAACTGGCAGAACTTTCAGTGCGAAGACGAAACCGCCACCGCCGAACAGTTCAAACATTTTGTCAGAAACCAGCCCACCAAAGATGAAGCTGATCCCTTCGTCACCGTATGCGATGACGTTAGCAACGTATTGTGATGCGCCGTACAGAATGTCGCGTCCGACATCGACATACAGTACGAAAGCACCGAAAAAGAGTTGGATAGCGAATGCGCCACCCACGGTACGGAGGTTAATGGCTTTGCGGTTATCGGAAAGAAGAACAGCTATCCCTAGCAGTACAACCATCCCGATCACGCTCATCAGCAGGCTCATAGTATTGGCATCCTCAAAGTAAAAAGTTGGCGTCTCGACAAAGTGGAATTTGGTTTCCGGGAGAGATTATACGCATCGCAGTCACATTAAAGTAATATTCCAATCACAGTTCGCTGTAAAACTATTTTGTAATGCATCAATAAGTATGACTTTGATCTAGTTTTGTGAGCTTATGCAACCGCAAACGTTTGTCTTTTGCCCGTTCCCGCTCAATCAAAGCCAAACAATCTTTCAGCGTTGTCTGATGTTTCAGCCACCAGATGATCTCTGTCACAGCTTTTTAACGCTGCCACCACATCAGCAACCCGTGATACCTGAGAGGGTGTGTTCGGTTTTCCTTGAAATCCGGCCAAAGGCATGTCCGGGGCATCGGTTTCAAGGACGAGGTGCTCTAAAGGTAGCTGTGCAATGGCGCGGCGAGTCTTTTGCGCGCGAGAATAGGTGACGGTGCCGCCAACCCCGAGCATCAAACCCGCATCAATAAACTGTTTACCCTGCTGTTCACTGCCACTGAACGCATGTAACACCCCGCGTACGCCTGGGTAGGCTTTAACGGTGCGTAATAATTGGTTATGCGCTTTGCGGCTATGCAGAATAATGGGGAGATCATAGTGGCGTGCGAGCCAAAGCTGCCCCTCCAATAGCGCTTGCTGGCGCTGCTGAGCGGCATCCTGGTTCGCGACAAAAAAGTCGAGCCCGGCTTCTCCGACAGCGACACAGCGCGCAGGACGCGCGGCCAGTGCCTGATCAAGTTTATCTAGGCTGGTGTCAGTGTGAACATCGAGAAAACATGGGTGCAGCCCTAGCCCCGCGTAAACGCCTTGTAAGCGTTCAGTCAACGACAGCACTGCTGACCAGTTACTCTCGCTAACACCGGGGACCACCATCCGCATCACACCGCTTTCGCGTGCCGCCTGCCAGTATCGCTCCGGGGCGTCTCGAAACGGAGAAAAGTCAAAATGGCAATGGGTATCAATCATGCTGAGACGTTTGTGTGGGGGGCGTATTTTCTGAACGCTTGATAGGCACACAGCTTCGGCGGTTATCCTCGCCCAGCCCCATTCGCTGACACCAGGCATCGTAACCTGCCACCCAACGTTTAATACGCGCAATCATCATTATTGGCATCCTTGCTTTGTAAACCTTTTGCCATTAAAAAGCCGTCTGGTTACAGACGGCAGTATAGCATGGGGGCGAACTTGGAGAGCGTTATCTTTCCCTTATGCGTGTTTTTCGCCACACGGGGGTGACTCAGTCTTCGCCCTTTACCGATTAGTGTTCGCGGGTCGCTCTGAGATCAATATCCGGGAAGCGCTCTTGCGTAAGGTTCAGGTTAACCATGGTCGGCGCAATGTACGTCAAGTTGTCGCCACCATCCAAAGCCAAGTTCGCTTGGTTTTTACGCTGAAATTCGTCCAGCTTCTTCTCATCCTTGCACTCCACCCAACGCGCGGTGGCCACATTAATCGGCTCATACAAGGCATCCACGTTGTATTCAGCTTTCAAGCGAGCTACCACCATATCGAACTGGAGGACACCAACCGCTCCGACGATTAAGTCGTTCGATTGCAACGGACGGAACACCTGTACCGCACCTTCCTCAGACAGCTGAATCAAACCTTTAAGCAGCTGCTTTTGACGCAATGGATCTTTGAGGCGGATCCGACGGAAAAGCTCTGGGGCAAAATTCGGGATCCCCGCAAATTTCAGATCTTCTCCTTGCGTAAAGGTATCACCAATTTGAATGGTGCCATGGTTGTGCAAGCCAATAATGTCGCCAGCAAACGCATCTTCAGCCCGTGACCGATCCCCTGCCATAAAGGTCACCGCATCGGAAATATTCACTTGCTTACCTAAACGTACATGGCGCAGTTTCATTCCTTGCTGATACTTGCCGGAAACAATGCGCATAAACGCGATCCGGTCACGGTGACGTGGGTCCATATTGGCTTGAATTTTAAACACAAATCCCGAGAACTTCTCCTCGTCAGCCTTGACCTCACGGTCATGGGTCGGGCGCGCCATGGGCTTGGGTGCCCACTCAGTCAAGCCATCCAGCATATGATCCACACCGAAGTTACCCAGTGCGGTACCGAAGAAAACAGGCGTGAGTTCACCGCTTAAAAACAGCTCATGGTCGAACGCATGAGACGCACCCATCACTAGTTCCAGCTCGTCACGCAAATCTTGCGCAATGTCTGCACCGATCGCATCATCCAATTCAGGATTATCCAAGCCTTTGATGATACGTGCTTCCTGGATGGTATGGCCTTGGCCAGATTGATATAGAATGCTTTCGTCACGATGAATGTGATACACACCTTGGAAACCTTTCCCGCAACCAATCGGCCAAGATACCGGCGCACACGCAATATTGAGCTCACTTTCTACTTCATCAAGCAGCTCCATTGGGTCGCGGATATCACGGTCAAGTTTGTTCATGAAGGTGATGATCGGAGTATCACGTAAACGGGTGACTTCCATCAGCTTACGGGTACGATCCTCGACACCTTTCGCCGCATCAATCACCATTAAACACGAATCGACAGCAGTCAGTGTCCGGTACGTATCTTCCGAAAAGTCTTCGTGCCCTGGGGTATCAAGCAGGTTCACTAGGCAGTCGTTGTAAGGAAATTGCATCACCGAGGTGGTGACAGAGATACCACGCTCTTTTTCCATGTCCATCCAATCAGACTTCGCATGTTGGTTAGAGCCACGCCCTTTCACGGTGCCTGCCGTTTGAATGGCACGTCCGAATAACAGCACCTTCTCGGTGATGGTGGTTTTACCCGCATCTGGGTGCGAGATAATCGCAAACGTGCGGCGTTTATCAACTTCCTGTTGCAGCAGTGTATTTGACATAGCAGGTTATCTTCTTGTTGGCTTCAGGCGGCAATCAGGCGCCAGCTGAGGAGGTCATTCACAAAGGTGGCGTATTTTCGCTGATCTTGTAGTCAGCTTCAATTCACAAATCTGACTTCACCGTGTTATCTGCATCCTTTAGGGTCAATATTGCTTGCCAAACACATCACAAATGTTGCCATTTGACCGCCTCGTGGTGTCGTTATCGGCCAAGCACGTGTATAATTAGCGCCACTTTCAGCTGTAACACAGTCAACAACGTCGACCATAAGGTCGCGACTATTGACAGCATACCGCCCACGAAGGCCAAACACCCGCGCAGCGTGCTGTCATTAGTCGCGATGGTGAGCAGCTGAAAGCCAACACTTAGTGAGATAAACCAACGGGTTTATCCCTTAGCAACAAGGAAATAATCTGTGAATCCAATCGTAAAAACATTCCAATACGGCAATCATACAGTGACATTGGAAACAGGCGTGATGGCACGTCAGGCCAATGGTGCTGTCATGGTCAGCATGGACGATACCTCGGTATTCGTTTCTGTCGTCGGTAAAAAAGAAGCGGCTGAAGGCCAAAGTTTCTTCCCACTGACAGTCAACTACCAAGAGCGTACCTACGCCGCAGGTAAAATCCCAGGTGGTTTTTTCAAGCGCGAAGGCCGCCCTTCTGAGTCAGAAACACTGACCGCACGTCTGATTGACCGCCCTATCCGTCCGCTATTCCCGGACTCGTTCAAAAACGAAGTACAGGTCATCGCAACCGTCGTATCTGTTAACCCAGCGGTTAGCCCTGATATCGTTGCCATGCTGGGTACCTCGGCAGCACTGGCCATCTCAGGCATCCCATTCAACGGCCCTATCGGCTCTGCACGCGTCGGCTACATCAATGATGAACTCGTGCTTAACCCAAGCCCAGCAGAGCTAGACGAGAGTAAACTT
The DNA here is from genome assembly GCF_001995955.1 of Salinivibrio sp. PR6. NCBI lineage: Bacteria > Pseudomonadati > Pseudomonadota > Gammaproteobacteria > Vibrionales > Vibrionaceae > Salinivibrio > Salinivibrio sp. PR6. The sequence continues at coordinate 25,642 of NZ_MUFA01000017.1, read as the reverse complement.
GACCTCGTTGTGGCCGGGACTGAAGGTGCGGTGCTGATGGTAGAGTCTGAAGCTGACCGCCTAAGCGAAGAGCAAATGCTGCAAGCGGTAATGTTTGGTCATGAGCAACAGCAAACCGCGATCAACGCAATCAAAGAATTTGCCGCCGAAGTGGGAACGCCTACTTGGGATTGGCAAGCGCCGGAAGTTAACGCTGCGCTACAAACCCGTGTGGCTGAAATGGCACAAGGTCCACTGGCTCAGGCATACCAAATCACTGAAAAAATGGCCCGTTACGAGCAAATTGGTCAGGTGAAGCAGGAAGTGGTGGCAGCACTAGTCGGCGAAGACGAGACCTTGGATGAGCGTGAAATCCTAGGCATGCTTGGCGACCTGGAAAAGAAAGTCGTGCGTAGCCGTATCATTGCGGGTGAACCCCGTATTGATGGCCGTGAAAAAGACATGGTTCGTGCCCTCGACGTGCGTACGGGCGTATTACCACGTACTCACGGCAGCGCCTTGTTTACCCGTGGTGAAACACAAGCATTGGTCACCGCCACACTCGGTACTCAGCGTGACGCGCAAACCATCGACTCGATCATGGGTGAGCGCCAAGAAGGCTTCATGCTGCACTACAACTTCCCTCCTTACTGTGTCGGTGAAACCGGTTTTGTTGGCTCACCAAAGCGCCGCGAAATCGGCCATGGTCGCCTAGCGAAGCGCGGTATTGCAGCGGTTCTACCAAGCCAAGATGAATTCCCATACACACTGCGTGTGGTATCTGAGATCACAGAATCCAACGGCTCTTCCTCAATGGCTTCTGTCTGCGGCACCTCCTTGGCGCTGATGGATGCCGGTGTACCTGTGAAAAAATCAGTGGCCGGTATCGCCATGGGTCTGGTGAAAGAAGACAACGATTTCGTTGTGCTTTCTGACATCTTGGGTGATGAAGATCACTTAGGTGACATGGACTTTAAAGTGGCTGGGACGGATGACGGTGTCACTGCGTTGCAGATGGACATCAAAATCGAAGGGATCACTAAAGAGATCATGCAAATCGCATTGAACCAAGCTAAAGGCGCACGTTTACACATCCTGGATGTGATGGACCAAGCCATCGGCTCGGCACGCGACGATATCTCTGAGTTCGCGCCTCGTATCCACACCATGAGCATCAACCCAGATAAGATCCGCGATGTCATTGGTAAAGGTGGCGCCGTGATCCGTCAGCTTACCGAAGAAACTGGCACCACCATTGAAATCGACGACAACGGCACAGTGAAAATTGCGGCCACCGACGGTGAAGCTGCCAAAGATGCCATTTCACGCATCGAAGCACTCACTGCAGAAGTCGAAGTGGGCCGTATCTATACCGGTAAGGTTCAGCGTATCGTTGACTTCGGTGCCTTCGTCTCAGTAATTGGCGGCAAAGATGGTCTGGTTCACATTTCTCAAATCGCTGATCAACGCGTTGAGAAGGTGTCTGATTATCTCGAAATCGGCCAAGAAGTGGACGTGAAAGTGCTGGAAGTTGACCGTCAAGGTCGTATCCGCTTGAGCATGAAAGAAGCGGCGGCAGAAAAAGCCCCCGCTGCTGATGCTGCGCCAGCAGAAGAAGCACCAAGCACTGACGCTTAGAGTCATATCGTCATTCATGATATAAAGGGGGCTGAGGCCCCCTTTTTTTTACACGGAGATGCGCCTTCATGACCTTTTTTATTCAGCCACGGGCGGTGTTTTACAAGCCTCTGGCGATACTGGCGCTGTTACTATTAACAGGCTGCACCAGCCAGTGGACATTTCCTCCTATGGCCGTCCCTTTACAGCCTACCCTGCAGCAGGAAGTGCACCTAGCACGGATTGATCAGCTGCTTGCGCGCAATGATTTGAGTGACGACGCACGCGCCCAATTGCATTATGAGCGTGGACTGATGCACGACAGCTTGGGGATGCGCGATTTGGCACGATTGGACTTTAACCAGTCTCTCTCACTAAAGCCGGATCAACCTGATGTGTTCAATATTCTTGGGGTCTATTTTACTCAAAACGGCCACTATGATGCTGCCTACGAGGCCTTTGACTCAACGTTAGAGCTGGATAATAGCCACAGCTATGCCGCGCGTAATCGTGGGATCGCCTTGTACTACGGCGGTCGCTATCGCCTGGCCCATCAAGACTTACTCCATCACTACCAAGAAGATCGCGACGATCCTTATCGCCTCATTTGGCTTTATTTGGTGGAACGCGATTGGAAGGGGGAAACCAAGGCACAACAAGCGCTGGCAACGCGAAAAGCGAATGCAGAAGCTTCGGGTTGGGGCTGGCAGCTTGTCGATATGTACCTCGGTAAGCTCAGTGAACGTGAGCTGCTGGAGCAACTTGCCTCGCAAGGTGAAGACAATGAACTGCTAGCAGAACGTTTATGTGAAGCTTACTTTTACCTTGCTAAACGCTATCAATTCCAGGGCGACAACGATCGCGCCGTGGCATTGTATAAGCTTGCCATGTCGGGCAACGTGTATGAGTTTGTCGAACACCGCTATGCGTTACTTGAGCTCAACCGACTCGCCTACCGTCGACCATAGCGCCTCACTCGATAGCGCCTCAAGCATAAAAATAGAGCAGGTTCACTGCTCTATTTTTGATCATGAGTAATACCAACAGGTATCCGGTTAGCTTGTCTGCGCACTGGGCGCCAAGGCCTGTGGTGGTTGCTTGTGGGGCTTACTTTTCAGCAATAGCTTTTCAAACTCATGCTTAGGCATGGGCGAGTGAAAATAATACCCTTGAATCGTGTCACAGTGCAGGTTAGTGAGCACTGACGCCTGCTGACGGGTTTCGACCCCCTCTGCCACCACGGTCATTTCCATGGCTCGGCCGAGATGAATAATGCTTTCCACCAGCGTCACCTGTTTACTCAAGGCATCCATATCGTGAATAAACGCACGGTCAATCTTAAGCTCATCAAGCGGAAAACGGGCAAGGTAAGACAAGGATGAGTAGCCGGTGCCAAAATCGTCAATCGAGAGGGCAAAGCCCAGTGATTTTATCGYATTGAGCATATTCAGCGCATGCTCATCGTTTTTCATCACCGCGCTTTCCGTTAACTCAAAAGTAATATCTTCTGGTTTCGCCCCCGTGGCTTTAATCAGCTTTTCCATGTGCTCAGTTAGCTTGGGGCTGCTAAATTGCTCTGGCGATAAGTTAATCGCTACCCGTCCCGGCAATATGCCTTGTTGACGCCAGCGACGCACGTTTTGGAAGACCTCGCGCATCACATGACGGCCGAGCGCTTCAATCAGTCCGCAGCGCTCTGCGACCGGAATAAAACGCCCAGGACTGATATAGCCCTCAACTGGGTGTTTCCAACGCACTAAGGCTTCAGCACCGTTGATACGATAATCACTGGCACTGACTTTAGGTTGATACCACACTTCCAGGCCGTTATTTTGTAAGGCCTTTTGTAGCTCGATTTCCAACCACAGGCGCATCCGTGCCTCTTTACTCATGCTGTCATGATAGGCGACCACACGGTTTCGACCTTGCTCTTTAGCCTCATACATCGCGGTATCCGCATTTTGCAGCAGCTGGCGGGCGTCTTTACCATCGTCGGGATAACGCACCATCCCCACTGAACACGCCAAGTACTTACTAAAATAATGCAATTCAAAAGGCTCGCTAATGGCCCCGACCACTTTGTCAGCCAACTGATCAGGCGCATCTTCCGTTGCAGGCTTAGGAAGCAACACCGCAAACTCGTCACCGCCTAAGTGGCCAATGATAGTATCTGCCGAGAGCAAGGCGCGTAAGCGCTGAGCAATATCCTGAAGCACACGATCGCCGACATGGTGTCCGAGAGAATCATTGATATTTTTAAAATTATCGACATCAAGGTACAACATGGCCAATGGCGTTTGTGCCTTTATCAGCCTATCCAGCTCTCGACTGAACCCGTAGCGGTTATAAAGACCTGTTAATGCATCCGTATAAGCGGATTGTTGCTCACCAACTTTGCTGACATCCTCTTTTTCGGTGGGCTTTAGGCGCTTAACCGACGAGTCAGTGATTGTCGGCTGTAGACGCAGCATATGCGCTTTTTTGCCCAAAAGATGGATCGGTGATTGGCACACGGTCAGCGGCGCGCTGTTTTTTGCACTCACCACCGACACACCTTGCCCATGGGGCGCACGCAATAGGCTGTCAATAGTGGTGGTCGTTGCCTCTGCCACCACAAGATAGTCTGATAAAGGTTCACCCATCAGCGCGTCGATACTACCGACGCCCAGTAGCCCAGCCGCCGCAGGGTTCGCTGATAATATACAGCCATCTTCAACCACGCAGCAGCCGTCATCGATAAGTTGACTAAGATGGTGGTATTTTTCCTCCGCCTCTTCGAGCGCACTGGCTAATACTTGGCGTTCGGATGTATCTGCGGCATGAAAGATCACGCAGGGCTTACCACTTTCATCAGCGACATTTGGTAATGGTGCAACACTGAAGTGAAAGCTAGCACTATGGTAGTTGTCAGTAAGAAGCACCTCTCCCTCGGCGCATTCACCCCGTCTGGCTTTGTCATAATGCGGTTTGACCGACTGATAAAACGCCTCGCCTAGGGTATCGATATCGGATAACCCCTTTAACGACGGCAAGGCCAAGCCAGACAGCTCGCTGTAGCGTTGGTTGGCGTAAAGATAGCAATCATTGCTGTCGAGAATGGCAAAAAGAAACGGACTGTTATCGGTTAAGCAGTAGAACCAATCATTTAACGACGATATTGGCATGAAAAGCTCACATCTGGGAATCACTCTCGACCATCTCATTGGCGAGACAAGCGTCTCATATATTAGACACTTTTAACTTTGTTGTCAGTAGCACTTTATGAGGCACGCGTCATGGGTTCAAGCTTTTATCACTATATACCGCATATTTTACTGTAAAAATAGATAAAGGACTCAAAATCAGCAAACAGGGGAGACTGTGTCGCCATATTGCACAATTTGCTGACTATTTATGCATTTAGCTGCGTAAGCATCAAACACAAACGACAGTCACCTCTTGCACGGGATCGGGAATCCGTTATTCTGGCTACACCATTTAATAACCACTACCTCTGTGATGATGATTCGTACAGAAGCGCCCGCCGACCTGGTTCGACTAGACGGTTGGTGGCGAGAGACGCTAATGCGCCCCATGCAAGCCGATCAGCTCCAACAGCTGCGCGAAACGGGGCAGATCTCGCTTTCTCTCCTTGCAACTGATGATATGGGAGAGATATTAGGGCACATTGCCATCACCGACGCTCAAACCGCCAATAACACCCAAGAAATTACGTTATGGCATAGCCCAGATGCAGACTTGGTGATGCCACTGTTAGACGAGGCTGAGTCTACTTTGTTTGAACTGGGCTATAGCCTGTTAAAAATTGCGCCCAGTGACGTTGCCGAAAAGGCAGAATTTGCCCCCTTAGACCCGGATGATACTTGGTGGTATAAACAACTCGCCGCCGCGACTTCAACGTAAGAGTCACCAAACCATGTTAACGGATATCCAACGTTTACAAGCCATGGATCTCGATGTGTGGCAATTGCGACACCCAGAAATCTACGGTCGAGAGCAAGAGGTGATTCAGTTGCCTGACCACTGCCAATTATTGTTGGTCTGCGATCACGTACTCACTGATCAAGACGCATGGCTATTTGGCAATATTCTCAAAAGTATCAAACTAAGCGCTGATCAAGCTCGTCAACTCCCCCATGCCGCCTTGGCTGCGTTGGGTGATCATCATCTTAGCTGGTGTTGGTATATTGACTCGCCCGAGATCATTGTCGATGGCGTCAAGAGCTTGTATTCACTTCCTTTAGCGCAGATGCACGATAACCCGATGGCTAAGCGCGATCTTTGGCGTCAGATTTGTCAGTATGAGTGATTACCAGATTACCCCACTCGATGATGACGATATTGAGAGGATCAGCGCTATCGAGCAGCGCGCTCACCTCTTTCCATGGTCTGCGTCACAATTGGCGGTTTCGCCTCGCCAGTTTGACTATCACTACGTGCTGCGCTTGGCCACTACGCCCTCAACCATCATCGGTTATTTTTATGCACGCTGTATCGCGGATGAGGGTGAGCTGTTGAATATCGCTATCGATCCTGATTATCAGGGGCAAGGATGGGGATGGGAGCTTTTAAACGGGATGATAACGACACTACGTCATGCTGGGGCGGACAGTATTTGGCTAGAAGTACGAGAGAGTAACATACCTGCCAAAGCACTTTATCAAAAGCATGGTTTCCGAGTGGTTCACCGCCGGCAACAGTATTACCGCTGTGCCGACGGTCATCGTGAAGATGCTTGGATAATGGAAAAGCGACTGACTTAGTCGCGACGCTCGTGCTCATTATCAAGGCGAAGGGGGGGAAGAATGTATCCCTGGTACCCTTGACAGCCCAACTGATGAAAATACTGATGCTGCTCTGACTGCTCGATTCCCGTGGCAATCACCTTTATTTCCCGAGACGCGGCAATATTCACCAACATATGAATAAACACATCGTCAACATCACTCGACGGCTGACCAAAACCAATATCGAGCTTCACGTAGTCTGGGTCGACATGTTTAATATAATCAACGTTATCCATATCACGCCCAAAGTGGTCCACGCCGACCTCAAAGCCTTGATCACGAATGAGTTGAAACAACGCCTGGCAAGCTTCTGGGTCTTGATGCACTGCCCTTTCTGCCACCTCAAATGTCAATTTATTGGCCAAGTAGGTTTTCAACAAAAAGTTTTGCAGCCAATCATGGAAGGCTTGGCTTTTAACACTTTCTAACGTCAGGTTGACCGCTAACTTATCCGTAACAGGGTTGGCTTTTACGTATTCATCGACCCGAGCCAACACATGCCTATCAAACTCTTCACCCAGTGCGTACATCGAGATACGGTTCAACAATTGCCCCGCACCCAGCCAACTCTCATCAACCCAAAGGTGCGCATACACCTCTTGGTGCCAGTTATGTTGATTATCGCGATGGCGAACCGGCTGGGCATAAAGCGCGAGTGGATTTTTATTCAGCGCATCAAGTAATATCTGCCGCCATTGCTCTCGAGTACGACTATCAGCTTGTTCGTCAGAGGGCCAGAAATAGACGTCACCTTGGCGCTTAGCCTGTTGTAAGGCATTATCCGCTTTGGCCATCAGGCTGGCCGTATCATCCGTACGGGTTTGCGCCAAACCAAGATGAAACCCTTGGTTAACAGGCAAAGCAATATGCTCAAGCTCTTGGTTTATGGCGCGCAATAGTTGCCTCAAGTAGCGACGCACTATGCTCTCTTCATCAATCGTCAGCAGTATCGCGATCTCGTTATGACTTAGACGCGCCACTAATTGATGGCTTTGTGCCAGCTCCCCTTGTGTTAACGCTTCTCCCAGCAAGCGCCAACACTGATCACGATATTGGTAACCATAACGTGCGCGCAGTCGCGATAACCAAGAAACTTCGATGAGCACAAGCGTACAACCCACGCCGTCTTTTATGTAACTTTGCAACTGATGCTGGAAGTAGCCTCGGTTAGGTAATCTTGAGACAGGATCAACCATCAATTTATCGCGCAAGCGTGCCAATTCTTCTTGCTGCGATTGCTGGACTTTGGCAACTTGCTGACCGGCAAGGTTAAACGCACTTTGTAAGGCCGCCAAATCATTAACACGCGTCCTAGCCCGCGCGGGATGAAAATCACCATGACCCAATGCTTTCAACCGTTTTCGTAGCTCACCCAGCGGTGCAGTCACGCTAAGGAACATGACCGACGCCCCTAAGCTTATCAGTACACTCACTGCCATTAACGCTAGGACCAGCTGTAAAAGCCGGCTCCACAGGGTCTCAATGTTTCGCTGTGGCCCTATCGCTATGGTCAATTGTGCTAACTGAGTCCAACCATTAGTCACTGAGACTGAGCGGGTACGGGTTGTGAGCCCCGTCAGTTGTGTAAACCATCCCGGTGCGTCCAGGCTCGGTGAGTCAGACTCCCACACTTGACGGTCTCCCGAGAGCATAGGTTTGACAATAATCTTCTCCACCTGAGGCATCGTGATAAAGTGAGAAACCAGTTTATTGAGCCTTTGCGTATCACCCTGTTCAAGCACCACAGGTAACGCCTCTGCGAGTGACTGGCTTAACAAACGTGAGTGTTGCTGCTGCTCTCGCTCTATCTGTTCGACACCAAAATGAAAGACCACTGCCGTGGTCACCAAAAGGATGACCACGGCAGCGGTGATGACAAACGAGAGCACACGTTGATGGAGCGTCATTCCACGCCTCTTTTCATGTTTAGGTTATCTCGCTGAACTATTGCTCTTCTGACGAATATATAGTCCATCGTTTCTCTGTTACCCCATGTTCGCCTGACACAGACGCTATCACACGGCGATTTTGTTCATTCGCTCGGTCACTCTCGTCATCAATCAGCGGTTGGGTTTCCCCAAATCCCTGCGCATCTACGCGGTTTTTATCAATATAGAACTGTGTCACTAACACATTGGCAATGGCTTCCGCTCGGCGTTGAGACAGCTGCATATTGTAAGACGCATTGCCCACCTTGCTCGCATGACCCTCTATCGTCACGGTTGCTTGGGGATAGCGACGCATAAAGTCAGCAAGACGGCGAATATCTGCATACTGATCTTCGCGAACTTGAGCAGACGCAGTCGCAAACTGAACGTTGAGTTCAAACGACTCCTGCTCGATTCGCTGACTTGGGCAACCCTCATTGTTCACCTTGGCTTGTTCAACACTGTCACCACATTGATCGCGAGCGGCAATCACGCCGTCTTTATCGCTATCCGTTAAATCACGAGTTTGCGTCACAGTTTCTTCCATGGGTTCAACAGTTTGCGGGGCACAGCCGCCAAGCAATAGCCCAGTAATTAAAACGATGCCTAGCTGTTTCATTGTTCTCGCTCCTGATCCTTGAAAGACTCTGTATCCCAACTTGCAGGCACATCGACCCGTAAGGAGGCTAAAAGCTGCCCTGTTGCGTTCAAAATACGATACTGCGCATAACGTTCGTCCGCTTCTTTGCTCAGGTACTCGCGGCGTGTTTCAAACAGCTCATTTTGCGAGTCAAGTACATCCAGCAAAGTACGCGAATTCAGACGAAACTCCTCCCGATAAGCATTGCGGGTGTCCGTCGCCGCCTCGACATGTTGACGCATAAAATCGCGTTGCTGCTCAAGATAGGTGCGGGCATTCCAAGCCAGCTTCGCGCCTTCAATCACCTCACGATGCGCCATTTCATTGATTTCACGCGCCTCAATGGTTTGATAGGCCGTTTGTCGTTCACGCGCTCGGTCAGCGCCACCGTTGAACAAGTTGTAACGCATACGCACCATTGCCTGGATATTGTTGTTCTCTCCGCCAACATCTGGCGGGCCGGCACCGTCTTCTCCCCCCACATTATCGTTCCAGTTAGCGTCTACTTCTAAATTGAACTCAGGCAAGTAAGCCGCTCGCGAGCCGTCACGAGCCGCATTCGCCGCCGCAATATCCGCTTGTGCCGAGCGTAGCCTTGGGTGTGCCTCCAGTGCGCGCGCTAACAACGCATCTAATGACGAAGGCAACATGGATTCATCTGGTCTCGGTAGGTGAAGATCTTCAGGGGCTACACCCACCATTTTAGTGAACGCACTGCGCGCGTCCGCTAAATTATTACGTGCAGACATTAAATTAGCGTTAGCTCGCGCTAAACGCCCTGTGACCTGCGATAAATCACTGGCTTTAGCAAATCCATCTTCGTTACTCTCTTTAATGGCATCGTAAATATCTTGGTGGTTCTCCAAGTTTTTCTCCGCCAGTGTGACCACCTCATCGGCGACAAGCACATCTAGGTATACTTTTGCCACCTCTAACGCCTTGTCTTCAGCGGTCGCTATCAGTGCCCACTGTTCAGCAGTGGCTTCATTCTCAGTTCGAGAGACCTCATTTTGTGTGCGAAAGCCATCAAAAAGTACCTGACGCAACGACACGCCCAGCTCACGGCGCGTCAGCTCAACGTCGCCGTCAGTACCGCGACGTGTTCCAGGTGTATCCGTCCATTCTCGCCCAATGCCGGCAGTGGCTTCAAGCGTCGGGTAGTATCCAGCTTTCGCCTGCTCAATAGATTGCTCACGCGCCTTGTAGCGCGCAAAGGCTTCGCGAATTTGCGGATGAGAATCTAAAGAGCTCGCCACCGCCTGCTCTAAGGTTTGCGAAATGGCGACCGGAGAGGCCAAGCTCACGACAACCGAAAATGTTACCATCCGATATTTATGTCTTAGATGCGAAATAGGCATCTTGTTTCTCCTTGAGTTATGTTGTGGCTATTCTAGCGCTCACGTAGTGCATTTTCTTTAGCACGTAATATAGGATTAAGAATATAATCTAGCACAGTGCGTTTACCTGTAATTATGTCTACTGACGCCAGCATGCCAGGTATAATCGGCATAGGCGTACCATCTTCCCTGGTTAAGTGTGATGATTCCGTTCTTATCCGTACTAAATAAAAGCTATTCCCTTCTTCATCCTGTGTGGTATCCGCACTGATGTGCTCGACGGTGCCGTCCAGGCCGCCGTAACGAGTAAAGTCATAGGCGGTTAATTTCACCACCGCTGGCAGGCCAGGATGAAGAAAGGCGATATCTTTTGGCAAAATTTTCACTTCGACGAGCAGCTGATCTTCTGCTGGCACAATTTCAATCACATCTTCGCCCGGATCCACAACCCCACCGAGGGTATTAATATGTATTGTTTTCACCGTGCCATCAACCGGAGAGGTGATAACCGCTTTATTCACCTTGTCTTGAGCGCCTACTTTCGCTTCTGTTAATCGTGATAAACGTGCTTCTGTTTCACTCAGTTTAGCCCGTGTTTCACTGATAAATTGCAAAGCCGCTTCTCGGCGTTTTAATATCGCTTCATTCAATGAGGCTTTTACCTTTGGCCGCGAAAGCTTTAAGTTGGTCAGCTCACCGTCCATATCATTGATCTGTCTTTCTAGTTTGAGAAGTTCCACTTCTGAGACAATCTTCTTTTCCACTAAAGGACGTGTGATATTGATCTCACGCTGCATAATTGACATCGAGTTGCTCAAGGTTTTTATTTTAGAGGCAACCTCTTCCAGCTCTTGTTTTTTTTGTACAACTTGACGAGCTTGGATTTCTAATTGGTTACTGAGACTCTCAAGTCGACTGCGGTATTCCGATTTTTGTCGTGCAACCAAATTCGGTTTTCTGCTGGTTAATTCATTAGGAAACGTCATAGGCCGCATGGTGATATCGATTTGTTGTTGCCACGGCTGACTGGCCGGTTGTAGCGTGACACTATCAAGCTCATGGTACATCCGCGTCACCGACGCGCGCAGGCTATCGACCTCTTGCTCTTGTTGAGCAAGGTCAGAGCGAAAGCGTGTGTCATCAATACGCGCTAAAGGCATCCCTTTTTCAACCAGTTGACCTTCATCCACATACATGGCTTGTAAGATGCCACCATCTAGGCTCTGAATAAGCTGAACATGAGACGGCGGAATAACCTTGCCATTGCCGCGCGTCACACGATCAAGCTCAGCAAAAGCGGCCCAAACAATAAAACTGACGATAAGGAGCAAAGCCACCCAAACGACGGCTCTGTACTTGAACGGCGTGTCTGTCATCATGGCGCCATAAACGTCATCAACCATGTCGAGATCGGTGGGTTGACTCGTTTTTTTAACCATTTTGCCCATTACACACTCCCTTTATTGAGCTTGCTCAATACCTTATCGCGCGGGCCATCCATTACAATTCGACCTTTATCCATCACAATCACACGCTGCGCCATGTTAAGGAGGGTCATATTGTGTGTCACCATGACCAAGGTGCGCGACTTCGCAGCGACTTCCATCGCTTTAATAAACTGGTTTTCGGCATGTGCATCTAGGCTGGCCGTCGGCTCATCCATGACGAGCATGGGGGGTTCGTTAAGTAATGCTCGCGCCAAAGAAACCGCTTGCCGTTGGCCACGAGACAGTCTTTCACCGCGCTCCCCGACTTGTTTGTCTAAGCCTTCATGATCTTGCGCAGTGAACAAACTCACGCCTGACAGCTGAACCGCACGCATCAGTTGGTGTTCGGTCACTTGGCGTGTTCCAAACATGATGTTTTCGCGAATAGTGCCGTGGAACAGCGTCACATCCTGCGCCAAATAGCCCACGTTGCGACGAAGGTCTGAAGGGTGTATTTGGCGACTATCCACACCATCAAACCGTAAGCTACCTTGGTTAGGTTGAAAAAGCCCCGCTAACAGCTTCAGTAAGGTTGTTTTTCCTGAGCCATTCTTCCCCAAGATGGCAATCACCTCTCCCGGTTGAATCCGAAAGTTAAGCGGATATAGGGCAGGCTTTTCTGTCTCTGGATAGTTAAAAGCCAGATTATCCGCACTGAGCTCGCCTTTTAAGCGCTTGCGACTGACCAAGTGTCCTTTGTCAGCAAATTCGTCCTCTTGCTCCATCATCGCATTTAGCTGCCGCAGTGACGTACTGGTTTGATTCCAACGATTGAGCAAGCTGGCCATTTGCGCCATCGGTGACACCGCCCGGCTGGAAAGCATCACTGCAGCGATGATCCCGCCCATGGAGATATCCCCGTCCGCCACCCGGTATACCCCCAGGATCACCACCGCAATTGCCATCATTTGGGTGATAAAGGTAGCAATGTAAGAGACATTATTGGTGATTTGTTTGACTTTAAAGTTCCAATTGGCTGTATGCGCGGTCATTTGTTGCCAACTACGCTGCACAATCCCTTCCGCACCACTGGCTTTAACGCCCTCTAGTGCCGAGAGACTTTCGATCAAATGGCCATGGCGCTCGGACGCGTACTTGTTACTCTCTTCAATGGCCGCACGTAGTTTAGGCTGCACCGAGACGGTATACCCTAAGATTAATAGACCCGCCACGACAGGGACGATCGCAAGATCCCCGGCCACCAAATAGATAATGGCAACAAAAAAGACGGCAAACGGGAGGTCCACCAAGGTCGTGATAGTAGCTGACGTCAGCATATCGCGCACTGAGTCGAATTCACCCAACTGCTTTGCGGTTGCACCGACACTACTTCCTCGATTGACAAGCGGTGTGCCCATCAGCCGCGCGAACAGGCGAGAGGAGACGATAATGTCGACCTTCTTACCCGCCATATCAATCATATATGAACGAAGCTTGCGCATTAAAAAGTCAAAACAATAAGCAAGCGTCGCGCCACTGGCTAACACCCACAAGGACTCAAACGCCAAATTAGGGACGACTTTGTCGTAGACGTTCATCACGAACAACGGCGAGACCAGCGCGAATAGGTTCACTAGCACAGAGGCTAATAACGCATCGCGATAGATAGGTGCTGCGTCTTTGACCGTTTGCCAAAACCAGTGGATTTTATTGTCGTGAAGGTGCAAGTCGACCGATTGATCGCCGCGATATTGCCGCTTGATCAAAAAGCAGTAACCCACATACATCGCCTCAAGGGCTTCAAGCTGCATGGTTTGTTCGCCACCATTTTCTGGTAACTGAATCAGGGCAGTACCTGCCTCATTATCAATCTCACGCAGCACACAGGCTTTTTGGTTCGCTAACAGTAACACGCAAGGGAGTAATAACGGCCCCAAGTTATCCAGGTTACGGCGTGACAAACGGGCGGCAAGACCCGCTCGGCCCGCCGCTTGCGGAAACATATCCGGAGTGAGTAACGCATTAGTCATCGGCAAGCCCGCGACTAACGCGTCGCCCGAACAGGGTGTACCATAGTGTTCAGTAAGCAATACCAAGCAATCCAACAAGGGATCGTCAACGAATTGTTCTCCTGCTGAGATTTGCCACTGCAATGATTGACTATCATCTAATTTGTTAGACACACATCTCTCTCTTTTTGTTTATAAAAACAGGTAGCGGCGCTGTGCCGCTACCTGAGAGACCGCCTTACCAGTCAGAGTTATCAACTTTAATATCTAAAACTGAATTTTCTCCTATCGACAGCTCTGCATTTTCACTGCCTTTCGTCAACCTAAGTTCTCCTTTCTCTCCATTTATTAAAGTATTAATAACCACTTCTTCCTGACTACCGCTAGTGACGACATTCAGACCTTCAACATCAATCTGCTGATCCTTATCACTATCACCATCGGCATCAATACCGATAGTGAGCGTGCCCTCTGCCTCACCACTGTCTGTGGTTTGCCATGAAATCGATACCTGACCTTCTTTGACAAGCTGCGTTAAGTCACCGACAAACTCAAGGGTATCTTGGGTATCTCCTTGATTATCAAAATCAATGATAACATCGGTTTCTGACCCATCAACGTCGGTAGAAGATGGCATATCCTCCAGAGACCACTGGAATTTATCGCTACCAGTACCACCGATTAATGTGTCTTCACCTCGCCCACCAATGAGTGTGTCATCACCGCCTTGGCCGTAGAGAATATCATTACCCTCTCCACCCTCTAAGATATCGTCGCCACCTCGGATATCACCATCGACATTAAATAACGCGTGGTTATCTTTAATGTACTGATACAGCTCTAAATCCGAGGGTGCCGCTCCATTCTTCATCTCTAAGAATGTAGTTAGCGCGTCTACGCCAGAGCCTTCTGGTAACGATTCTGGCCGCGTCAGACCGTTTTCAGCCCAAGGGAGATTATCGGTGTTAATCGCATCACCAAATAATATATCATCACCAGCGCCGCCTTTAAGCTCATCATCACCTACCTCTAGCGGCGCTATAACCGTCTCACCTCCTTCAAGCGCAGCTTTTAAGTCATCTGCAGTATAAACTACCTCAACGTTATCAGCTGGTGTGTAATTGAGATCATTTATATTCGCTGTTGATTCAAGATACAACTCACCTTGGTACTCAATTCGTAACTGGTAACGACCTTCAGCTAGATATGCCTCCATAGAACCATCGGACTCAATGAGTCCCTCGCGCACAAGAACGCCGCTCTCTGTGTATACCCACCAACGAAGTTCCCCGTATTTAGGTATCTCAGCGTTGAAAGATAGTTTCCCGCCAACATCAAAACTAAAGGTATCACTAATCCAAAAAGGATGCTTAATATCAAGATGCTGATAATCAGTCAAGCTAAGCACTCCATTTCCAGCGTCTATGGTGTCCTTATGGCTACTAAAATCAAGCCCATTGATGTTCCCATTTTCAAAATTAAACACCGTTTGTGGCTGTGTAGAACTACTATCGAAGTTCATCAATATCTCTGTAGCTATGTCATCGCCGATGCCTATAGCTCGAACCTCAGATTGTTTTTCTAGTTGCTTATAAGCATTGATTGCGTCAGCCACCTCAACGCCCTCAGTTACATCTCCTGATTGTAAGCCGCTGCTTGTTGAGTAGGTGGGTCGACCATCAGTTAAGAAGAACGTTAAGTTTTTCGTATTTACTCCTGACTGATTATTAAACCATTCGGTTGTTGTAGTAAACGCAGCCTCGTAGTTAGTACCCTCATTTGACTGTATTCCGTCAATTGCGTTTAGTATACGCGCATTAAATTCCTGGTCTGTAAGCCCAGTAAAGTCATCTACATCAATTTCTACCTCTGCGTATTTATTAAAATCGACCAACGCGAGATTAATATTACCAGAGTGGCCCGATATATCTTTCAGCATCGATTTTAATGACGCTTTTAGCACATCGATTTTTGATGTGATACTTCCTTTCTCCAACGGGTCTTGCATGCTTCCGGATGAATCAACAATTAATGCTATGTTGTAATTCGTACCAGGCGTGAAGCTATTGTCTACACCACCTTTATCACCGAGCACGACATCGTCACCATCTCGGCCTTCCAATGAATTATCCTGGTTCGGGTTAGATGACGATATAACAGTTGAACCGGGCTCTCCTGATGCATATTTCGGTTCATCGACAGCGTTACCGTCACTATCAACTTCTTGAGCTCCAACTGTAACTGAAATATCTGAAGCCCCACCTTCAGGAAGCTCAACAACCACAGAGAAGCTATCATCACTACTCTGCTGTGGTTGCAGCGCATCCAAGGGTACTTCCCAATCACCGGATGCTAGTTGTTCCCCGACTGGGACACTGCCTCCTTCAGGCATACCAGAAATAATCACCGATACTATCTGCTCAGAACCGTCGTCATCATTTAAATCTACATCCACGTTAAGCTGAACCAGATCTGCTACTTTATTGAGTTGACCATTACTAATCTCATACTTTCCATCTGCGAAGTAAATGCTCTCAACACTATTTACATCATGGTAACTCGAATCATTTAATCCAATAAACCGAACCCACTCGCTATTATTGAGAAGGCCTAACTTATACTCGCTTCGGTCGCCAGGTAAATAAATAGTGTCTTCTCCACTACCACCCATGTATACCCTGATTGCAGAAGACTCATCATTTCGTGAGATAAAGACGTCATCACCGCCATTCCCTTGCCATGTATATGAGCCTGTCACAGACTCATCAATAATGAGATCATTCCCCTCACCTGTGGATCTATTGGGTGAACCATTATTAGTAACCCTCTCTATTTGGTCAAAGTCACTCGCCACATTACTGTTTAGTAACAAGTCAGCAGGATGATAATCATTAGGTAGTTCAGACAAAGAAACGTCTATTGATAACCCATCGGACACCCCAATAGATAACATTGCAGATTCTTCATCACTAGCAGACTTACCGCTCTTATCTTCTACGTCCGCTTTCACGGTGATTTCGCCATCAACCAAACCTGAGTCAGCCAAATTCACATCAACGCTAAACGTACCATCCTTCATCACAATGGTCGCAAATTGTGTATTGTTTCCTTGAGTGTCAGTCACCGTCAAGAAAACTAATTGCGCCTCTTCAACGTTATTAGTTGTGCCGGACAACCTCACCGAATCCGCTTCATCACCGTTGATTTCACCATCCCCAATAGAGACAAGATCGATGGTCGGAATGTCGGCGCCACTATCGAGAATCGCTTTCTCAGTATCACTAGCTGTAGTGCCTCGAACTTTAGCAATAGCAGTGAACTCTCCATCATTAAAATCGCTCAAGTCCACTTTAGCAACGAAAACACCGTTGTCATCTACTTTGGCCAAGAATGTTTTAGACTTCCCAACACTATCGGTGATTTCAAAGTCCACCCAACTACCAGGCTCCACGTTAGTGGTTGAGCCCATCAGACGCACTGAATCAGCCTTTATATCACCTGGATTAGTATTGTTAATAGGGTAAAGATTTATAGTTGGGTCGTTAGCCTCAACTGTATGTGTGGAGGTAGCGGTGCTGTCAACGGTGTTGCCCGCTGCATCTGTCGAACTCACCACCACGTCGAACTCGGTGTCCGCCTCAAGGTCGCTGCCGGCCACGTCCACGCTCCACTCGCCGTTTTCATCCACGGTGGTGGTGTAGTCTTCACCGTTGATGATCATCGCAACGGTATCCCCTTGGGCGATGTCGCCGCCGCTCGCGCTGCCGGTGACCGTGATGGTTGCACCCGCTTCTTGCGCGTTGATCACGTCATCGCTGGTAATGTTGTTCACGCTCACTGTGCCGGCATCCGCGTATGTATCCAGCGTCGCGGTGTCATCCACGCTGCCCTGGTTTCCGGCTTCATCGGTCACCGTCATGGTCACCGTCAAATCGCCATCGGCCAGCTCGCTCAGATCTTGGCCTGTGACGGTCACGTTGCCTTCACCATCCACGCTGATGTTGTTCTCGCCCACGGTGACGCTGCCACCCTGGCCGTCGGTGATCACGATGCTGTTGATGGTCGCGTCAGCTTCCACCGTGCCGCTGAACGTCACGGAGGTTTGTTCGCTCTCGTTGATCAGGTCATCGGCATCGTCAAACGCGATGCTGTTGCTGCTATCGCCACCTTCACCTGGGGCTACTGTATCTAATATCGCGGTATCCTCCTCTCGATCATTGTTTCCATAACCATCACTCACAGTCATGGTCACGGTCAACTCGCCCTCGGCCAGACCACTGACATCTTGTCCACTGACCATAACGTTGCCATTCGCATCTACACTAATGTCGCTGTCCACCACAGTGACACTACCTCCTTGGCTATCGGTAATGATAATACTTTCAACTGTTATCCCGTCTTCTACGGCACCTGTGAAAGTCACATCACGTTGTTCACTCGCGTTTATTAGGCTATCGACATCATCAAACGCTATCCAACTACAACCACCATCACCCCCTTCGCCCGGAGCTACGGTATCCAGCGTAGAGGTGTCATCTACGCTACCCTGGTTACCTGCGTCATCGGTCACCGTCATAGTCACAGTCAATTCACCATCTTGTAAACAAGTTCTACTTAAATCTTGTCCACTGACCATAACGTTGCCATTCGCATCTACACTAATGTCGCTATCAGCCACGATGACACTGCCACCTTGGCTATCGGTAATGATAATACTTTCAATCGTTCCCCCGTCTTCCACAGTTCCGCTCAACGTTACGTCGGTATGTTCAGCCTTATTAATAAAGCCATCACCACCATCGTTGAATTGGATGCTGTTGCTACTATCACTACCTTCGCCTGGGGCCACAGTATCCAACGTCGCGGTTTCTTCGTCGCTCGCTGGGTTGCCCGCGGTATCTGTCACCTCCGCTTTCACGGTGATGTCGCCATCTACCAGACCCGCTTCGCTGAGATCTTCCGTGGTGCTGAACGTACCGTCCCCTTCAACGGTCGCCTCGAACTCGGCGGTGTTGCCTTGGCTGTCGGTCACGGTCAAGGTCACTGTCTGACCGGCTTCGACGTGGTCAGTGGTACCGTCCAACGTCACCGCATCCGCTTCGCTCGCGCTGAGGTTGCCATCGCCGACCGCATTCAAGTCGATAGTCGGTAGGTCATTGCCATTGCCCGCATCCAACGTCGCGGTGTCATCCACGCTGCCCTGATTTCCGGCTTCATCAGTCACCGTCATGGTCACCGTCAGCTCGCCATCGGCCAGGCTGCTCACGTCTTGGCCTGTGACGGTCACGTTGCCATCACCATCCACGCTGATGTCGTTCGCATCCACGGTGATGTCGGCCGTGTTGGCGTCGCCGTCGCTGATCACGATGCTGTCTATCGTCGCACCGTCTTCCACCGTGCCGCTGAAGGTCACGGAGGTTTGTTCGCTCTCGTTGATCAGGCCATCGGCATCGTCGAACGCGATGCTGTTGCTGCCATCCACGCTGATGTCGTTCGCATCCACGGTGATGTCGGCCGTGTTGGCGTCGCCGTCGCTGATCACGATGCTGTCTATCGTCGCACCGTCTTCCACCGTGCCGCTGAAGGTCACGGAGGTTTGTTCGCTCTCGTTGATCAGGCCATCGGCATCGTCGAACGCGATGCTGTTGCTGCTATCGCCACCTTCGCCTGGGGCCACCGTATCCAGCGTCGCGGTGTCATCCAMGCTGCCCTGGTTTCCGGCTTCATCGGTCACCGTCACTGTCACCGTCAGCTCGCCATCGGCCAGGCTGCTCACGTCTTGGCCTATGACGGTCACGTTGCCATCACCATCCACGCTGATGTCGTTCGCATCCACGGTGATGTCGGCCGTGTTGGCGTCGCCGTCGCTGATCACGATGCTGTCTATCGTCGCACCGTCTTCCACCGTGCCGCTGAAGGTCACGGAGGTTTGTTCGCTCTCGTTGATCAGGCCATCGGCATCGTCGAACGCGATGCTGTTGCTGCCATCCACGCTGATGTCGTTCGCATCCACGGTGATGTCGGCCGTGTTGGCGTCGCCGTCGCTGATCACGATGCTGTCTATCGTCGCACCGTCTTCCACCGTGCCGCTGAAGGTCACGGAGGTTTGTTCGCTCTCGTTGATCAGGCCATCGGCATCGTCGAACGCGATGCTGTTGCTGCTATCGCCACCTTCGCCTGGGGCTGATAAATCTGGTGTGCTGGGTGCAGTGGTGTTAGTCCCCCCCCTCACTTCTCCTTCTGCCTCGCTACCAATCGCGCCTACGTTGTTGGCAATCGACTCACTATCAAATCCCGCTCCAGCAATGGTCTCGCTTCCATCACGCGCAACATTGACATAACTCCATGAACCACTGCCCGCTGTATCGTCGCCACCAGCGGCCGTCGCTTGGTCATCGTCGATGGTGATCTCGCTTTCATCATCAAGGATTTGTTGCTGAATCTCGGCTATTTCATCTTGAACATCTTGCGGCAACCCATCTAACAGTGCACCTGGCTGGCCTCCTTCAGGATCAATCGCTAATAACGTTCCGTCGCTGAGTACAACGACAGCCTCACTGCTATCAGGCAGGGTCAGCTCGGTACCTGGCGGAAAGGACATGCCTTCGGTCACTGTCATTGGTGCGCCATTTACGAGCAGCTCGCCATTTCCTTGGACATTTTCGACATTTACGTTGCGAGTAAGCGAGATAGATTTCATAGTTCGGACTCTTTAACTTGTACAAAAAGGAAAATAGTTTAACGCTAAGCCTAGCATGATCTCAGCGGAATGGTTTTATGTATTCAGGATACCAGAGATGTTCAAATACTGTTCGACTCAATATTGAGACAACATGAAGTGGAGCCCGAAATTTGGACAGCCCTGAATTCAGATAATAAGTGCAACACTCATGGTTAAACTGGCGAGAGGAAGTCAACTGTTGATAGTGGTACGCTTCTCATCGCCAAAATCAAAACGTGATTACCATGAGCTACCAGCAGTTGACCGAAGGACAACGATACCAGATTTCTGTCCTTTTGGACCGTGGCTGTTCACAAACAGTCATTGCCGAAACCCTTTGTAAGTCAAAATCAACAATATCGAGAGAGCTAAGTAGGAACCGATTACCAGACGGCCGTTACGAGCCCGCTCAAGCTCAACAGCTAGCGACAAGTCGACGTATCCATGCCGCCAAAAGGCGCATCCCTTCTATGACAATCGGCTTTGTTAACCTCTGCCTAAACGTTGATTGGAGCCCAGAGCAGATTAGCCATGTGAGCACGAGGTTGGGCATGCCTGTCAGCCATGAATGGATTTACCAATATGTGGCAACGGATAAAGCGGCTGGCGGCAAATTATATAAATCATTGCGCCAAGAGCACAAACGCTATCGTAAGGGCAAAACAAGCAAGCGCTGTGTGATACTAGACCCCGTCTCTATCGATGAGCGGCCAGCCATTGTTGATACTCGCGAGCGTTTTGGTGACTGGGAAATCGATACTGTTTTGGGGAAACACGGCACAGGCGCGCTTGTCACTATTGCTGAACGAACCAGTCGCTTTTACTTGGCAAAAAAGGGGAGCAGCAAAAACGCTGATGTCGTCTGTGATGCCACCATTGAGCTACTTCGACCGTACGCCGCGCATGAGCACTCAATCACAGCAGATAATGGTTCAGAATTTGTCGGACACAAGGCAATAGCCGAGGCATTAGAGACAGAAATTTACTTTGCTCACCCTTATTCGCCCCGGGAGCGAGGTTTAAACGAAAACACTAACGGGCTGCTCAGGCAGTATATTCCCAAGGGCACTAACCTTCGTGAAATCACTGAAGAAGAGGTGATGCAAGCTGTGGCACGTTTGAATTCTCGACCAAGAAAATGCCTTGGTTTTAGGCAGCCTAGCGTTATCTTTAACAAGTTATGTCAGGCTGCAGATGAGAGTGTGCACTTCGCGGTTGAATCCGCGTGCCGGCGATGGTTGAAAAATAAACACTCATGCGCTTGCCCTGCTTTCAGCAGTGGAACTGAAAGCTAATTGGGTATATAACTATCGATAATTTCTTGGTAAGTCCCGTCTCTGCGCATCGACTGTAGTGCATCATTTATCTTTTTTGCATGCTTTTCATTACTGAAACCAATATAGTAATTCACAGTTTCCGAGAATATTCGATGATAGGTAAATGTCGTGTTTATATTACTAAGCTCTCCACTTTCAATCAGCTTATTGGTCAGCCATAGGAAAATATTCTTATCAATAATTATGGCGTCTACTCGACCGGACAAGAACATTTTTACTTGAGCAATCTGGCTAACATGCTCTCGATATTTTGGGTTATTGCGAACTACCTCGGCAAATTCGTCACCTAGGACAGCTTGGGCGTTATTCCAAGCTACTGACGAGATATGACCGAGGTCGGCAATTGAATCAATAATGATATAGTCACTTGTTCGAGTAACTACAAGGTTTTCAAAGCTACTAAACACTTCAGTGTAAAACATCCCCTTTTCATCATTAGGGACACTGACACCTGCATCTATAGTACCGTTTACATAAGAATAAATCATCCGCCTATTTACCATACAAAACTCCTCGATCTTATAATTTGCGCGTTGGAAGGCTTCGCGAGCTAGGTCAACCTCTATACCATCATCACAGCTTTTTGTAACGAAAGGTGGTTTACTTTTACCGTAGGCTATCGTAAGGGTCTCGGCCGTAACCATAATAGGGGTACCAAGTAGAAAGATAGGAAAAATAAATTTGATCAATAATTTATCTCTCATTTTGATGACACTTCCTTTTTATAAGCGTTGTTTACTAAAAGTAGTTAATGTCATCCATTTTCGCCATACCCATAGCCGTTGTTGATCAAATCATTCAGCTAACGTACTGATCAAATTAAAATTGTAATCGGCGTTTTTGGGCGTTGTTTCCTAAATCATTGAACTTATCATTCGAGCCGCGATCAGATCATCAAAACCTCAAAACAGGTCACAGATGATGAGCAAAGCCAAATACAAAATCAGCAATTGGAAGCAATACAAACAAGCATTGATTAACCGTGGTTCGATTACCTTTTGGGTTGATGACGCCGCTATCCAGACTTGGCACTGCAAAGAACACCATGGCAAACGAGGTAGAGGCTTTACGTTTACCGATGGTGCCATTGAAACAGCGCTGATGGTTAAAGCCATTGAAACAGCGCTGATGGTTAAAGGTATTTTCAAGCTCCCTCTTCGCNCCTAAATCAGTGAACTTATCATCCGAGCCGCGATCAGATCATCAAAGCTTCAAAACAGGTCACAGAGCAATTGGAAGCAATACAAACAAGCATTGATTAACCGTGGTTCGATTACCTTTTGGGTTGATGACGCCGCTATCCAGACTTGGCACTGCAAAGAACACCATGGCAAACGAGGTAGAGGCTTTACGTTTACCGATGGTGCCATTGAAACAGCGCTGATGGTTAAAGGTATTTTCAAGCTCCCTCTTCGCGCCCAGCAAGGCTTTCTCGACTCGATATTTGGCCTGATGGATGTGCCGCTAAAGTCATCGTCATACAGCTGTATTAGCAAACGGGCAAAGACAGTGGAAGTTCACTATCGATTACCCAGTCGTGGGCCCGTTGCTCACGTCGTCATTGATGCCACCGGTTTAAAAGTGTTCGGCGAAGGGGAGTGGAAAATGCGCAAACATGGCCAGGAAAAACGCCGTGTTTGGCGCAAGCTGCACCTTGCGATTGACGACAGTACACATGAAGTGATTTCTGCCGTCGTTAGCTTAGCGTCTGCTGGCGACAATGAAGCCCTACCAACGCTGTTCAACCCGTTACGCAGAAAAATTGCCCAAGACAGTGCTGACTGACGGCGCTTATGATACCAAGGCGTGCCATCAAGTGCTCAGGAGAAAAGGCATTAAGCCGACCATTCTACCGCGCAGCAATGCGGGCTATTGGGAGGACGACCATCCTCGCAATGCAGCCGTCAACGACTTGAAATCGGGCAATTTGGAAGACTGGAAACGAGAAGAAGGCTATCACCAACGCTCTCTGTCAGAAACCGGCATGTCTCGATACAAAACGTTAACCATCCCTAAACTAACCCAGCCCAATTACGATGCACAAGTTGGCGAAGCATTAGCCAACGTGAAAGTGATGAACAAAGTCATAAGACTCGGTATGCCTGTTAGCTATCGAGTTGATTGATGGGAGAAATTCCCATTGGGATCAGTGCGTTAGGTGAATGATTTGATCAACAACGCCTGCCCAAGTTGGAGAAGTATTGGCCAACGTGAAAGCGATAAACAAAGTCATAAGGCTTGGTATGTCTATTAGTTACCGAGTTGATTGATGGTAGAAATCCCTATGGGATCAGTGCATTAAGTGAATAATCTGATCAACAACGCCGTATTGTTTAAGCAAGTATTATGAACATGATATATACTCCTTGATAAAAAGGGAAGATTAGGTGACTGGATCAGCGTTGTTTCCTAAATCATTGAACTTATCATCCGAGCCGCGATCAGATCATCAAAGCTTCAAAACAGGTCACAGATGATGAGCAAAGCCAAGTACAAAATCAGCAATTGGAAGCAATACAAACAAGCATTGATTAACCGTGGTTCGATTACCTTTTGGGTTGATGACGCCGCTATCCAGACTTGGCACTGCAAAGAACACCATGGCAAACGAGGTAGAGGCTTTACGTTTACCGATGGTGCCATTGAAACAGCGCTGATGGTTAAAGGTATTTTCAAGCTCCCTCTTCGCGTTCGATTACCTTTTGGGTTGATGACGCCGCTATCCAGACTTGGCACTGCAAAGAACACCATGGCAAACGAGGTAGAGGCTTTACGTTTACCGATGGTGCCATTGAAACAGCGCTGATGGTTAAAGGTATTTTCAAGCTCCCTCTTCGCGCCCAGCAAGGCTTTCTCGACTCGATATTTGGCCTGATGGATGTGCCGCTGAAGTCGCCGTCATATAGTTGTATCAGCAAACGAGCAAAGATCGTTGAGGTTCACTATCGATTACCCAGTCGTGGGCCCGTTGCTCACGTCGTCATTGATGCCACCGGTTTAAAAGTGTTCGGCGAAGGGGAGTGGAAAATGCGCAAACATGGCCAGGAAAAACGCCGTGTTTGGCGCAAGCTGCATCTCGCGATTGATGACAGTACACATGAAGTGGTCAGTGCTGACGGCGCTTATGATACCAAGGCATGTCATCAAGTGCTCAGGAGAAAAGGCATCAAACCGACCATTCCACCGCACAATAATGCGGGGTACTGGGAGGACGGCCACCCTCGCAATGCAGCCGTTAGCGCCTTAAAGTCGAATAATTTGGAAGACTTGAAACGAGAAGAAAATTACCACCAACGCTCTCTGTCAGAAACTGGGATGTATCGATACAAAAAATTACTCAGTCCACAACTGACACTGCGTGATTACAATGCACAAGTTGGCGAAGCATTGGCCAACGTGAAAGCGATGAACAAAGTCATAAGACTCGGTATGCCTGTTAGTTACCGAGTTGATTAATGGAATTAATCCTAATGGGATCAGTGCGTTAGGTGGATAATTTTATCAACAACGCCTACATTATATTATCCACTTTGGAGCGCGGTCATGTATAGATATTGCGGGAAATTTAAAGTGGCTATTATTGTGAGAGAATTAATAACGTTTGCGAAAAAAGCGATTCTTAAATCAAGGAGTTAAAAAAATCTACATTCTATGAAACCAGAAAACACATAACTCATTGATCAAGAGACTAAACTTATGATGGAAAATGTTTCGATTAAAAAGAAATTACCTGCGGTGATGATTTTTTTTGCGTTGATATCAATGATCATGGCTGGCGCTGTTGCTTATACAAATATTAAAGTTAATACTGAAGAAATTATAGAGAATAACATTACTGAAGAAATTATAGAGAATAACAT